>VBKY01000037.1:0-43694 GCA_005879255.1 Deltaproteobacteria bacterium
GGGGCGGCTTGGCAATTCCGGCATGTCCTGCTTCAACGTCGGCGACCATAACATTCTTCTCTGTGAGCGCGCGCCGAACGTCGATAAATCGTTTGCCGAGGATTATAATGTTCACCATTCTTTCACAGTGAGTCCGGAAACGTTAGTGCAGGCGTGCAAGATTTTTCAAGAGCGGAAGATCCCCATCGACCGGCTTTATTACCGCGCCAAGGGTTTTTTCACGGGTAGAGAGCTTTATTTTTTCGATCCTAGCGGCAACCGTCTAGAGTTACGCGACCCGACCTGGAAAGCCGGCATGCCAGAGCCCACATTCGAAGAAGTCGCACGTTCTTAACGCCCGGGGTAAGCTTCCGGACAGTCACGCACCTCCGACGAAGAATGAATCAGTGGTCTCACCCTCTCCCGCACACGCGGGAGAGGGTGAGGGCCCCCACGGCATCCTCGTCAAATCGGCCAGCCATGTTGCGACAGATCGATGGGATTGCCATCCGGATCATGCACCCGGTATTCGGCCTCGCGGTTCGGCGGCCGCTTATCGATCCCCGACGCGGCGCTGAGCTCTGCGCATGTCCCTCGCAGGCTCGCGACATCCTCGACCTCGAAACCGAAATGATAGAGCCCGGGCTTTAACTTGTCTCCTTCTATCGCTCGCTCGGGCCCGATCGGGATGATCGCCAGGTTGATGTGGCCATCGGACAGATAAGTTGCGGTGCCGATCCCAGGAACAATTTTTAAACCGAAAGCCGTGGTATAAAAGCGCACCAGTTTCTCCACGTCTTCGGTGAGAATAGCAAGATGCCGAATACGCGCCATCGTGACCTCTCCTTCCAAGGTTTAGACTTTTCGCCTGCACCTATCCTATGAAATAGAGAAGTCACCTGACAAGGGGTCCGTTTGAGTCAAGATCAAGGTTTCGCTTACGTCGTCAGATGAACGAACAGCGGATCTCCGATTGCGCGTCAATAAACGTAGTGGTATTTTTCCAATCGACAAGATACTGGGAGACAGCGATGCCAAAACCAAAAATACCGGACCCTTGGAACCATCATGATTGGGATTCCAAAAAATACGTGAACGATTGGGCGGAGCGGCAGGATGAACGGGAAGTCGAACGACAGCACATCTTCCAGTTGATTGCTGAAACCGTGCCTTACGATCAAGGCGCAAAGTTTAACCTGTTGGATCTCGGCGCCGGTTACGGCGCGTTGAGTCAGTTTCTCCTCAATCATTTCTCCCACGCCACCGCTTTATGTCAGGACGGTTCAGACGAGATGGTCAAGCTCGGCCGTCAGCGCATGGCCGGCCTCAAAGGCCGCGTGAAGTTTGTCCTCTGCGACTTCAGTAAGCCCGGTTGGAGCCGAAAGATCAAAGGGCCGTTTGGCGCAGTGGTTTCTTCGATCGCGATCCATAATGTCCGCGCGCCGGAAACTATTCGAGCCATCTATGGTGAAACCTTTTCATTGGTTAAAACCGGTGGCTGTTTTTTAAATTTCGACCGCATGAGACCGTCTTTGAAAGAGCAGATGAAGTGGCTGGGTCAGGCGGGCTTTAGCAACGTGCAATGCTTATGGGACGGCGGCCGAAGAGCGCTCATCGGCGGGTTTAGGAAGTAGCCCGGGCCAACAATACCCGATCTCAGATTGTCAAATTGAACCAGCGACCACCGCTATCAACGGCACTCCTTAAGAAGAGTGAACGCCGAGCAATATAGGTCGTGCGGGCCGTTGAATCTGTACGTCAGTCAAACTGCTCGATCCCTTGGCGCTGCTGTTCGCCGCGCGATACTGGGGGTTTTCCGGCAATTGGGAAATGCAAAAGGAACGTCGCGCCGGCGCCCAATTCGCTTTCGACATTGACCGTACCACCATGACCCTTAACGATATTTTTCACGATATCGAGACCTAGACCGCTGCCTTCAGTCGTGCTAGCTCCCTTGAGCCGGCGAAACTCGGAAAATAGCAAGGGCATCTCATCCTTCGAAATGCCAATGCCGGTGTCGCTCTCTTTGACGCAAACCTGGTCGCGGACAGCCTCGGTTGAAATCGTGATCTTGCCATTCGCCGCGGTGAATTTGATGGCATTGCTCATCAGATTCCAAAACACGCGTTCAAGTTGAGCGGCGTCACCTGAGATCTCCGGGAGATTCGGATCCAATCGCAAATCGACGGTCAAATCATTACTCCACAAGTCCACCGTTTGTTGTCTCGCAACTTCGGTGATTATCGCGTTCAGTGCGACGGATGTCGCTAATTGTTGACTTTCACCCCCTTCTGCCTTCGATGCATCCAAGAAGCCCATGATAAGCCTGAGGATGCGATCGACGTTTTCCTGGATGCGCTGCGCGGCTGTCACACTATATTCTTGCCCCGGAACATTCGCTAGGTTTAAACCAATGACTTCAGCGAAGCCTTTTATGACCGAAAGCGGGCTTTTGATATCGTGAGCCAGACCGGAAACTAGCCGGCGCCCGACAATTTGAGCTTGTTCGGCTTGGTCGGCTCTCCTCTTCTCGCTCTTCGCTTAGTGAGCCAAATAGGCGTACAGCATGGAAACACCGAACAAAAATGGAATTCTCACCAGCGTATCCGAATCGAGCCAAAGCTTTTCTTGCGACGAAAATGTCATGAAGGTAAAAACGATAGTGAAAAGCAAACATCCCAATATTGCTTGAGAACAGTTTCCCCGACTCCGGCGATGTAAAGGCAGAGAAAAAATAGCAGAAACAAATCCCAGGGGGACTCGCGATTGAGCCCGATCGCGAGCAAAATGAAAAAAATATCGCCGACAATGAGCAGGGAGTTGAAGTGCGTCGAAAGGATAATTGACTCGGGAAGCTTCTGCAGCACAAACGCAGTCAGCATCAAACCCGCGACCAGCGCTAGAACCAACGGGTCGTCATGGATCGACCCCCCGCTGAACAGAGAAAAATAGGAAGTTGCAATGGTGGCCAGCCACTGCAGCATCATAACGTTCTTTCGCCCATCCCCGGGAGATTCGTCAGCTAATGACGTAAACCATTCCCCAACCTGTCGCGCTTGATAACCGCTAAACATGGACGCGGCGCCTTTTTTCTAATAGCGATCCAGATTGACAGAGGATGGCGCAGGAAGGCGCATGACTACAAGAAGCGTGTCTGAATGAAAGAAGGGCCTATGATTGACAGAATCGAACAAAGCGGAGATTGTTACAAATCGTATGATTCTAGATCCCTCCTTCGGTTGGCAACCGACCAACAGCCGTAATCAAATGACGACTAGGCTAACTATTCTCGCAATCCGAGGCAAGGCTTTTAAAGCAACCTAGCCAAAATGCTACGTAACTCTCCTAAATTTGGTGAAACTCGATAGCGGCTAGGCTTTGACAAGCCCACTATGCGCCGATAGAGTCGAACCTCGTTCGGTCGCTGCGGCGCCAGCGCTCGCGCTTTATTGGCGGCAGATGAGAAAGGACCAGCATATGATCTTATCCAAGAACTCCGATGTTCGGGGCGTTATCGTAAAATCGATCGAAGGCAAGCCGATGTACGGCGGCGAACTGCTCGTCAAACCGCTGATCAAAGGCGATGAAATGACTTTTCTGGAGATTTATTACACACCGGGCGTCGGCGCGCCGTTGCACGTTCACTCGCACGAGTCACTGGCCTACGTCGTCAAAGGGAAAGTAAAAATGACGGTCGGCGCTGAAGAGTATATTCTCGGCCCCGGTGACGTTTGCCGCCACCCAAAGGGAGTGCCCCACGGTGTCGAAGGGATCGAAGAATCCATCGTGGTGGAGATCAAATCTCCAGCGCCGGATATTACAACTTTCTTGGGCATGTAATTTCGGCCCGCTACACAGCGCGCAGTCACGAGGAGATCACGACGATGACAGCCAAAGCGAAGTATCTGATGATTGCCAGCATGGACGTCGATCACGAGCACGAAGCAATTTTTAATGAAGTCTATGACAAGGAACATATACCAAACCTGAACAAGGTGCCGGGCGTTCTGGGCGTTACGCGTTACAAGCGAGGCGCCCTGACCATGAATATTGGAGGGGAGAAAAAGACCATCGAAATCCCGAATGAACCAACATACACGGCGATTTACGAGCTCGAGAGTCCTGAGGTCCTAACCAGTCCCGCATGGGACAAAGCGATCGAAATGGGCCGCTGGCCTAGTCAGGTGAGACCCCACACAAAAAACCGTCGTCACGTCCTGCTGAAAATTATCGAGTAGCCATGGGGCCAGGCGCTCCAGCTAGCGTCGTCCTAAACAAGGAAGTGAAAGGATCTCGACTTGCTGCAAGATTCCCCGGTTCGGGTTGAAATGGCAGCTTGATTTGCCCACTCCCGACCGCTTTTTGAGACTCCCCCGCCGTTAAACAGGTCCGGCGTTGAGAACTTTCTTAAGCTCCTGCCCAATCGCGACAGCTTCAGCCGCCTTCACATGCTGCTCGAAGAGTGGGAACAGTTCCCGCTCTTCTTTGCGAATGTGGCGTTCGAGTAGATCGCCTAGATCGAAAATCAATTTCGCCAAGCCAGTGCCGTTTTCCAGCTGCGTGGCCGCTTGGCGGATCTGCTCGTGTTCGCTAAGCAGTTCGTCAATAACTCTGCTGCTCCCCGGCGCCGCATTACCGAGCAATGGAAACAGGACTTCCTCTTCGGCGCGAAAGTGCGCCACCAGATTGCTGGCGTAGAACGATAAGAATTCCTTCGCTCGCTCACGCAGCCCTGCAGCACCCATTGGTTTGATTTGGCCGAGCGCCTGCTTGCGGCAACGCAGCGCCAAGGCCAAACCGTGATGATGATCGTGAGACAGCGGGGTTAAACTAGGATGACGCATGAGGCGAAAGCGACGGGATACTGGAGTGTTGGAGTGCTGGGCCTCCCAACGCCCCATCCTTCCACTACTCCATCACTCCATAACTCCAACTGCTTCGGATCACTCCGTGGTCGCGCAGTGAAGCGATCGCGACACCATCGTAGCCCAACGAGGTTAGAATCTCTTCCGTATGTTCTCCCAATACCGGCGGCGGCCGGTCGATGCTTGGCGGAGTGCGGCTCATGTCGACGGCGTTGCCGACCAATTTCATTTTACCCATCTTCGGATGCTCGATTTCAATAGGAAAATCATACTCGCGCACCTGCGGATCAGCGAATACTTCATCAAGCGTGTTGATTGGCGCGGCCGGAACATCCTTTTCTGTCAACCGGCGGAGCCAATCATCGCGACCGCCGCTACGAAAGATCGGCTGCAATTCTTCGACCAGAGCATCGTAATTTTCCACCCTTACTTTGCGATTATTAAAGCGGGCATCTTGGGCCCATTCCGGCTTGCCAACGACGTCAAAGAGGCCCAGCCAAAACTTGTCGGGCGATGACATATGCAGAACGAAGGGCAATCCGTCTCGATCCTCAAAAGCAAACACACCGGCCGTCGTCGTGCGATGTTTGCGCCTTGGCACATGCCCGGTCTCGAAGTAGCGCGCGGCATTTTCGCTGACGAAAGATACTGAGGCGCGTAGTAAGGAAGTCTCAACATGTTGTCCATCGCCGGTGAGCATACGGTTCATCAGAGCGCCCAAAACGCCATAGCAAGCGTACATGCCGGTCAAATGATCGGAAAATGAAATCCTCATCCCTTGCGGCTTTCCGGGGTCTGTCAACAAACTTAAGAGTCCGCTGCGTGCTTGGCCAACCGTATCGTATCCGGGCATATCGCGGTATGGTCCCCGGGGGCCGAATCCTGAAATCGAACAGTAGACTATTTTGGGATTGAGCTTCCTGATGTCATCGTATCCTAGACCGCGCTTTCCATAACCCCGGGGCGAAAATTTTGAATCAGCACGTCGGCTCTGGATGCAAGTTTACGGGCGATCTCGGTCGCCTCATCGGTGCGCAGATCGAGCGTGATGCTTTGCTTGTTGCGGTTTAAACTGCAGAACGTCGCCGAGTAATTTCGTTCGCCCCAGCCGCGAAAAGGATCACCTCGTTTGGGCTCTTCGATTTTGATTACTTCTGCCCCCATGTCCGCCAACAGCTGCGCAGCAAAGGGGCCGGTCACGTAACTTGCCGCTTCTACGACTTTGATTCCTGCTAGTGCACCGCTCATTGGATTATCGTATCTCCGCGAATAACGGGTTGTGCGTATCTCCTAGCGTTGGAACGCGCACTAAGTCAAGGCCGTGGCAAAAATGGGAAATTTCCACCGCGGGCTATTGCACCGAAGTAAGGGACGAATTGGCGCCCCGTGTCGACCGGACTCCATAGTCCGGCCGGCATATTTTGGTGAGCTGGAAATTTAGCTAGTCTACTGGAGAATCGGCAGATTAACGTTCTTCCGTATGCATCTTGCCTGGCGGCGGCGTAGTTCCTTGAGGCGAAACCATGGCGAGAATCTCGCTCCGACTAAAGCGCCAGCCGCCGCCGAATTTGCGCCCCGGGATGGACCCCTCTTTGACGAGCTTGTAAACCGTCCGCGGGTGGATTTGCAACAGCTCTGCAACTTCACTAGCCGTCAGAATTTCATCCATCAGTGATCCTCCTGCATGTCGCTAACTCTTTGGCCCGAGATAGGCAGGTTTCATGCCATTAATGGGAGCGAGCCGGAACCTGCCAAAAAGCGACAAAAATTGGAATTTCGGACAGACATTCGCAGGAAAGTCCTACAGAGAAGTGCAGGAAAAACGAAAACTGGCACAAGCTGAAACAATTCTGTAAATCCCTCGAACGATCTGTCAGTGGGAGTTATTGTGGTTTTCGAATGACTGCGTTGATTAGCAATGCCACGCGGAGGCAAAAATTTGGCACCACCTGGTTACTTCCTGAAGCTTTCTAGGCCCCGAGATAGGCTTCGATCACCTTGGGATTGTTGAGCAGCTCCGAGCTGGGGCCGGACAGCACTATCTCGCCGCTTTCCATGACGTAAGCATAATGAGCAACTCTTAGCGCTTGGCGCACGTTCTGCTCGACCAAAAAGATCGTCAACCCCTGCTCATTCAGTTGCCGCAAGGTTTTAAAAATTTCCTGCACCAGGAGCGGCGCCAATCCCATCGAAGGCTCATCTAACAGCAGCAGGCGGGGCCGGGCCATGAGCGCTCGGGCAATCGCCAACATTTGCTGCTCGCCGCCGGAAAGATTGCCCGCTGCGCCGTCGAGCCGCTCCTTAAGGCGTGGAAACAGCATCAACGTATTTTCTAAATCCGCTGCGATTTCTTCTCGTCGCTGGCGTCGATAAGCTCCCAATAACAAATTTTCTTTGACTGTCAGCGTCGTCAGAATTTCCCGGCCCTCGGGAACCTGTACAAGACCGCGGGCATGGATTCGGTGTGGCGGTAGATTTCGCAATTCCGCGCCATCGAAAATGATCGAACCCGCGCTCGCTCGGAGCAAGCCGGAGAGCGCCAATAATGTGGAGGATTTACCTGCGCCATTGGCCCCAAGCAAGGTCGTGATCTGACCCTGGTGAAGGCTCAGATCAATGCCCTTCACAGCTTCGATTGCGTCGTAGTGGACCCGCAGTCCCGAAACGACGAGAAAATTGCTCATGGCAGGTTCGCCCCTGACCCAGGACCTGGCTCATCATCTCGTCCCTCGATGACTTCAGGGTTTGCGCGAATTTCATCAGGAGAGCCTCGGGCAATCAGCCGGCCGAAGTTCAACACGGCGACTTGCTCACACAAGCCCATGATAAACCGCATATCGTGCTCGATGATTAAAATACTGAGGCCGCTTTCATCGAGCCTAGTGACCTCATTCATCAAATGCTGCTTTTCGACGGAGTTCATTCCGGCCGCGGGTTCGTCGAGTAAAAGTAACTTCGGCTCCGTCGCGAGGGCTCGCGCCAATTCGAGGCGCCGTTGCTCGCCATATGAAAGTGTTCCGGCAAGAAGCCTGGCCTTGTCCGCGAGCCCTACTCTGGATAAAAGCTCACGCGCGGTTTTCTCTTCGCGCTGTTCCACCTCGCGGAAGCGGGACAAAGGTAGGATAAGTCTGAAGACGTTATCGCGTGAGTGATCCCCCATCGCAACGAGGACGTTTTCAATCAGGGTCATCTCTCTGAAGACGCGTATGTTTTGGAAGGTTCGCGCGATACCCGCGCGGGTAATGCGAAAGGGCGCCATGCCGTCGAGTCGCCGGCCCGCCCAATCGATCGTCCCGGCGCTAGGGGCAAGCAAACCGGAAATAAGATTAAACACCGTGGTTTTTCCAGCGCCGTTGGGGCCGATCAGACCAAAGATCCCATGCTCGGGTACCGTCAAGCTGACGTCTTCCAACACCTGAAGTCCATGGCGCGGCCGACGCGCGAACGCGCCAGTCGCAGTAAAATGTAGAGTGTTAAACTCACGGCCGACATCACTTCAAACCATCCCGTCAGCTGTGGAATGCCATTGAGGCCGAGGGCGCCGCCAGTGAGATTTTCTGCATTAAGGATCACTATGCGCACGACTTCGCCAAAAGCCAGAGTTGCCATCGCGAGATATACCCGCGCCCCATGGGCTACCGCTGCCACCGAGTACTCCCATCGCGAGAATTTCAACGCCGCGTTCAAAACCATACTCATTGGGGCTAATGAAAAAGGTAAAATGAGCGTTAAGCGCGCCCGCCAATCCGGCCAGCGCTGCACCGAACACGAAGACGAATAGTTTATAGGAGCGAACATTCACTCCCATCAGTTCAGTAACAATCTCGTCTTGACGGATCGCCGCCATGGCGCGGCCGACGCGCGAACGCGCCAGTCGCAGTAAAATGTAGAGTGTTAAACTCACGGCCGACATCACTTCAAACCATCCCGTCAGCTGTGGAATGCCATTGAGGCCGAGGGCGCCGCCAGTGAGATTTTCTGCATTAAGGATCACTATGCGCACGACTTCGCCAAAAGCCAGAGTTGCCATCGCGAGATATACGAACAAGCGCACCGAGTAGCAGAGCAAGCAGAAACGGCATTCCGGTATTTATCGTGAGCAGGCCGGAGGTATATGCGCCAAGCCCCATGAAAGCGGCATTGGCCACCGTGAGCAGACCGCATGCCAGAGTCAAGTAGATCGATAGCGCTAGCAAAACGTTGGTCCCAACAGATAGAACCAAGGTGCTGTAGGTTGCCCAGAAACTTTCCAGCCATTCCATGGCATATTCTTTGGGTTGGTATTAGCGGCGTTCGTTAGGCTCGCCGTTGTGCGGCTTTGCCAAACAGACCTTCCGGCCGGAATAGTAGAATGACGAATAGAAGACCGAAAGCCACTGCGTCGCGCATAGTGGAACCAATATAGGCGACCGAAAACACCTCGGCAAAACCGAGAAAGAAGCCGCCGAGCAAAGCGCCGCGAATGTCGCCCATGCCGCCAAGGATCACGACGGCGATGCCCTTGTGCAACATCGGCTGGCCCATCTGCGGAAATACGGCGTTGGTATACAGGGCGATCAGGACGCCAGCCATGCCGCCAAGCACGGCTGCAATGACTGAGGTCATGCGGAAGAGCCCTTCAACATCCACTCCCATTAATGCTGCCGCCTTGGGCGATTCGGCCAAGCCGCGCAAAGCACAGCCGATGCGGGTTTTTTTAAGGCCCCAGAGCAACGCGACCATCAATACGAAGGCCAGAAATATAATGCGCAACTCAAGCCAAGTGATCTGGACCCCCCTTAGACTTAACGCCTCTGCAGACAGTGCATCCAAAGGAAATCGCAGATTCTCGGCGCCAAAGAAGCCTTGAACTAGACTATTCAAAGAAATTGCCAAACCGATGGTTGCGATCATCGGCACCAGATGCGGCGCTCGGCGCGCCCGCAATGGTGCAAAGATCAGTCTATCGAGCAGCCAGCCGGCGACCCCGGTGATCAGCATTGCAAAGAAGGCAGAAGCCAGCAGCGGCAAGCGCAAATGGATAACTGCCTGTAAAGCCGCGTAGGCGCCGAGCATGAATATCGCGCCGTGGGCGAGGTTTAAGACGTTCAGTACACCGAAGACTAAGGTAAAACCGAGCGCGAAGAGAGCGTAGACGCCACCCAGTGAAATCGCATTGACGAGTTGCTGCGCGAGCATCCGCTATTTTTGGATGACGTACTGATTGCCCTTGGTCATCATGACGATAGCGGTTTGCACGGCATCGTAGCCGGCGGGCTTGCCGTCACGAGCGGTGACTTGTCGGAACTTGAAGGGGCCCGTCGCGCCGGTCCACTGCGTCCCAGGTAACGCGTCTCGCAAAGCCTTACGGTCGGCATCGAGCTTGCCCGTCGGCTTAACTTTCTTAAGTGCCTGGGCGACGATATAGACCGCGTCGTAAGCTTGAGCCGCAAATTGATCCGGCAGCGAACTGTAGGCTTTTTGATAGGCGGTGATAAAGCGCTTATTCAGGGGCTACCGACCCAGAGATTATCCGAGCTGTCTTTTGCCAGCTCAAACACGCGCGGCGAGTTCATGCCGTTGCCGCCGATGAACGGCAGCGTGATCGCCAACTGGCGCGCCTGAACCATGATTGGCCCACCTTCCGCCACCAGCGCTGAAAGCACGATCGCGTCAGGATTACTGGCCTTTATCTTGGTCAGTTGCGGTTTGAAATCCACATCGCCTTTGGCAAAGGTCTCGGCCGTGGCCACTGGTATCTTCAGAGCCTGCAAAGCTTTGACGAAATTATCGTAGCCGCTCTTGGTAAAAATGTCGTCGTTACCGTATAGCACGGCGACTTTTTTCAAGCCGGTTTTCTGCGCCGCGACCTTCAGCGTTACCGGTAGGATGTCCGCCTCGGTAACCGAATTGCGAAACACATAATTGCCGATCGAAGTAATCCCGTCAGCCGTATTCGAGGTCCCGAACACGACGACTTTGCCGGCTTGGGCGACCGGATCGGAAGCTTGGGCCGAATTCGACAGCGTTGGTCCGAACAACATCAAGACTTTGTCCTGGAAAATCAGTTTCTTGAAGACGTTGATCGCTTCTTCCTTCTTGCCTTGCTCGTCTTCAATCACCAGCTCGATCTTATTGCCATTGATGCCGCCGCTGCCATTGAGCTCACCGACGGCCAGCTCAAAGCCCTTGCGGATCGGCACGCCATATTGCGCCGCGTTGCCTGTCAAAGCTTCGGCGACACCGATCTTCATCTCTGCGGCTACCGTAACGCCGCATGCAAAACCAAGCTGCAGAATTATACCAAGTAGGGTTTGCTTCAGTTTCATACGGGCTCTGGTGCTTACCGTCATTTTTTCGGCGCTTCGACGTGCCAGAGATAGAGCGTGTGGTCCCAGCTCGATCCGTCTTTGATGTTTTCGGTCTTAAGCGGCTTCCAGTCGCCCATGTCGAAGTCATGGGAGACAACGCGTGAACCCGGCTTCATTTGCTTCCAAATGTTTGGCCGGATCATCAGATTCACCTCCGGCAGCAGATACATAGTCAGTACCGTCGCCGGCGACAAATCGACCGTGCGAATATCCTGCTGGTGTATTTCGACCAGGTTTTCGACTCCGGCTTTTTTGATGTTCTCATGGGATTCTTTGATGCGCTGCGGGTCGATTTCGAAGCCAACCGCCTTCACCCCATACTTTTTCGCCGCCGTAACGACGATCCGCCCGTCGCCGGAACCCAAATCGTAGACCACGTCGCCTTTTTTAACTTGGGCCAGATCGAGCATTCGCTCCACCACTTCTTGAGGCGTCGGAACGTAAGGAACGATCTTACCTTCTTGCGCTCGAACCAGTTTCAAATCGAAACCCACCGACTGCACCAACGCAACCACAACGGCAATCGCAGCTAGTCGTGCTACCGCTTTCATAATGGCCTCCTTGGCAATGCTAACCTCAGCGAGAAACCTAACGGATCTGTTTCCTTGCTGTCAAGAAACGCCGGCCAAGCGCCTAACCGTTCTTCTGCCAAAACTTACTCAGCCAGCTACCGCCTTCCTTCTCCGCGACCTGTTCCATCTCACCAGCATCGAGCCAAATACCGCCGCAACCGGTGCACTGATCAATAAGAATTTTCTGAAAGCTCCGTTCCTTCAGCGACGCGCCACATTTAGGACAAATCATGTACGAGGCTTTCTTAGCCGCCTCTTTGGCCTCGGCTTCTTGCTTCACCTTTAATTTGGCGAGCAGCTCACGCTCTTGTTTGACGAAATACTCGTCTTCTTTTGCTTTCTTACGTTCGTCCCATTTATTCGCCACCACTAGCCTCCTAGCCAATTCTTAATTGTAGGCTGAGCGAAAATTCTTCTAATCCATTCAGTTTTCCGGAGCAGCGATTCAATCGCCGTGACGCGATTCCCGACATTTTGGTATTAGAGGTCGCGAACACGATTGGGTGGTTACGAAGAACAGACTGTGACCCTAGCTGGTGAATCCAGTCATGTACGGTAACTTTGCCGCGGTTCTTTTTACTTGTTCGAGATTCGAGCGCAGCAATGCAGTGGAGTCCCAAAAACCTTTCGTTAGCGCAGTGCGATAGGTTTCCGGTAGGTCGATGGCAATCCTTTGATTGCCGTAAGAAAGCGTTTTGTCTTCGAGATCGACGCTGTACTCGGTTTGCGGATCATCTTCGACGCTCTTCATGAGCTGCTCGATATCCTTGGCGGCGACGACTACGGCGGGAAGACCCATCATCGTGCAGTTCCCGGCGAAGATCGCTGCGAAAGACTCGCCGACGATGGCTTTGATGCCGAAACGGTACAGCGCCTGTGGCGCGTGCTCCCGAGAAGAACCGCAGCCGAAATTCTTGTTAACAAAAAGAATCGAAGCCCCTTTGTACTCCGGATCGTTAAACGGATGATCTTTCTTTTTTCCCGCAGAATCGAAGCGCTCGTCAAAAAACGGATAATCCCCCATTCGCGCAAAGGTCGGTTCCTTCAAGTAACGCGCCGGGATGATACGATCGGTGTCGATATCGTTGCCGTGGATCGGCACTGCCGTGCCGCTGATTTTGGTAATTTCCACGATGTCGGCCATAGTCCCTCGCTTATACGTACTCGCGGACGTCGACGACTTTACCGTTCAACGCCGCTGCCGCAACCATCGCCGGGCTCATCAGCATCGTTCGCCCCTGTGGGCTTCCCTGCCGGCCGATAAAATTTCGATTCGACGATGACGCGCAAATCTCGCGCCCGTTGAGTTTATCGGGATTCATCGCCAAGCACATCGAGCAGCCGGCTTCGCGCCACTGAAATCCGGCGGCTTGAAAGATTTCGTGCAAACCTTCTTGCTCCGCAAGCTTTTTAACCTCGGTTGAGCCGGGAACGACTAGCGCGCGAACCGCCGGATTCACTTTCCGTCCCTTGGCGATTTTTGCCGCGGCGCGCAGATCCGCGAGGCGCCCGTTAGTACAGGATCCGATAAATGCGACATTGATCGGCGTGCCGAGCATCGGCGCGCCGGGCTGCCAGCCCATATGCTCGTATGCTTTCTTGGCGCCGTCGGGGTCGGAGAACTCTTCCGGTTTCGGTAATTTTTCAGAAACACCCACCGATTGCCCGGGGTTGATTCCCCAGGTCACCGTCGGCTCGATTTCTTTTCCCTGGTAAAGCACAAGGTCGTCATACTTGGCATCCGCGTCGGAAGCGACCGATTTCCAATAGTCGACTGCGCGATCAAACGCGTCACCCTTCGGTACGTGGGGCCGGCCTTTGAGATAATCGAAGGTCGTCTGGTCCGGGTTGACGTAACCGACCAGCGCGCCGCCCTCGATGCTCATATTGCAAACGGTCATGCGCTCTTCCATGTTCATTTTATCGATCACTGCCCCGCCGTACTCGTATGCGAAGCCTTTGCCGCCAGCGACGCCGAGTCGACGGATGATGTACAGAATCACGTCTTTCGGATAGACGCCCGTACCAAGCTCGCCGTTAATGTTGATCCGGCGCACCTTGAGTTTGTCCATCGCCAGGGTCTGCGTCGCCAACACATCACGCACTTGGCTCGTGCCGATGCCGAAGGCGAGCGTGCCGAACGCGCCATGAGTGCTGGTGTGGCTGTCGCCGCAAGCGAGCGTCATGCCCGGCTGGGTTAGGCCGAGCTGGGGTCCAATGACGTGGACGATGCCTTGATTCTTGCTGTCCAAGCCGAAAAACTCTACGCCGAACTGATTGACGTTATTCTCGAGCGCCTGGATTAACTCTTCAGCTTCTCGATCGAGGAATGGTCGTTGACGGACATCCGTAGGCACGATGTGATCGACAGTCGCAAAAGTCCGATCGCGGAACGCCACATCCATGCCATTCTCCCGCAGCATGTCGAAAGCCGGCGCAGTCGTTATTTCGTGAATAAGATGCAGTCCGATGAAAAGCTGAGTTTGTCCTGTCGGCAAGATTCCTACGCTGTGGGATTCCCAAATCTTGTCGTAAAGTGTCCTTCCGGCCATCCAAAAAATTCTCCTTCGCGAGGATAATAGCGGTCGCTACCTATGACTTCAAGGGCCGCTGGAACCGTAAACCTGTTGGGCTTCCACCGTGTTGGCGTATCACGCGCTTCGAGGGTAGATCCATTTCCCGGGATTCATCGCATACTCTTCGTAAGAACCTGCAGAGGTAATGCCGGGAATCTGGGGAATCCAGTCTTCGCGCAAGAGTTCGTCAGGATCGCCGTACCTTTCGGCAAGCTTGCGTACATCGGGATCGTCCAATGCGGTGAGCCGGCCGTTGCGGATGATCGTGTATTCCTTGCCGCTCTTGGTCGTGATCGTAAAAGTAGGAAACAACAAGTGAATATGCAGATGGCCGTAAAGGATGCCGTTCTCACCGGCCCATTTTTCCTCAGCGGAACGCCACAGGGTGCCGAAGCCCATGTGAATTACACCGGAGCGGCGCCGCTCCCACTCAAAACCGCCGGAAGAGTGTTTTTCAATGCCGCTTGGCCGCATGATTTTTGGGTTTGTCCCAATCGCCACTTCCCAAAGATAAAACAGGCCAGGACGTGGGAAGCAGGGATACTGCGTGCGCTTGCTCTCTTCCAACAGATCGCGCCACGCGTCACCGTAGGCGGCGCCGCCGCTCACCTTTACGACTTGACCGCCCTCCAACTCGACTTTGACCTGGGGGAAGGCGCGTGAGAAATGACTCGTCGTTCCCGCAACTACTCCAGCAGCATTTTCCTTCGCGATCATCGGTGGCACCGAATGGCCGAATAGATGGCCGTTACGCGGCGTCGAAGAGAAGCCATAGCGGGTGCCGTCGTAGTACTCCTCCCAGTAGGTCCACGTGATGTCCGTGCCTTCGGCGTCCGTCAATCGTGCGCGCCCGCCGCGTCCATATTCCCAGATAGGGTCCCAAGTTTTCTTGTTGATGAGCAAGTGAAGATCGAGAGGATAGGTTGTCGAGCGTTGGAGAAAATGCTCGGCGCGGAGCCAGGGAATTTGTTCGTAGCGAAAATCAGTTTTTGGAATCGGTCCGCCTTTACCATGGATCAGTAGGTTGTATCCGCCGCGGAGGGCAAAGTCCTCAATGTAAGGCATGCCTTCCCAGCGCCGCGGATTATTGTCCCAAGGCTCCCGCCGCATGATCACCTGAACTTCGTCTGTGTAGTCAAATACGCGGTTGGGATCGCCCATGTCGGCGATAAGAATATCGACATGCGCGCCCTTCTCGCGCAGCGCCGCGGCTACGGCGTTCGGCACATCGAGGTCGTACTCTCGATCAACGGCGATGAGAATCTTGTTGCCCGGAACAGTCTTGTTATAGCCGACGAAGCCAATATGGCTGTCGCGATTTTCGCGGGCGTCCACCAGCGCTCGTGCATATGGCATTAATTCGGAAATGTCCGCTGAGCGCAGCCCCGCGCGCTTTAGTTGCTCACCTCTCGGAACCGAATTACTTATTCCTACGCCATCATCGGCAGTGTCGCACATGGAAGGCTCCTTCAGAGAAAAATTGGAGTAATGGGTTCGGATCGGGAGACTTCCCCAACACTCCAACACTCCATTACTCCAATACCCCTTTCTCACAGACAATTCTTCTTTACCCAATTGACGATCTCGCAGCGCTTGGCAAACCAAATGTCGGGAAACGACTTGGCATATTTGATCGCCTCATCGTAAACCTTTCCCGTCGCCGGAAAAGCCATCTGGCAGTGCATGGCGAAAGTGAGCATCTTTGGCTCATCGGCGGACTCTTCGTAGAGGAGATCGAATTCGTCTTTGAACGACTGCAAGATATCGCGCGCGATGATGCCGCGGCGATACATGCCGGTATCATTCAGTCCGCTAATCGCGTTCTTGTAGGGAACAATGATCATCGTCTTGCCGTTGATGCTCACCGCGTACGGGTTGTCGTCGTTTAAAGCGTCGCCGTGCCACGTAAACCCTTCATCCGCGAGAATCCCCAGTGTACGCTCGGTATGGCGCATACCGGACGTCAGCCAGCCTGTCGGCCTGACACCGATAAACTCTTCGAACATTTTCGCGCAGGTGCGAATCTCCTCTCGTTCCTGCTCTTCGGTTAAATGAATCAGCTGCACATCCTCGGCGTATGAGTGACCGACGAGCTCATGGTCACGCTGGTGAACGGCCTTCACTGCTTCAGGATAACGATGGACGCATAAAGCATTGGTATTGAACGACGCCTTTACCCCGTATTTGTCCAAGATCCGCAAGATACGCCAGACGCCGGTTCGGCCACCGTAATCGTTTTCGCTGGCCGTGCGACAATCATACTGCGACACCACATCATCTTCCTTGATCGGATTCGACCCGCCGACATGATGCGTGCGCCGATGCTTCGCATTGGGAATTTCTGTCCAAGCTTCCAGATTGCCCGCTAATCCGATTGCCATCCGCGCACCATCGGGCCACTTGATCTTGATTTTCTTCGCCTTCGAATACACGTCATAAAAATTATCGTGCTGCGGCATCATCTTCTGCCAAACCTCCGTCGATGAAGAACCCGAAAATTGCTTCCCGATAGCGTATAAGTAAATCACCCTGGCTGTCAATCAATGGCGTAGTTCGGGCGCCAAGATAATCCCCGGGGGGAATTAAGCACCTTTACGACATGGATTATTTCTTAGAGAAGGTCGCTCAGAGTGCAGGCCGATCGTATGACTACGATGAACGAGCGCCGATATCGCCGTAACACCAAGCTTCTATGGGTACTGATCTTGGCGGCGCTGGGTTACAGCATGTGGTTTTATCGTCGTGACATGCTCACCGGCAATCCCACCGTGGATGGCACTCTGAGCGTTATATTCGGTCTCTATATCTGCTCGCGGCCCGCCGGCAATGCAATCGATTTGCTCTTTATCGAACGCACCGGTTTCCATCGATTTGTTTCTCAATGGTCGAGCATAAGATGGCTGGCGCTGAATATACTAACCCTGCTGATGGGCTGGATCGTGATCTATCTCGGGACAACCCACCTGACGAGCCGACCCGATTAGGCAAACCCGTGGTGCAATTCCGTGGCATTTACTTGAAGCTCCACCGCCTTCCACAATCATTGGTTATGATTTAAGCAGCGGGGCTCAATCTTTAGGCACCGTCAATCCATGATCGTCACTTGTTACCGCTCATATCCAATTAGAACTCTAATTTCGAAACGCTCCGCCGCATCAATCAGGCCTCGGCATAGGAGTTGCTCTCAAATGCCTGCGTATGCCTCGAAACGCCTTCGACCTAGGCGATCCCGTGAGTACATCTGAACAAGCGGGAAAAATCCATTATATGAGCCAACCGGAACACACACCGCTGGATGCCGATTACGTTTTGACGTTGGAAGAAATTGCTGATCTGGCGGCCGAGGGCGGCAAGCCGGCTGAAACCCTCATGAACGTTGTTGCCTTGATCGCCAAAAGGTTTCAGGCCGACGTCTGCTCGGCATATCTGCTGGAACCGGACCGAGCCAACTTGGTACTGGCCGCGACCCTTGGACTTCGCCCTCAATGCATCGGCACGCTGCGCATGGGAATACACGAAGGGCTCGCGGGTCTCGTGGCGGAGGAGGTACGTCCGGTCGCCGTCGCGCAGGTGAAGAATCATCCGCGCTTCAAGTACTTTCGCGAAGCAGGAGAAGACGCCTATCAATCATTTCTCGGTGTTCCACTCATCGATCGAGGAGTTCTGCAAGGCGCCCTCATCGTCCAAACGATCGAAGCCCGAGTCTTTCGGGAGGACGAGATTCGCATGCTGGCAGAAGCTGCTGCCCAAGTCGCGCCTGTCGTAAGCGAGGCCCGCACTCTCGATCGCTTCATCGCGCCAGCTCAAGAGCGCCTGTGGTCGTTGGCTCGCAACCTGTGGTGGAGTTGGGATCAAGATTCCGTCAGTTTGTTTCTCGATCTCGACCCCGCAAGCTGGCGGCAGCTCAATCACAACCCCATTTCATTGTTAGGGGAAATGCCGTTGGCAGGAATCGAGCGTCGTGCTCGTGAACTAGTGCTGCACGGCCGGATTAATTACGCCTACCGGCGTCAGCAAGAGTATCTCCAGGCGGATCACAGCTGGGGTGCGTCACATGCAGGCGTTCTACGACCGCGTCCGGTAGCCTACTTCTCCGCGGAGTTCGGCTTGCACGAGTCGTTTCCAATTTATTCCGGCGGATTAGGCGTTCTCGCCGGCGACCATATCAAAAGCGCATCCGATCTCGGCATTCCACTGGTGGGTATCGGTTTGTTTTATGGCCAGGGATATTTTCTGCAGCGGCTCGATCGGAACGGTTGGCAACAGGAAGAATATCTTCAAACGGACGTCAACCAACAGCCGATGGAGCCCGCCATCGGAACCAACGGCGAACCGATCACGGTGCAAATTAGGACCCGCGGCGGCTCCATCAAAGCAAAGGTTTGGCGCGTGAAAGTAGGACGCTGTGACCTGCTTCTTCTCGACTCGAACGTCGAGGGGAATGCTCCAGAGGATCGCGAGCTCACTTCTCAGTTATACGGCGGCGACGGGCGCATGCGAATCCGGCAAGAAATGCTTCTGGGCGTCGGTGGTTTTCGCGCACTCAAAGCGATCGGGATAACTCCCGGGGTGCTTCACATGAACGAGGGGCACAGTGGTTTCGCGGTGCTGGAAGCGATTCGCACTCGAATCGAGGACGAGGGGCTGGTCTTTGACCAGGCTGTCCCCCGTGTTGCTCGGCAAGTGGTCTTCACCACCCACACCCCCGTGCCTGCGGGCCACGACCGGTTTAGCGCCGAGCTTATCGAGGAGCATCTAGGACTTTTACGGGAGCAGATGGGATTATCCCACGAAAGGCTCATGGGACTTGGACGCGAAGATCCAGACAATCCTTACGAGGAGTTCTGTATGACCGTGATGGCGCTTAGGCTGTCACGGCGCGCCAATGCGGTTTCCGCATTGCACGGCGAGGTCTCCCGGGCGATGTGGACGGGGCTGTATCCGGGCAAATCGGAAGATACCGTTCCTATCGGCCACATCACCAATGGCGTGCACGTGCCCACCTGGCTGGCGCCGCAGATGTTTCGCCTCTATGACCGACACTTGGGCAGCGGCTGGCACGAGCACGGCGCCGAGGCGCGCATCTGGGAGGGGATCGAGGGGGTAGACGACGGTGAGCTTTGGGAGACCCATCTTAGTTTGAAATCACGGCTTCTCGAATTTGTCCGCAGCCGCGCGGTGGAACAGGCAGAGCGCCGGGGTGAGTCGACGGAAAGTCTGCGAAGGACGGCCCGGGTACTCAGTCCGGATGCGCTCACGGTCGGATTTGCCCGCCGCTTTGCCACATACAAAAGAGCTAATTTGATTCTGACTGATATTGAAATGCTTGCGTCCATGGTCAACGACCCGAAGCGTCCGGTGCAATTCGTCTTCGCCGGCAAAGCACATCCGCGCGACGACCCTGGCAAGCGGGTGCTGCAGCAGATCGCAGAGATGATGCGTAACCCGCAATTTGCCGACAAGTTCGTCTTCGTCGAAGACTACGACATCAACGTCGGTCGTCATTTCGTCCAAGGCGTCGATGTCTGGCTGAATAATCCGCGGCGGCCATTGGAAGCGTCGGGCACCAGCGGTATGAAGGTGGTCTTGAACGGCGGCCTGAACCTTTCTGTCCTGGACGGCTGGTGGGCGGAAGCGTACGACGGCCTAAACGGTTTCGCGATCGGCGCCGGCAGCACGCGTTCCAACATGGATGTTCACGATACGCGGGATGGAGAGGATTTATATCGAACTCTTCGCGAACAAGTGATTCCGCTCTACTATCAGCGCGACCGCGACGGCCTGCCGCGTGGCTGGATCAAACGCATGAAGCGAACCATTCGGACGCTCGGCTGGCGCTTCAATGCCGATCGCATGGTGATGGATTACACGTTGAAATGCTACATCCCCGCGGCGGGCGGCACGTCGAGCGACATGAGCCAGACGCTGGGCGAATGAAATAGCCGAAGAATCCAGTGAAGTGTTTCTTAAATTGGCGTCATTGCTGGTGAGCTGGGGATAGCGCGAACCAGAAATCACGATCGTTTCAATGTCCGCGCCCACCGGCATCTAGTACTTCACTTCCACCAAATACAAGCCGCACGCCGGCGCAGTCGGTCCGGCTTTAGTTCGGTCCCGCCCTTCCAATAATTCGGCAAAAGATTGCGGCGTGCGTAAACCCTGTCCCACCTCAACCAAGCTACCGACGATATTGCGGACCATGTGGCGAAGAAACGCGGTGGCCTCGATGGTGAAGATAAGCGGGCCGCCGCACCCGTCCAATGAAACCTGGTAGATCTTCCTGATCGGATGCACGGCATCGCAGCCGGCGGCGCGAAAAGCCGAGAAATCATGCTCGCCGATCAAGCACGGAATCGCTTCGCGCATAGCGTTCACGTCCACGGGTTGGTGCACGTGCCAAGCGCGATTCAAATAGAACGGCGACGGGGTCGGACGGTTGAGGATGCGATATTCATACACTCTACTCCGCCCGTCACGGCGCGCGTCGAACGAGTCGGGAACGATCTCAACTGCCTTGATCGTGATATCTGCTGGCGTCAGCGCATTGAGACCGCGGCGAATCCGGTGCGGCTCATAGTGTTTATCCGAGAAAAAGTTGACCACTTGCCCGAGCGCATGAACACCGGCGTCAGTCCGGCCCGAGCCGGTGATCCGCGTCAATTTTCTTAGAAACGTCGATACCGCTCCCTCGAGAACGGATTGGATGGTTTCACCGGTGGGTTGAATCTGCCAACCGTGGTAGTTGGTACCGTCGTACTCAACCGTGAGTTTGATGTTCACACGAAAAAATTGCGAGTCTTGGGTTTCGCGTCTCCGGTTTGGGAATCATCATCTGATCGAGGCCGACCTACCGCACACGGCCATCTGCAATATTGTTCGGCGGACTAGAGAAAATCGCGGATCAGAATTTCGGCGATCTGGACCGCATTGAGCGCTGCCCCTTTGCGCAGGTTGTCGGCGACGACCCAGAGATTGAGACCGTTGGCGACCGAATCGTCGTCGCGTATCCTGCCCACATAGGTCGCGTCCTTTCCTACGGCGTCGATCGCCATTGGATAGACGTCGGCTTGCGGTTCGTCAGCGACAACTATTCCGGGAGCCTCGCGCAGCAGCCCTCTAGCCTGTGTCGCGGTGAGTTTTCTTTCGGTTTCGACGTTGACGGACTCCGAATGGCTGCAAAAAACCGGCACGCGGACTGTCGTCGCGGTAATTGGCAGCAAGGGTTCGTTGAGAATCTTCCGCGTCTCATTGATCAATTTCCATTCTTCTTTGGTATAGCCGTCGTCCATGAAAGCGTCGATATGCGGAATACAGTTGAACGCGATCTGATGCGGAAACTTTTCCTTTTCGATCTCCTTACCACTGAATAGAGCAGCGACCTGCTGACTTAATTCCTCCATCGCCTTTCGCCCCGCCCCCGATACGGACTGGTATGTCGACACGACGATTCGCTTGATGCGCACTGCATCATGGAGCGGCTTTAAGGCAACCACCATTTGAATGGTCGAGCAATTCGGGTTGGCAATGATTCCGCGATTCTTGTAATTGCCGATTTCCTTGGCATTGACTTCCGGCACAACCAGCGGAATATCCGGCTCCATTCTAAAAAATGACGTATTGTCCACCACGACTGCGCCGGCCCGGACCGCGATCGGCGCGTACTTGGCGCTGACGCTGGCGCCCGCAGAGAACAAACCGATATCGATATCCGTGAATGAGTCCTCGTTAAGAATTTCAACGCGAATCTGTTTGCTCTGGAACGGCAGGAACTGTCCGGCAGATCTCTCTGAAGCCAATAGACGCAGCTCACCGACGGGAAAGTGACGCTCTTCCAAAACTTCGCGCATCTGTTCGCCGACAGCGCCGGTGGCGCCAACGACCGCAACGTTGTACTGTTCTTTCTTCACAACCTTATTATTCCTTCGCTTTTTCAATCCTCTCGCGCACAAGCCGACCCATTTGCCTGCAGCCGACCAACTTGCAGCCCGGCTCTTGAATGTCCGCGGTCCGGTATCCCTCATTCAAGACATCTTCGACGGCTCGCTCAATCCGCTCTGCCGCGGCTCCTTGTTCGAAAGAGTGACGCAGCATCATGGCAACGCTCAAGATCGTCGCCAATGGATTCGCTTTATCTTGCCCCGTTATATCCGGGGCGGTGCCATGGACCGGCTCATACATGCCGACTTTGCCGCCTAAACTGGCAGACGGCAGCATACCGATTGAGCCCGTGAGCATGGACGCTTCATCGCTCAAGATATCGCCAAACATGTTCGTCGTGACAACCACATCGAATTGCTTCGGATTGCGAATCAATTGCATGGCGCAGTTGTCGACGAGCATGTGCTCGAGCTGGACACCTGCGTAGCCTTCGTCCTTGTGAACTCGCGTTACCACTTTCCGCCAAAGCTCGGTCACTTCCAAAACGTTCGCCTTGTCGACCGAGGTCACTTTTTTACGGCGCTTCAACGCAGCTTGAAATGCCACGTGAGCGATGCGCTCAATCTCCGGCGTGGTGTAGACTTCTGTGTTCACACCGCGTTCTGTACCGTCTGGAAGTTTTGTCACGCCCTTCGGTTCGCCGAAGTAGATCCCGCCTGTCAGCTCTCGAACGACCAAGAGATCCGTCCCCTCAACCACCTCGCGCTTGAGCGTGGATGCGGAGACTAACGCGGAAAACAATTTCACGGGCCGAAGATTGGCGAATAAGCCAAGCTCTTTGCGCAAGGCCAACAACGCTCGCTCGGGACGGACTGCATAGTCGAGCCCGTCCCATTTTGGGCCACCCATGGCGCCGAGCAAGACAGCGTCGCTGTCCTTTGCCAGCTTCAGAACCGAATCAATCAGCGGTTTACCATGCGCATCGATCGATGCGCCGCCAACGATTCCCGGTTCCAGCTCGAGGCCTAATCCGTAGAGCTGAGCCAGCTGTTTGAGAACCGAAGTGCCTTCGCTCATCACCTCCGATCCGATGCCGTCGCCTGGCAAAACCGCAATTTTGTAATTCATGGCCCCTCTTTCTCCACCACCTGCCTATAGTGTTTTCTGCCTGCCAATTTGTTAAGCGCATTGATGTAAGCCAGGGCGCTCGCCATGATGATGTCTGTGTGCGAACCCTGGCCGGATACGCGGATGCCGTCATCTTCGATCAAGCAAGAAACTTCCCCCTGCGCGTCGGTCCCGCCGGTGATCGCGTTGACGGAATAGCGCACCAACTGGGATTGCGAGCCGGTAATTTTAGTGATGACCTTATAACAAGCATCGACGATGCCATCGCCGGAGGCGTAATCCATCCGCTGCTCACCGTCGACGCGCATTTTGATCGTCGCGGCAGGTACACCGTCAGAGCTCGAATTTACGTTTAGATACAAGAGCTCAAACTTATCTGGCCGCTCTGGAACCCTGAGGATTTCTTCCGCGACAATCGCTTCGATATCTTCATCATAAACGTTCTTTTTCTTGTCGGCGAGTTCCTTGAAACGCACGAAGGCGCGGTTCATGTCTTCCTTGCTCAGGTTAAATCCCAAGTGCTTCAACCGCTCATCGAAAGCGTGCCGTCCGGAGTGTTTGCCCATGACCAACCGGTTACCCGGAATGCCGATCGATTCCGGCGTCATAATCTCGTATGTCTGCTTGTACTTGAGCACCCCGTCTTGATGGATACCGGCCTCGTGCGCAAAGGCATTATCGCCGACCACCGGTTTATTGATCGGAATCGCGATGCCGGTAACCTGCGAAACCAAGCGGGAGGTCGGATAGAGCTGCTCGCTCGCGATATTGGTGTCGAGGTCGAGATAGTTTTTGCGCGTGCGCAGCGCCATCACCACTTCTTCCAATGAAGTATTGCCGGCGCGCTCGCCGATGCCGTTTATGGTGCATTCGATTTGTCGGGCGCCGTTGTGCACTGCAGCCAAGGAGTTGGCCACGGCCAAGCCCAAATCGTTGTGGCAATGGGCGCTCCAGATGACCCGGTCGCCACCCGCGGTTCGCTCGATCAAATTGGCGATCAAGGCGCCAAATTCCGATGGAATCGCGTAGCCCGTTGTATCCGGCACATTGATCACTTTGGCTCCGGCGCGGATCACTTCGCGGAACACCTGCATCAAAAAATCAGGATCGCTGCGCGACGCATCCTCAGCCGAGAACTCGACATAATCCATGAACTTCTTAGCATGGCTCACAGCCTTCACGGCGGCTTCGACAACTTGCTCCCGCGTCATTCTCAACTTGTGTTTCAAGTGGATATCAGACGTGGCAATGAAGGTGTGGATGCCAGGGTTTTTGGCGTCTTCCACCGCTTTCAAGGCCCGGTTGATGTCCCCTTCCTGGGCACGTGCGAGACTGACGACCCTCGGCCGGCTGACCTCCTTACATACTCGGCATACCGAGTCGAAGTCACCGTCCGAAGAGGCGGCAAATCCCGCTTCGATCACATCGACGCCAAGCTTCTCCAATTGGCGGGCAATAACTACTTTCTGTTCAACGGTCATGCTCGCGCCGGGCGACTGTTCGCCATCGCGGAGCGTGGTATCGAAAATTTGTACTACGTTATTGGCGGATCCCTGTTCCATTATGAAATCTCCTCTTTGATTGACCCGTTGGCCTCTCCCAGAAACGAAAACTCCCGCGGCAATGGCCAACGGGAGTATCGCTAATCTTCGACTAGAGCCAGGATCTCACGGCGACGCTTGCGCCGGCTCCCGTCTCCTCTCCCGCTGGTGCTTGTAGGTCGTTAAGCACCATAACAGAGGCCCGGATAACGTGTACAGTAAGACAACCGTGAAGAACATAAGATGCCGTTCGGCGATGAATAGTGTAATCAAAATAATTCCAGAAACCAACATCCAGATGGGATGGCGCCTTTTGATATCGTTATTTTTTAGGCTGAAGTACGGAACGCTGCTCACCATCAAAGCGGCCAACCCATAAATAACCAGCAACAACGTCACATGGCGGTTGGGCGACCCCTCCCCACCGAGATAGTAATACAGAATTACCGTTGAGGTGATCATTTGCGCCGCCGCAGGGATAGGCAAACCGACGAAATGACTTTTCGACACGCCTTGCGCTTGCACGTTGAAGCGGGACAATCTAAGCGCGCCGCAGACCACGTAGGTGCAAGCCGCCAACCATCCCCAAGTCTGCCACGGCACCAGCGCCCATAGATAAACCAAAACCGCCGGCGCTACACCGAACGAAACCACATCTGCCAGGGAATCGAATTCTACACCGAATCGGCTCACGGTCTTGGTCAGTCTGGCCGCGTAACCGTCAATCCCGTCGAGAATATTTGCCAGGATAATAAACAGCGCCGCGTCAATGAATTCGCCGTTAAAGGTCGCTATGATCGAGAAAAATCCACACATGAGATTCCCCGCGGTAAACAAGCTCGGAATCAGGTAGACTCCCCGTCTGAGCTTCTCCGCAGGCATGCGATGCCGGAGCGAAACACGTGGCTTGCTGCGACGGCGCAGGAGTCGAACCTTACCGTTCTCGGCAAACTGTTCGGGTTCTTGACCACTCATCGCGCTCATACAAAACTCCCCAATATTGTTTCTCCACCTTTGACCTTCTGTCCTTCCACCACCTGGACTCGGCAGCCTTTCGGCAGATAGGTATCGGTTCGTGAACCAAACATGATTAAACCAAATCGATCACCTCGCGCCAATCGATCGCCAGCTTTTACGCGGCACACGATCCGGCGCGCCACTACACCGGCGATCTGTACGACTCCCAACGACCGACCGTCGTTGTCGACGATCTTGAGAGCGTTCCGTTCATTGCGCTGCGATGCTTCTTTCTTGTACGCAGCGAGAAATTTTCCCGTTTGATGGCGTACGTCGTCAATCTTTCCTGCCACCGGCATCCGGTTAATATGCACATCAAGTGGCGAGAGAAAGATGCTCACTCGTGTCGTCATATCGCCAAACCAGGAATCGCCTTGGACTTCGGCGATACTCACGATCCTACCGTCGGCAGGAGACACGATCAATCCGTCCCCCGTCGGAACATTTCGCTCTGGATCGCGAAAGAAAGCCGCCACCGCCAGCGTCGCCAGACCTAGAACAATGCCGACTACTTGCCAACCGGTCAGAAATGCAAGAATCGTCAGAGCCGCAGCGGTAAGGATGAGTGGATAACCTTCCTTTGCGATGCTCATCCGATTCCACAGCCTTGACTCGCAGCGAACGAAAAGATCGACCCTTAGTTTCTACTCTTATCGACCAAGCGGTTCTGCGCCAGCCAGGGCATCATCGCGCGCAGCCCCTCGCCGACTCTTTCAAGCGGATGATTCGATGCTTCCTTGCGCAGCTCTGTAAAGTGGGGCATGCCGCATTTGTATTCGTTGATCCACTCTTCGGCGAACTTTCCCGACTGAATGTCTTTGAGAATCTGTTCCATCGCTTGACGCACTTCCGGTCCGATGACTCTTTTGCCGCGAGTCAGATCACCGTACTCCGCCGTGTTGCTGATCGAATAACGCATGTTGGTCAAGCCGCCCTCATAAATCAAATCCACAATCAGCTTCACTTCATGCACACACTCGAAATAGGCCATCTCCGGTGGATAACCGGCATTGACCAACGTTTCGTAACCGACTTGGATCAAAGCGCACAAACCGCCGCACAACACCGATTGCTCGCCGAATAGATCCGTTTCGGTTTCGTCCTTAAATGTGGTTTCAATCACCGCCGCTCTCGCTCCGCCAATCGCGCTGGCGTAGGCGAGTCCAACGTGTTTGGTATTACCGGAGGGATCTTGATGGAGCGCTAGCAAGCACGGCACGCCACGCCCCTTTTGATATTCGCTCCGCACGAGGTGTCCCGGCCCTTTCGGCGCGACCATAAACACGTTCACGCCTTCCGGCGGCACGATGCGTTTGAAATGAATGTTGAAGCCGTGGCCAAACGCTAGATATTTGCCGTTCTTTAAACCCGGTTTAATTTCCTTTTCGTATGCATCGCCTTGCAGCTCGTCGGGCAGTAAAATCATGACAATGTCGGCAGCTGCTGCCGCATCTGCTGTTTCAGCGACTTTGAGTCCGGCGTTCTCTGCCTTCTGCCACGAATTACTGCTGCGCCTCAGACCGACGACCACTTCAACTCCGGAGTCACGCAGGTTATTTGCATGAGCATGCCCTTGACTGCCATATCCAAGCACAGCCACTTTCTTGCCCCTTAGAACGCTCAGATCGGCGTCACGATCATAGTACACTTGCATCACTTTTCTCCTTGGCCTTAAGAAACTGTACTATGCCGATTGGGCAGTGGCAAGTCAACGGCAAGTAGCCGTAAGACAAAGACTATCGCTCGGCCACCATCGATATTCGGCGCGTCCGCTCGCGCTGATCTAAAAGTTAGTTCCAACCGATGGGATCGTAACCTTTGTCGCGCAAGCATTTGTTGACAAAAACTTTTTGAATCGAAGATAGTTCAGGCTTGCCGAACAGCCTGGATATCGCTGCCGCTGGACTACTGGGCACCCTAGCGGATGCATCCGTTCCCGCTTCGCCAGCCTTTGCGTCGCCCGCTGACCTGGATTCTTCGGCTCGTCGTATACAATCATCGATATCACGATCGGCAGCGATGCCACCGACGCGTCGGATATGTTCGTTCGGATACAACACCGGGCGTTGACTGGCGCATCCAGTGACTACAATCACACCCACTCCCAACGCCGAAAGCGCTCGCATACTGACCTCTCCTATGATGATTTCACATACCAGCTTGCAATAACGATATTCAAGGATGAGACGACGCTACGCTTCGCGGGATAACGCCATTTACTTGAATCCCAGCCACCGTCTGTTATCAGGTAAGATATGGTGTCGAAACGAGGAGGTTAAAACGCCATGAAACAGCTTACGAACATTTCCTTGGGAGCGGTCGCGCTCGCGTTACTTTTATCGGCTGGAGCTTGCGGTAAATCGGAACAGAATACCGAAGGACCCGCAGAGAAGGCTGGGGCAAAGTTGGGGAAAGCAATCGATCAAGCCACGGAAAAGGCCGGCGAGGCGCTGAAAGAGGCCGGTCAAAAAGCTAAAGAAAGCCTGTCCGAAGCCGTGGACAAGATGAGAGAAGACAAAAAGTAAATTGTCGCCACTGCGCCACTGACTGACCCGGGCTTGAAACTGCCTCCTCGCCTTTTGCTTTGAGCAACGATCGATTTGATTCGTGAGCCGCGCCCAGCTGTCGGGCAATTTCGACCAGGCAGTGGAACTGACGCGGATGCTGGCGTTTCTGAGAAAAAAATGAACTACGGGAAATACCCATTACGGTCGCACGAATCATAAACACTGATCCGCGCTCGGCGACGCTAGGTTTTCAGCAATGCCGGCTCGCGCCGCGGCGAGGCGGTGTGGGTGGTTTCGCGCGAGATCGCGATCCGGCCGGTGCGAATCAGTTCCTTAATACCGAGTGGCTTGAGCATCTGAATCATCGCTTCGACTTTTTCGATGTCGCCGGTGATTTCAATGGTGTAGGTGTTCGGCGAGGAGTCGACGATCTTGGCGCGAAATATATCCGCCAGACGTATCGCCTCGTCGCGGTGCTCCGGTTTAGTGTGGACCTTGATCAGCGCGGTTTCCCGATCGAGAAAATGGGTTTCGGTTAGATCGACAACTTTGAGTACCTCGACGACTTTATTGAGTTGCTTCATGATCTGTTCGATAATCGGATCATCGCCCGCGGTGACGATGGTGATCATCGACGTCGTCGGATCCAACGTCGGCGCAACCGACAAACTTTCTATATTATAGCCTCTAGCACTAAAGAGACCTGCAACCCTGGCTAGAACACCGAATTTGTTCTCAACAAGAACCGATATAATATGTTCCATCCGCGAAAAAATCAGGCAGGAAGAACGCCCTCCCCCTCCTCCACCTTTCTCTTGTGTCCTCCACCTTTTCTCGCGAGCTTAAGCTCGGGCGGATCCTCGAGCATCATCTGATGGTGCGCGCCCCCGGCGGGAATCATCGGGTAACAGTTCTCGTAGGGATCGGTATGGACATCGATCAAAACCGGACCTTTGTGCTTCAGGCCCTCCTTTAGCGCCGGCTCCACTTCACTGGGCTTGAGCGCGCGCAAACCGGCGATGCCGTAGGCATCCGCCAATTTCACGAAATCCGGCAGCTTGCCCAAAATGCTCGCCGAGTAGCGGCCTTCGTAGAAGAGATCCTGCCACTGGCGCACCATGCCGTGAACCCCATTATTGAGCACGATGATTTTCACCGGCAATTTACGTTCGGCGGCGACGACCAATTCCTGCAAGTTCATTTGGAAGCTGCCTTCGCTGGTGATACACAGCACAAGGCGATCGGGAAATGCGACCTGCGCGCCAATCGCCGCAGGAAAACCAAATCCCATCGTACCGAGGCCTCCCGAGGTCAACCAAGTGCGTGGTTTACTGCCTTTAAAGTACTGTGCCGCAAACATCTGGTGTTGGCCAACATCGGTGGCAACGATCGCGTTATGCTTGGTGAGCTCGTAAAGTTTTTCAATGACGAATTGCGGTTTAATAATCTTGTCGTCCTGCTTATAAGTCAGCGGGTGTGTCTTCTTCCATTCATCGATTTGCTTGATCCACGGCGCTCTCAGCGCCTTGACCTGCGCCGGATTCCCATCCATCGAACGTAGTATGACGTTCAGTTGGCGCAAGACCGCCTTCACATCGCCAACGATCGGAATATGCGCATGGAAGGTTTTCTTGATCGACGTCGGATCGATGTCGATATGAATGACGCGCGCTTCCGGACAAAATTCGGAAAGCTTACCCGTGACGCGGTCGTCGAAGCGCGCGCCCACAGCGATCAATAGATCGGCATGATGCATCCCCATGTTGGTCCAATATCCGCCATGCATGCCGAGCATGCCGAGCGACAGCGGATGCGTGCCAGGGAAACTTCCCAACCCCATAAGCGTCATCGTGACAGGGATTTGGGTGAGTTCCGCCAGCTCCCGAATTTCATCGGCCGCGTCAGCGAACACCGCCCCGCCACCGACGTAGATCATCGGCTTTTTCGCCTTCATGATCTCTTCAGCGGCTTGCTTAACCTGGTTTTTGTTTCCGTTAACCGTAGGATTGTAACCGCGCAAGTTGACTTTGTCCGGGTATTTAAATTCGGCCTTCGCGATGCTCACGTCCTTCGGAATATCGACTAAAACTGGTCCCGGCCTGCCGCTGGTGGCAATGTAAAAAGCTTCCTTGATCGTCTGCGCTAGGTCGTTCACATCTTTCACGAGCACATTGTGCTTCGTGCACGGGCGACTGATACCGACGTTATCGGCCTCCTGAAAGGCGTCATTACCGATGAGATCAGTGGACACCTGGCCGGTGAATGCCACAAGCGGAACCGAGTCCATGTAAGCGTCGGCCAGACCCGTGACGATGTTGGTCATGCCGGGCCCCGAGGTCACCAATACAACGCCGGCTTTTCCTGTGGCCTTGGCATAACCCTCGGCCATGTGCGCAGCGCCCTGCTCATGGCGCGTGAGTACCAGATCGAGGTCTTTCTGCTGGCAAAGCACATCGAAAATTTTTAGCACCACACCACCGGGCAAGCCAAAAACAGTTTTGACTCCCTCGCGTCTCAGCGACTCACAAAATATTTCGGCTCCGGTCATCTTCATTCTGTCGGCTCCCTACTGAACCCCGCCGTTCTGCCGATGTCTTCCCAGGATCTCCATCATGCGGTCTTTGCCAACGAGTTTCAGTTTTTGAATCTTCTTCATCTCCACCTCTTCATCCGGCGTGAGATGATGTTTGTGTTGATATTCGGCGAGCTTCTTTTCAAGCTCCCTATGTTCTTCGTAAAACTTTTTAAGCTCCGGATCCCTGTCCAGAAGGGAGACAATCGCCTGCTCTTCTTTCATTTCCATACGGCAGCCTCCTTTTTGCAACTTAAAATTTTTCGGCGGACCTCAATCTAACTTACGATGTTTTCTTTGTCAACGTGGGTTTCTACATATATTTTCAACAAGTTAGAGCACATTGGCGGTGCTTGGTTTCGGCCTCAGATGGGCGCAAATAAACGGGCAGCAACATGGCTAAATCGTCGGTCTTCTTGGCGTGGAATCTGCCCTCGGCGAGGCCGGCCACTTGTGCTGCCACCGAGGAACAACCGTCATTTACTATCTTCGTGAATCCCCCGAAATGGCGCGTGAGGATATTCTCGTAAGCTCTCGCACCGTCACCAATAAAGCGCAAAGAGGAACCGGCTGCGCAGTTCCGGACTTGATCCAATGCGCTGTCAATCGAGGTCATCGCATCTTCGGTAAGTCGCTCAAAATCCGCACCGATGCGGCGAAAGAGTGCGAAGTATACTTCGCTCTTACGCGCGTCGAGCAAAGAACAGATGATTCCGTCGAAGCCTGTGACTCGCGCCGCATTGGCCTGCAATGTCGACACACCGACAAGCGGCAAACCGCATTCGTACGCGATACCCTTCGCAGTCGCCAGACCGATGCGCAGCCCAGTAAAGGAACCTGGACCGATCGATATAGCGATGCCGGACAAATCCGCCGCAGTCGTACGTGTTTTGCCTAGAAGCGATTGGATGAGCGGAAGGACAATCTCCGCATGATTGCCGCGTCGCTGGGCCATCTCCCCATCCGACGATTTACCGGTTTTGCTTTGGATTTCTTCAGCGACCAACTTACCATCTTCAATAAGGGCGACGCTTGCAGCCGCTGTTGCCGTGTCGATCCCAAGGATTCTCATCCTCCAACCTGTTTCTCAAAAAATCTCACGATGTCGTTATAAAACGCGTAGACCATGAGCAGCGCGAGCAGACAAATGCCCACTTGCTGGGCCACTTCACGATACTTCACCGCCACCGGTTTTCGAGTTACCGCTTCGACCAGGAAAAATAGCAAATGGCCGCCATCGAGCACGGGCACGGGCAGCAGATTGAGCACCCCCAGATTGATGCTCAAAACGGCCAAGAACGCGAGAAAACTACCCAACCCTTCCTGGGCTTGCTGCCCCGCCATTTGGGCGATCAGGATCGGCCCGCCAATATTGCGCGGCGAGACGTCGCCTAAAAGCATTTTGTAAAACGCCATCAACGTCAACTTCGCATAGTCGTAGGTTTGATAGACCGCTTTGACGACGGCTAAGCCGGGGTTGCCCTTCTCAATGGAAACTTGACTGCCGATACCGATGATCCAATCGTCTTTGCGTTCGCCAAAAATGTTACGGCCTTCTTTTTGGGTCGGTTGCACCGTAATACTTTTAGTTTCCTCGCCACGGCGTATCTGCAAATTGAGAGCTCTACCACCGCTCCCTTTGATTTTTTTCGAAAGCTCTTCCCATTCCTTTACCGCGTCTCCGTCGATGGCGAGGATGCGATCCCCTTTGGCGATGCCGGCTCGTTCTGCGGGAGAGCCTTTTTCGACACCGCTCACTTGTGTCGACATGACGGGCACGCCATAAAACGTAAAGACCACCATGAACAAAAATACCGCGAGTAAAAGATTGAATCCGGGCCCGGCGACGACTATCGCGATCCGTTTGAGCAAGCTCTTATGCGCGAAGGATTTCTCGATCTCTGCTTGTTGCACTTCCTCGTCGGGATCTTCGCCGACCATCTTGACATAGCCCCCGAGGGGGAATGCGCTTATTGCATATTCCGTTTCTCCCTTTTTCATAACCCAAAGCTTGGGCCCGAAACCGACGGAGAAGGTCAAAACTCCGACGCCGGATAACTTCGCTAACAAGAAGTGACCAAACTCGTGAAAAACAATCAATAAGCCCAGTCCGATAACCGCGGCCGCAATTGAATAGACGACATTTTCCATCCATTTCTCCTTAGGTGATGACTAGTGAACAAACGACGATGCTCGGTCTCTCGCCCAACGATCCACTTCCAAGATCTCGCCCACTTCTCGTGCGTGCGTGCTGGTATGCTGCTGCATCGTCTTATCAATTATACGATGAATTTCACGAAATCCTATCCTGCGGCCCAAAAATGCCGCCACGGCTATTTCATTGGCGCCGTTAAGCACGGTTGGCATCGTGCCCCCTTCGCGCAAAGCATCGTATGCCAGTGACAACCCCGGAAAGCGCTTTTTTTCCACTGGGAGAAAGTTTAGCTTGCCTTGCCGGGTAAGATCCAGAGGGCGCCAGCTGCCTTTAAGTCGGTGCGGAAAAGACAAAGCATAGGCTATCGGTATGCGCATGTCCGCAATGCCCATCTGCGCGATAATCGATCCATCTTGATACCGCACCATGGAATGAATTACGCTTTCCGGATGGATGACGACTTCAATCCCGCTTGGATCCATATCGAATTCCCATCGCGCTTCGATCACTTCCAATCCCTTATTCATCATCGTTGCCGAGTCAATGGTAATTTTTGGTCCCATCTTCCAATTCGGATGCATCAACGCTTGCTCGACACTCACCTTGGCCAACCGGCTGAGCGGGGTTTGCCGGAATGGTCCACCGGAGGCGGTGAGAATAATCTTATCGACTTCGGCGCGCTGGTTGCCCTGTAAGCATTGAAAGATCGCGCTATGTTCACTGTCGACGGGCAATAGGCGAACGCCCTTTTTTTTGGCCGCATCGACAAAAATTTCACCGGCCATGACGAGCGCCTCTTTATTGGCTAAAGCAATCTCTTTGCCGGCGAGAAGACCCGCAAGAGAGGGGATCAATCCGGCTCCGCCAACAATGGCCGCGAGCACCACGTCGACTTCCAGGGCAGTCGCGACGGTCGACGCGCCTGATTCGCCCCACAGGATTTCTACTTTTCTGCGGCCAAGCAGCTGGCGCAGCCGTGGCACGTCTGTTTCATGCTGAATCGCCACGCACTCGGGAGCAAACTCTTTCACTTGCTGCGCTAAGCGCGTCAAATTTCGTCCGGCCACCATTCCGTGAACCCGAAACCGGTCAGGAAACTCGCGCACCAAAGCGAGGGCGCTCACGCCAATGGAACCCGTGGAACCAAGTAAGGCGATCGTTTTCACGAATGAAATACCCTTAGATAGGTCGTCGTAAAGACCGCTGGAAAGATTAGACTGTCGAGCCGGTCGAGCAAACCCCCATGTCCTGGCAACAAATTTCCTGAGTCCTTGACGGCGAACACCCTTTTGATCCACGACTCGAAGAGATCACCGATCTGCCCTAAGATGCTCGCCGCCAGGGATAAGCCGAAAATTTCGGGCCAAAGAATCTGCTCAAACAAAAACGGCGCCCCAATAAGACCTGCCCCAATGGCGCCCGCAACATAACCCCATGCCCCCTCGACCGTCTTTGCTGGACTGATTTCCGGCGCCAGCTTCCTGGTGCCGAAGCTCCGGCCGACGAAGTACGCAACCGTATCACCTGCCATAACGACCAGCAAAACCCAAAACACCCATGCCCGCCCGTGAGGTTGGCGAAACAACAGGACCCACTGGGGAAAAAGATAACCGATGTAAAACCCGCCTAATAACGTGAACAGAAGTCGGTTCAACCGTTCAACTAGTTTACCTGCGGTAAAAAGATAAGTCGTAAAACCGATCAGCAAAACTGCGCTTAGCCAAGCGGCAGAGTCGAGGCCTTCGTTCAAAAACACGGCGCAGGACACGGCAATCCCAAAGGCGATTCCTATGCCTTGATCTTGCCAGCGTTGCGGGAATGCCATGGCGAAATACTCGCGCAGCACGGCAGCAGTGAGAAGAAAAAAAACCCAGGAGAACAACCACGGCGGGCTCCAGCCGATTACCAGAACCAGCAAGGGTATGCCGATGGTTGCCGTTGCCAATCGCCGGCTAAGATCGGTGTCCACCGGCCTCCACCGATGGCGTCGCTGGTTCTTCGAGTTGTTCGTCGGTCCGACCGAACCGCCGCTGGCGCCGCTGGTATTCAAGTAACGCTTGAAGATATTCCTTTTCGCGGAAATCGGGCCATAACGTCGGGGTCACGTATAACTCGCTATAGGCAATCTGCCACAGGTAAAAGTTGCTGATACGCATCTCGCCACTGGTACGGATCAGGAGATCGGGGTCCGGCACGCCGCTAGTGTCGAGCTCTGCGGCAACCGCCCGTTCGTCGATTTGCTCTGGGTCGCATTTTCCCTCGCGCGCCGCGCGAGCCAAGCCCCGAACCATTCTCACAATCTCGTCGCGACCGCTGTAACTAAGCGCGAGGATAACCGTCATCCGCTTATTGTTGCTCGTCAAATCGATGACTTTTTCTAAGATCGTACGAACATTCGGCGGCAAGCGGGATCTATCACCCACGGCAACGAGGCGAATACTATAGCGCATCATCTTCGCCTGCTCGGCTGCCAGATAATGCTCTAGTAACCCCATGAGCGCGTCGACCTCATCGTGTGGCCGAAACCAATTTTCCATGGAAAACGCGTATAGCGTCAGGTAACGGATGCCGATCCTGCGACTCATTTCGACGACGACGCGCACCGACGTCTTACCTCGTCGGTGTCCTTCAATCCGGCTTTTACCCCGTCGCTTCGCCCAACGACCATTGCCGTCCATGATGATAGCGACATGTCGGGGCAATCGGGTTTGATCTAAGCCGTCTAGCTCCATTGCTACCTAGGCCGATGCAATTTCGCGGATGAGAGAATCTAAGGATGGGAACGGGTCTGAGAACATTCAAGCCATTGGGGAGACTGGCAACTCCGCGTCCGAAGTCGCCGTGGCGTTAGACTTCCATGACTTCATCTTCTTTGGCCTTAATAATCTTGTCAATCCGGGCGATGAATTCATCGGTCATCTTCTGCACGCGGTCCTGACCGTGCTTGACGTCATCCGCGGTTATTTCCTTTTTCTTTTCTGCCTCCTTAAGCTGCTCGATGGCGAGGCGCCGGTGATTGCGCACCGAAACGCGATATTCTTCGGCGATTTTCTTGACGTGCTTGACCAGTTCCTTGCGCCGCTCCTCGGTCAGCTGAGGAATAGGAATGCGGATGATTTTACCATCATTGTTCGGTGTCAGGCCGAGATCGGATTTGAGAATCGCTTTCTCGATTTCCGCCATCGCGCTCCGATCGAACGGTTGAATCACGAGCAGCCTCGGTTCCGGCGCGCTCAGCGTCGCAAGTTGGTTCAGCGGCGTCGACGCGCCGTAATAATCCACCATGATATGTTCGAGCAGCGCGGTTGAGGCCCGTCCGGTCCGGAGCTTGGTGAGCTCCTTACGCAGCGCGCCAACAGAACCGTCCATTTCTTTTTGCGTGTGTGTAAAAATTGCTTCGTTCATCGCTTTCCTCCGCAGACCAGAGTGCCGATTGGCTCACCGGAAACGACTCGCTTGATATTTCCTTTCTCCATCAAATTGAAAACGATAATCGGCAAATTATTATCCATGCAGAGAGAAATCGCGGTAGAATCCATAACTTTAAGCTCGCGGTTCAAGACTTCGATATAGCTCAACTCTGCGAACTTCCGAGCGCCCTCATTCTTGACTGGGTCGGCGTCGTATACGCCATCGACTTTGGTCGCTTTCAGAATAACTTCCGCACCGACTTCCATGGCACGCAAACTCGCGGTCGTGTCGGTTGTAAAATAGGGATTGCCCGTCCCGCCTGCGAAGATCACCACTCTCCCCTTCTCCAAATGCCGCGTGGCGCGTCGCCGGATGTAAGGTTCCGCCACCTGACGCATTTCGATCGCTGATAACACCCGCGTCGAAACTCCCAGTTTTTCGAGCGCATCCTGCAGAGCGAGACTGTTGATCACAGTCGCCAACATGCCCATCGTGTCGGCACTAGCACGATCCATCCCGATCTCGCTTGCGATCGCGCCGCGGAAGATGTTGCCGCCACCGATCACGAGCGCCAGCTCGCAACCAAGTTCCTTAACTTCTTTGATCTCTTGAGCGAACGCCCTGACCGTGTTGCCATCGATGCCAAAATTCTGAGGCCCGGCGAAAACTTCGCCGGTAACTTTGAGAATGATGCGTTTGTACTTCGGCGTGCCGTTATCCATGACCCGTTACAAGTCTAATCTTTCGTCACTCCTTCGCCGAGATGATAGCGCGCAAACCGCCGGATCTGGATGTTCTCACCAAGCCGTGCGATTGCATCATTAATAATCTCTGAAACTTTCTTGTCCTGATCTTTGATGAACGACTGTTCCAGCAAGCAGATTTCCGAATAAAAACGCTCCATTTTGCCCTCGACGATTTTATCGACGATTTTTTCTGGTTTACCCGATTCCAGAGCCTGCTGGCGGTAAATCGTTTTTTCTTTATCTAACTCCGCTTCTGGAATTTCTTCACGCCGAACATAGCGGGGGTTCGCTGCCGCCACCTGCATCGCAATGTCTTTTAGCAGGGCTTGAAACTCCGTCGTGCGGGCGACAAAGTCTGTTTCGCAATTGATCTCCACGAGCGCGCCCAGTTTTCCCCCGGCGTGAACGTATGCCGCGACGGCTCCGTCAGCCGCAAAGCGATCTGCTTTCTTCGTCGCCGCAGCCAGTCCTTTCTGACGCAGGTAGTCAACCGCTTTCTGCACATCGCCCGCGGTCTCGGCGAGAGCTTTCTTGCAATCCATCATGCCCGCTCCAGTTTTTTCCCGGAGCTCTTTCACTATGCTGGCACTCACGTCCATTGGTGTTAGGCCCCTCCCGCAGCGGAAATTTCAGCGGTTCCAATTGCTGCCTCAGCCGCGGGTTTGTGTTCTTCTTTGCCCTTGATTAGAGATTGTTCGTATATGGTTTTACCATCGACAATCGCGGCGGCAATGGCCGCGCAGAAGAGACGAATGGCACGAATCGCATCGTCGTTCCCCGGCACCTTATAGTCCACCATGTCGGGATCGCAATTGCTGTCGATTACGGCGATCACTGGGATACCGAGCTTGCGGGCTTCCTTGACAGCGATCTCTTCCTGCTTGGGATCGATCACGAATATGGCATCCGGCAGCTTGCGCATCGCCTTGATGCCGCCGAGGGATTGCTCAAGTTTGGCTTTTTCCCGCTTCAGGCCAAGCATTTCCTTTTTCGTCAATGCGTCGACGATCTTCGGGTCGTTTTCCATTTCTTCAAGCTTGCGCAGGCGTTCGATACTTTGACGAATGGTCGCAAAGTTGGTGAGCGTACCGCCCAACCAGCGATTATGCACGTAATACATGCCGCAGCGTTCGGCTTCCTCTTTGATCGCCTCTTGGGCCTGTTTCTTGGTCCCGACGAAAAGAATATGTCCGCCCGAGGCCGCCAAATCCCGCACCACCGCTTCCAAGTCTTTGAACATCGTCACGGTCTGTTGCAAGTCGATAATGTGAATGCCGTTGCGAGCGCCGAAAATATAGGGCTTCATCTTCGGATTCCAGCGGCTCGTCTGGTGTCCGAAGTGGACGCCCGCCTCGAGCAATTGTTTCATCGAAATATCACCCATGCTTTTCTCCTTTAGTTTTGACCTCCCCTTTCGTCATTTCCACCACCGCACCGTAGACGGCACCGCGATAAGGATCGGAAAAGGTGTGAAATGTTACTAGTGTCGCGGGGTTTGCAGTGGGTACAGCCACGTTGCCACCCCCGAATCCAAAAATTGGTTAAGGGTTGTGATATTCTTGCGTTTTTAACAGAGTTCGGAGGACGACGCAAGATTGCGGGGAAAACAGGCAAGCTTACTGGTTCATGGACTCGAGAAACTCTTTGTTCGTCTTGGTTCCATGCATTTTGTCAAGCAAGAATTCCATAGCTTCGACCACGCTCAGTTGTGACAGGACTTTGCGCAAAATCCAGATGCGGTTGAGGTCCTCTTTGGCGATCAACAACTCTTCTTTGCGGGTTCCTGACTTGTTGATGTCGATGGCCGGGAAAACGCGCTTGTCCATCAAGCGGCGGTCCAGATGCACTTCCATGTTCCCCGTACCCTTAAACTCTTCGAAAATGACTTCGTCCATCCGGCTGCCGGTATCGATCAGCGCTGTCGCGATGATGGTCAGGCTTCCGCCGTCCTCAATATTGCGCGCCGCGCCGAAGAACTTCTTCGGCTTATGCAATGCATTGGAATCGACGCCGCCAGAGAGTATTTTTCCGCTGGGGGGCACGACGGTGTTATAAGCGCGCGCCAGCCGCGTGATGCTATCGAGCAGAATCACGACGTCTTTCCCATGCTCCACCAAGCGCTTCGCTTTTTCGATGACCATTTCGGCGACTTGAACGTGCCGGGTCGCCGGTTCGTCAAACGTTGAGCTGATCACTTCTCCGTCCACCGAGCGTTGCATATCGGTCACTTCTTCCGGCCGTTCATCGATTAGAAGCACAATGAGAATAACCTCGTGGTGGTTATGGGCGATCGCCTTAGCGATGTGTTGTAGCATCATGGTCTTGCCGGTACGCGGCGCCGCCACGATGAGACCGCGCTGCCCCTTGCCGATGGGGGTCAGCAAATCAACGATGCGGGTCGTGTAGTCATCCGGCTGGTATTCCAGTTGCGCCCGTTCGTTCGGATAGAGCGGCGTGAGGTTATCAAAGAGAATTTTTTCGCGGGCCTTTTCGGGATCCTCGTAATTGATCGTCTCGACCTTGAGCAGCGCGAAATAGCGTTCCCCTTCCTTGGGCGGCCGAATATGACCTGATATGATATCGCCGGTTCGCAAATTGAAACGGCGAATCTGACTTGGCGAAACATAAATGTCATCAGGTCCCGGAAGGTAATTGTAGTCCGGCGCTCTGAGGAAGCCGAAACCATCCGGCAGTGTTTCCAATACTCCCTCACCGTAAATATGGCCGTTTTGCTCCGTCTGGGCTTGCAAGATTGCAAAGATCAACTCTTGCTTGCGCATATTGGCGGCGCCCTCGATGTTAAAATTCTTACCGATCAACGCCAGATCGCTGATCTTTTTCTCTTTCAGAGCTTTAAGATTCAGCCCGTTATCCTCCACGCCCTCCGGCTCGGCGGCTCGAGTTCTACCACGAACCATAAGCTATAACTCTCCTTTCGTCGCCGTAGAGCAGTGCCTCACGGCTAGAGCATTACGTGCGCTTGTTGGTGAAATCTATCAAATCACGCTGCTACCGTACCCAAAATGCGCCGTCGTTTTCGCGGTAGCCCAATGAAAATGAGGATACGCTTGACGCTGTTTCAGGCACAGACATGTCAGTGCGACAGGATGTATAACGCAGATGGAAAATTCTCTTTTGAAAAACGAATCAAGTTCTGAACGATTAAACGTCGAGTGAATTTCTTATTCGTGCGGGGATTGACTTAAAGAAATTGTTGACCTGAAGTAATCTTATTTTAAAGCTCCATTCTTGTCAACCCCGGTTCGTCGATATTCTTTTTGGCCGAAGTCCCGCGCTATTCTTCCCATCCCGCAAAAAACCAAGGAGATCTTGTAGGTCTTTCGGAAGAGGTGCACAAAACTCCATGCGGTGGTCGGTTCGCACGTGATCGATCAGCAATTTCTCGGCATGCAGAGCTTGACGTGGAAACTCGTCGATCATCGACGCGGCGCGCGGCTTTGCTGTAGCCTTTTTGTGTTTGTGACCGTAAACCCTATCCCCCACCAATGGATATCCCAGATCGGCAAGATGCACCCGAATTTGATGCGTGCGCCCGGTCCGCGGGCGCAGTCTCAACAGCGTCACCCAGCGAACGAAATTTGTACCCGCGTCGATCGCAAATTGTTCTTCAACCTGCCACTCGGTAACTGCTTCTCGATGCTTGTGTAAAAAATGAACACTCGACATCCGTTTCCGATCCGAGCGATGGCGGCCGACCGGGCGGTCGATGATCCCTTCCTCAGGTTCAATCTTTCCCCAGACCAGACCGACGTATTCTTTTTGGACCGTGCGATTCTTGAACTGTGCTAAGAGCTTTTGCAACGCCACCATATTCTTCGCGACGATCATGACACCGGAAGTGTCCTTGTCTAATCGGTGAACGATTCCGGGTCGGCGCTCGCCGCCGATTCCATCCAAATCCGGACAGTGGTGCAGGAGTGCATTGACTAGGGTTCCGGTAAGCCGACCCGCAGCCGGGTGAACCACGATTCCGGGACCTTTGTTAATCACAATGCAATCCGAATCTTCATAGAGAATGTCCAGTGGTAACGCTTCGGACATGAGCTTCGATGGGTGCGGTGGCAATCTTTGAATATGCACGCGATCATTGAGTTTAAGGCGTATGCTCGCCTTTGCCGGAACGCCATTAAGCGTTATCTGACGTTCGGCAATCAATTTTTGGACTGCCGCTCGGCTAAGCCCCGGCCATGGCCGGGCATTCCCAATCGAATGACGGGCCAAATACAAGTCCAACCGCATCCCGGCCGAACCCCGATCGATGACTAATTGTTGCGTTGACATCAAGATAACCAAGCTAATGTTAGCTACGCGTGCAAATTTAGATCGCGAAACATGGTCTCGGCAGATTCCACGTCCGCGCGGATTTGTTTAATCAGGGCTTCGACTGACGTAAACTTCATTTCGTCGCGGATTCTTTTAACGAACGAAAGCTTAACGGCTTCACCGTAAATATCGTCCTTGAAATTCAATACAAAACTCTCGATCGTTCTAGGCCCTTTGCCGAAAGTAGGATTGAGCCCCACGCTGCTGACGCTGAGAAATTTTGCTTCGCCGAGGTGAAAGACTGTGGCGTAGATTCCGTCCAGCGGCAGGACTTCCGTACGCGCGGAGATATTGGCGGTAGGAAATCCAAGGTCTCTACCCCGGCGATGACCGCCGGTAACACGCCCGGAAATGAAATGATAACGGCCCAACATCGGCTCGACATCGTCGACGCGTCCATCGACGATCAACTGTCGTATGTGGGAACTACTCACTCTAACGCCGTCGACCAAGATCGGCTCGACCACCGCCACCTGGAAATCCAAGTCGGCGCTCCACCGCACAAGATCATCGACGCTGCCTTTTCTGCCTTGACCAAAGCGCAGATCCCTGCCGACCCAAATCTTTTTCGCCTTGAGACGGTCGAGGAGAAGCTCGCGCACAAACTCGCCGGCACTGACTTTGGCGAACGATAGGTCAAAATGCTGCACCACTACGATGTCAACGCCTAAGTTTTGCAACAACTGCATCTTGTCTTTGTGAGCCAGGAGCATTTTCGGCGCGCGATCCGGCGCGAGAACTTTCAGCGGGTGCGGTTCGAAAGTGAGAATCACAGCTGGGACTCCCAGTTGCTTGGCCTCAGCTACCGTGCCCCCAATGAGAGCTTGGTGCCCCAGGTGAATTCCATCGAAGTTGCCCAGTGTTACGACTGATCCCCGCAGCGTCAGACCTGGGTCACCGATGTGGCGATAAATCTGCATAGACCGACGACTAGATTTTATGAATCCGCGCAGACTGGCGAGTTGACTACACCAGCTTCAGTGGGAAAAGTCGAATTCAAAGAGTGCGGGCAACCGGCTCTTTACTCGAGAGATTTTAATCTCTGCTTCGCTCTCGCAGCCTCCGGTGATTGCGGATACTTTTCAACCAATTCTTGCAAGACCAGACGGGCGTTGAGCTTCTCTCCCAGTTCGGCAAAGGCGGAACCCTGCCGTAAGAGCGCTGCCGGAACCTTTTCAGTCTGTGGATAGCGCCTCCGCACCTCGTCATATTCAACGATGGCTTTGTCGAACTCGCGCAAAGCAAAATGGCTTTCGCCGATCCAATATTGTGCGCTCGGAGCCAACTTGCTCTTGGAATTTTTTTTGAGAAAATCCTTAAAACGGACAATTGCTGTTTTGTAATCTTTATTCTCGAACAGGCGCCAAGCGCTCTCGAAATCCCTCCGGACGCCCTCCGACTCCGCCATGGAGAGATCGGCAAAGCCGTCACTGGAGGGCTTTTGCTGAGCCTGCGCCATAGATTCACGCACCTGTTTTAATTCTTCTTCGCGGTTCTTCAGCGCTTCCGCCTGAGCCTTGGCGTCCTCTTCGAGCTTCGCCAAACGCGATTCTAGGTTTTTGACCCGTTGATCGCCGTCGCGATTGGTTTGGCCAAGCTGCCTTCCCACCTGAACCCGCGTTTCATCGATCCGCTCCTTGATCGCGGCCAGGTCTCTTTGCATCTGCTGAATATTTGCCCGCGTGTCGGCCAGGGTGGCGCGGAAACCTTCGATATCAGTATGTAAAGTATTCATGTCGCCGCGCAGTCGGCGCTGCTCCCTCTCGAGTAGCTCAACCTGCTGTGGGTTGACGCAGGAGAATAGCCAGGCCGCATTCACGAGCATCAAGCCTGTCATTAGCTTGGAGACGGGTGTCGAAAGCTTCACAGCGCAATCCAAATTTATGAAGTCGAACGGCCCTGAACAATCACGAAGCGCGCGCGACGGTTCTGCTTCCAACAAGATTCACTCTGTTCTCTGCAGACGGGAATCTCCTCACCGTAGCTTATCGTCGAAAGCCGATCGGCTGGAATCCCGAGCGTCGATAAAAATTCACGAGCGGCTTGAGCTCGT
>VBKY01000037.1:43700-58516 GCA_005879255.1 Deltaproteobacteria bacterium
CAGATTGTATTCATTGGTGCCGCGCTCATCGCAGTGGCCCTCGATTTCTACCCGGGTTGAAGAATTACTTTTGAGCCAGTCGGCGTTAGCACGCAGGGTTGTGCGTGCATCGGATGTCAAATCATACCGGTCAAATTCGAAGAATACGTCTTTCAACGGGCTCGAAGCGGCGGTTGCCGTTGATTTTCCCTCTTGTAATTGTTTCAAGCTGGACTTATCCGTATCCGACTCCCCTGTCTTCCCCCGCTGACCCTCACCCGCACGCTGATCCCCTCCAGGCTGGCCCGCACCGGCCGCTCCTGACGCCGCACTGTCGGTTTTCCCCGTCGCCGACGGAGCGCAGGCTCCCCCGATCAAAGTAATACCAGCCATGAAAATGTAGCACGCCATTCTAAAGCTGGCCGTCATGGTTGCCTCCTTACGTTTGATTTAGTTTTTCAGCAGCACTGACATGGAATTTTGCAGAAACTAATTTAATCGAGGGGACCAACTTGGTTTTGTATCATCCCCCCCAGAACCTGTCAATCTGCGCTGGTTGTCGCCGCTCGCCTGCATGACATAGAGATGGTATTTCCCCGCGCGATTAGACGAGAACGCGATAAATCTCCCGTCTGGTGACCATGTCGGATCCTCACTATCAGACGATTCTGCCGTGAGTTTGCGCGGCTCGCCGCCATCCGCTGAGATGGTAAACACCGCGAAGCGATTACCAACTCGACCGGTATAGACGACCCGGTCGCCTTTGGGTGACCACTCCGGCGACGTATTGTAGTTGCCGCTGTAAGTCAGCCTGCGCGTCTTGCCGCCTTGCAAATCTAGAATATACAATTGCGGCGAACCGCTACGATCCGAAACAAATACAATTTGTTTGCCGTCGGGCGACCACGACGGCGAGACCTCAATCCCGGGATTGTCGGTCAGTCGACGAATAACATTGCCGCTACGATCGAGTAGATAAAGATTAGTATTACCGCCCGACTCCAAGGTTGCCACTATCGTCTGACCGTCCGGTGAAAACTTGCCGCCAAGATATCGGCCGCCCCCACGCGGCGTGAACTTGACCTCTTTTCCACTGTCAAGATCAAACAGGAATAGAGTTTGACTGCGGTCTTTGAACGAAGAATAAAGAATCGAACGACCGTCTGGACTCCAATCCGGTGAGAGATTGATCGTGTGATTGTCCGTGACTTGAAATTTCTCGCTGCCGTCCAAATGCGACAGATAAATTTCCTTGAAGCGCCCGCCGCTGTTGGACACATAAGCGATCCTCGTGTTGAAGATGCCGGGTACGCCGGTGAATTGGTTGATGATCTCATCGACGAATTTGTGCGCGATGCGCCGGTACTCTTTCACTCCACCGGTATAGCGCTTACCGATCCGTTCTTTATTTTGATAAACATCGAACAGACGCAGCTCAACGGTGAGTTCGTCGCCCCGGACGGTAAAGCCGCCTTTCACCAATCCTTCGGCGCCGATAGTCGCCCAGTCTTTGAAATCGAAAGTGCCGAGTGTAATGCCGCTCGACTGCGGATTTTCGATATAAGCCGACCGGTCCAACACTTTAAACCAGCCGGAAAGCTCAAGATCGTGTACCATCGCGTCCGCGATACCTGTGGACAAGCGAGCAGAATCCGCTGTATTCGCGGCCAAGTTTTTCAGCGGCGACACAGCGACTGGAAAGCGCTGCCCACCCTGACCGACGATTTCGCCGGTTACGGCGGCACGTTGCACAGGGATTTCCGCACTTGTCGCCAACCAAGGTTGGCTAAAAAAGAAAAATACCATTAATAGAGATTTATGGATCATCACGCTAAGCCCCCAAGTCTCGCGGACGAAAGGTTAGTTCCACGTCGGCAAAATCCTTCCGATAACTTTCCGGTGGCGCGGCCAAAGGACTTGATTTTTTTACTGCCCGAAGCACCGACTCGTCATAAGACGGGTCCCCGGACGGCTGGACGATTTTAAGGCCAACAATTTCACCGTTTTCCTTAATCCCGAAGTGAACAACGACTCTCAAATTGCTACGTTGTCCCACCCAAGCCCAATTTTCTTTTATCGTACTGAGCATCCGGTTCTGATAAATAATAAAATCCATTCCTTTCACGATCCCCGGACCACCGCGGCCACCAGCACCGATTGCCGCAGCGCCTTCACCTTCCCCAGATCCAGAGCTCAACACTTCGCCTTTGGCTGTTTTTTGCGCGCTTTCGCCCCTTGCTTTTGCCCGTTCCACTGCCGATTGAAGCAGCCTCTCGCGCACGCTATCGGCGGACGCCGACTCAGTTTTAGTCTCCTCTTTTGTTTCTTTGACCGGTTCTTTCTTTATCGGTTCAGTTTTGGTTTTTTCTTTGAGGGCTATTTTTTCTTCCTGAGGAGCCTTTTTCTCGACCGGCTTTACCTTTTCCGGCGGTTCTTTCTTGACTTCCTTTTTCGTTTCGGGGATCACCGGCGTCTTTTCTGTCTCTGGAGTTTTAGACGATTGCTTCGGCCTCCGCGGTAGCTCGGTGCCGAGATTCGTCGCGCCAATTTTTTCTCCGCCGATAAGATCGACAACATAGACCGGATGCACTGGACCGGTGGGGGCTGGCAACATCGGCACGAGAAAAAAGCATGCGATAAGTGCCACATGCAGCAGAAACGAAAAAACCAGCCACCTCGGCAGCCGTTCTTCCGCGCCGACGAGCGGAAACGATCGTTCCCGTAAACTGATTGTTGGCGATGGCATTTCCCCGGCCATGAATGATTATCCCTCTTCGGACGGCGGCCGGGTGACCATGCCCAATCTCTCGATGCCGGCCTGTTTGATTTCAGCAATGGCTTTCATGACAGCGCCATAACGGACGTCTTGATCCGCGCGCAGATACACTTGCTTGTCCGCCTGTAATTTTTTAATCGCCCGAAGCTTGTCGCCCAATTCCCGAAGCGACATGGCGTTATCATTGAGATAGATATTACCATTCTTAGCGACGGTAACGATTAAGTATTCTTCCGTCCCCGGAATGGCGCTGGTTTTGGCCTGAGGCAGATTAACTTGCACGCCCTGTTGAATGATCGGTGCCGTAACCATAAATATGACCAGCAGTACCAACATTACGTCGACCAGCGGAGTTACATTGATCTGTGATATGGTCGTCGCATCACGTGGCGACGAGGAATCCATGGCCATGCAGACCTCGTGGTTTGGAGATTAATAGATCGCGACCTCGTTCCCGGCTCGATATACACGCCGAAGACTAATTGCCGTGCCCGACGCCTCATATAAGCGCGAGCACCTGTTTCTTGCCCGATACGTTCGCGCCCGGCAACGGCAACCCCAGCAATCAATTATACTCTGTTATTCTATTACTTGAAGAAGTGACGCTCCGCGATATTGAGAAATTCATGGGAGAAGTTATCCATTTCGACCGCGAGTACTTTGATCTGCTGGACGAAATAGTTGTACGCCATGAGCGCCGGAATCGCTGCGGCCAGCCCAACCGCGGTAGCGATCAATGCTTCGGCGATGCCCGGCGCGACGGCTTGAATGCTGGACGAATGCGTGACACTCAATCCCCGAAACGCGTTCATGATACCCCAAACCGTGCCGAATAGCCCGATAAACGGCGCGGAACTGGCGGTGGTTGCCAGGAATGAGCAGTTCTTTTCCAATTTGGTGATCTCAACGCTGGTCGCTCGTTTCATTGCGCGCGACACGTTCTCCACCCCGCCCAACTCCGTCGTCAGGTTTTCCCCCGCGGACGACTCTTTTTTTGAACGGGAGACTCTGACAAGCTCTTCATATCCGGAGCGAAAGACTTGGCCAACCGGACTGGCGCTCAGCTCGCGGCTGGCGTCGTGAATCGATGAAAGATTACGCCGCTCCCAAAATATTTCGATGAACTTTTCTGATTCCCGTTTGGCGCGCCGGATTTGCCGATGTTTCTGAGCGATGATCCCCCAACTGACGACGGAAAATAGAACCAACAAATAGAGGATCGCTTGGACCACCAACCCTGACCCACGAACGAGATCGAGGATGCCGTGTTGTTGCGGTGTAGAAAGCCCTTCTTGCATCCGTAATTGGAGCGACCAAAGAGAAGACATCACGCGTTTTTGAGGAGCTAATTGAAAAAGTATTACAAGCCTTGTAATTAGTCAATTCAGAATCACAATTTTGTCGTGCAGTCATAGAAACGGAAAATCATCATGATTCGAAAACTCGCTGACTTGGACCTCCGCGACAAGAGTGTTTTCCTGCGCGTCGACTTTAATGTGCCAATCGATCACGGCAAGATCACTGAGCCGCACCGAATCAATAGCGCGCTGCCGACCATATGTTTAATTCTGCAACACGCAAGAACAGTAGTGATCGCTTCGCACTTGGGCCGTCCCGACGGCAAGGTCGTGCCGAAGTATAGCCTTGCTCCGATCCGAGAGCACTTGGAGCATGCACTGAAACAGCCGGTGATTCTAGCGCCAGACTGTATCGGCACGGAAGTGGAAAGCATCGTCCGGGACGATGCAAACCGAATCGTTTTGCTTGAAAACCTGCGCTTTCATAAAGAAGAAGAAAAAAACGATCGCGGCTTTTCTCAGGCACTGGCATCTCTCGCCGATGTTTACGTGAACGATGCGTTCGGTGCAGCTCACCGCGCGCACGCCTCGATCGCTGGAATTGCGGCCTTTTTCAAGGACAAGGCAGCCGGTCTACTGATGCAAAAGGAATTGGACTACCTTACTCCTATTCTATCAAGCCCGGAAAAACCGTTCGTGACAATTTTGGGCGGTGCGAAAGTTTCTGACAAGATCGGAGTGATCAGGAATTTGCTGCCGAAAGTCAGTGCGCTCTTAATCGGCGGCGGTATGGCATACACATTTCTCAGAGGGCAGGGATTAGAGATCGGTAGATCGTTGGTTGAGCAAGATAAAATCGGTCTCGCCGCGGACATATTAAAGGAAGCGGCTGCTCGCAGCGTCAAAATTCTTCTGCCCGCCGATCACGTGACGGGCGACGCCGAGAAAAGGAACCCCGAAACCTGCCAAGGCCAGATTCCCACGGAGCGAATGGGCCTCGATATTGGCCCAAAGACGGCCAAACTTTTTGCTGATGAGATTCGCAAGGCAAGAATGGTTCTGTGGAATGGACCCGTCGGCCTTTTTGAAGTCCCGCCGTACGATCAAGGCAGCCGCACGTTAGCCAAAACGTTGGCGGAAAATCATCCGCGCGTCATTAGCATCATTGCTGGCGGAGATACCGTGGCTGCGGTGACCGCCTCTGGTGTAGAAGCGAAAATTACGCATTTATCTACGGGCGGTGGAGCAACTCTCGAGTTTCTCGAAGGCAGAGAGCTTCCTGGGATCAAAGCATTGGAGGACGATCAATGACACCGCCTTTGGTGGTGGGAAACTGGAAGATGAATGGCGGCCAAGCCGACTGCCTCCATCTGGCTCGGCAGATCGCCCGAGATGTCAAATCAAGACCGGCGCCTGTCCAAGTCGTTGTGGCACCGCCGTTCACGGCACTGGCGGCAGTCGGCAAGGCGCTGCACGACAGCAAAGTTCAATTGGCCGCGCAAAACTGCCACTGGCAGCTGAGCGGCGCCTTCACCGGTGAAGTCAGTCCGTCAATGCTAAAAGAGCTCGGCTGCGAATTCGTGATACTTGGCCATTCCGAAAGACGGCATATCTTTTATGAAAGCGACGACATGATCGGCAAAAAGGTTGCGCCAGTTATTGCGCAGGGTATGCGGCCGATTGTGTGTGTCGGCGAAACGCTCGAGGAACGACAGCGTGAACAAACCTTTGAAATCATCGCACGGCAGCTCGAGTCTGCGTTGAAGGGGCTCGGGAATGATGCTATAGACAAGATCGAAATCGCGTATGAGCCCGTATGGGCAATCGGCACTGGGCATAACGCAACTCTAGACCAAATCCGCGAAGTTCACGCACATATTCGACATTTTGTCGGTGCCTCGTTCGGCAGATCAAACGGCGATGGCATGCGGATACTCTATGGAGGCAGCGTTAAGCCCGATAATGCCACGATGATAGCCGGGATTGATAGCGTCAACGGCCTATTAGTCGGCGGTGCCAGCTTACAAGCGGAATCGTTTTTGCCAATCGCACGCGCGTTTTCAAAAAATCGATAATCGTATGATCCTCGCAGTAACCATTGTTCACGTAATTGTCAGTGTGGGTTTGATCCTTGTGGTATTATTGCAAACCGGAAAAGGCGCCGAAGTGGGGGCGGTGTTCGGTGGCTCAAGTTCGACAATCTTTGGCAGCAGCGGCGCCGGCAATTTTTTGACCCGTTTAACTACAGGTATGGCAATCGTGTTCATGATGACCTCGTTGACATTGGGCTATTTTGCCGGACGAAAACCGTCGGCGACTATTTTTGACACTCGCACGCCGGTGGCAGAACCTCGAGCGCCGATGCCGTCACAAGCACCTCAGCAACAACAAACGGCTCCGGGTAGTGCTGCACCAGAAAAAAGTCCACCGGAAAAACCTGGGACGCCTTAGTTCATGGGCTGCGAGGGTGGCGGAATCGGCAGACGCGCTAGTTTGAGGGGCTAGTGCCAGAAATGGCGTGCGGGTTCAAATCCCCCTCCTCGCACCAACTCAATTGCTGTTAGTGGTTCAGTTTGGGAAAGATCTCTCACTTTGTTCGAGATGACACATGGCTTATGTAGTTGTCATTCCGAACAAAGCGATGAATCTTTCTCGATTTTAAGAGTCATGGTGGATTGAAAATGAACCACTGCCCGATTCCCTGCATACTTGACACCATCCTGTTTGATGAAGGGACAGGATGCGTGTGGACACGCGACGAAGTGCACGCGCCCGATAGAGCCTTTAGTGTATGACGGATTTAGTACAATGAACCGAGATCGCCCATGCGACATCTTCGGCAATCATGTCAGATGCCGGGTTTTGTGGGCCGAATTAAGACATTCTAAGCGCAAATTCCGTTGCGATCATCGCGCTACCTCGTCTCAATTTTGTTCCAATCTGAAAGTCGAGTTTACCAGTTTGCAACGCCATTATTGTCGTATCAAGTTCGGATCTGTCGATTTTTGACCGAAAACATAGTTTCTTTGCGTGCTTTTTTGCTCGCTAATTTTGAAATTTCAAATAGTTATAGTTTTGGCTTAGACGTGGCATATGACTTGCTCTTTTTCGCCCCTTTTAGGAGTACCAAAACCATGAAAAAAACCGATACCTCTATAAAACTCTTAACGCTAGCCGAGGCGGCAAGCATCCTAAAAATTTCCAAAAGAACTTTGCACCGAATGATTCAAAATCGTCAGATTCCCGCGTTCAAGGTCGGTGGCCAATGGCGGATCCTTGAAAGCCGCTTCCAGGAGTGGGTACAAGAGGAGGAAAATACTACTCCGAAAGCCGGTTAGGCTTCTCAATCCTAGGAAAATGTGAAATTGGCATGGCAAACTGCACTGACTCCATTAATGAACACTTGCCTCCCTCTTAATCTTAAGTCGACGGGCGATCGTTCCGCCCGACACTCGCATAGATCCCTCGTCAGTTGATAAAGGAATCCGTCACGGGCTTTTTCTATCCTGTTTAGCTAATTGACCCCCGCCGCCGCCATCGAATGCGTGTGGCTACTGCGACAGCTGCTGCGGCAAGACGCGGGCGAGCATTTCGTTGAATTGCGTGCGAGTATAGGACGACTAATGAAAGCGGCTGGCAGACAAAAAGACCTCAGCAAAGCGGAGCTGATAGTTCCGGAGTGGGCTCACCCCGATTTGCTGACGGAGCTACCAAATCGTCGCCGGTTCACCGAACACTTACACCAAGCAGTGGCAGAAGGGCACCGAATGCCCTTCGGCCTAATCGTTTTAGGACTGGACCGCTTTCGCGACATTAATCACATCCTTGGGCCGAGGAGTGGCGACCTGTTGCTCAAGCAAGTCGCGCAGCGATTCGACCAGGCCATCGACAACGCCACGACAAAAGCCCGGATCGGGGGTGACGAATTTGCAGCGATCCTCGGCACCGCGAGCGAGTCGGAGATTGATGCTATTTGCAACGCAATTCTGCGTGCATTAGACGCTCCGTTTGTTATTGAACAGCTGCCGATTGATCTGTCGGCAAGTATCGGCGTTGCCCTTTGCCCGAAACATGGCGGGGACGCCGACCTTTTGTTCCAGCACGCGAACATCGCGCTGGAATATACCAAGCAGTTTGGACGTGGCTATTCCGTTTACAATGAAGCGAACGATCCCTATACCCAGCTAAAGCGCGCTTACGTCGGAGGCTTGCGAAACGCCATCGAGCAAAATCAGATCACGTTATACTACCAGCCCAAAGTCGATCTACACACCGGCGGCACCCGAGGCGTCGAAGCGCTCGTGCATTGGAACCACCCCGTACACGGCACGGTACTGGCCCAACAATTTGTCCCTGTGGCGGAACGCACGGGCTTGATCCATGCGTTAAGTCGCTGGGTATTGCGCAGCCCCATCGCGCAGTGCGACGTCTGCCGCCGACTCGGCCGAGAAATGCCGGTTGCCGTCAATCTTTCACCGCGCAATTTCCACGACGATCAACTGCCGGATTACATCGATGGCCTATTGGAAAGATACAAACTGCCAGCGAAACTTCTCGAGATAGAGATCACCGAGAGTGTGATCCTGACCGACGCGCGCCATATTTCAAAAGCGTTGCATGATCTGAGCCGCAAGGGTGTGCGAATCTTCATCGACGATTTCGGCACAGGGTATTCGTCTCTCGGTCACTTAAAAAGGTTCCCGTCACAGGAGTAAAAATCGACAGGATCTTCATTAGCCAATTGACCAGCCACGCGCCCGATGCGGCGATCGTCAGATCGATTATTGACCTCGGGCACCGCTTAGGCCTGGAAGTGATCGCCGAAGGCGTTGAAACTCGAGGGATTTGGCAAAAGCTCGCAAGTCTCAATTGCGACGCCGCTCAGGGTTATTTGATGTGTCTGCCAAGGCCGGCAGCCGACCTTGATGACTGGCTCGTCCATGTACCGTGGAGAATCGGCAAGATATCGACGAAGAAAAAATGAGCAACACCACGATTAGGGCGGGCGCGAACCACAGTAAAGTAGATGTAAGCAAGATAAAAGCTCGGTTCGACTTGTCCATTAATAATCAGAGAAGCGGTTAGAACGAGTGTGTGGACACTACCAGCGAGACGTTAAACTTGAAATTACGAAACGCCGATTCATCGACGAAATACAATCCCCGTTCGAGAGCGCGTAAAAAATAACGAACACGTCTAAAAAAGGCGGCATCGGGAATGCGCCGCCGGTTCGATACAAAATCAGCGAAGAGCCGATCAGCACGACGGGCCAGCCGATAAGCACTACGGTGGACTTTAGCGGCACGCTGCCCGCAGCAGGCGCCACCGAATTTTCCGCGGGAAATACATCATGTTGGCGATGGTATGACATCGGTTCTTTAGGTTGTTTAATGGGTCACCTGTAGACACCGGATCGAACGATCGCGCCACTAGGTTAGGCACCGAGGTTCTCCGCGCGGTTTATCGAGTATTATTGCTTGCGGTAAGAGCTACGTAACGGATCTTTTGGAGTCAGGCTTGCTGAAACCGTAGGCCTCCCAGTTTTTTAACACCCTCTCTTGAAGATCGGCGGGCCAAAGGTTTTCGAAACTGGCTTTCACGGGTATGCTCTCCGGTGGCCAATCCTTTGGCCAAGTGCAGTCAAATATGACGCCGGCGGCATCGCCGATCAGCCGTTCTTTGGGCGGCAAGAACGGCAACAATACTGGGAACCCTGGAATATGCGGAACCTGATGAATACCGCTGACCGGGTGGCATTTGGTCGTAATGGCGTGCATCACTTCATCCATATTGGTGGGATCGACATCGGCCTCGACGATAACCATGTAATAAACAAACAGTCCAGGTTTAGTCGCCCACACGGCATGGGCTACCCGGCGTGCGAAATTGACGAAGGGAACTTCTGTCGAGACTACGCACATATGCCCAACGCCGAATGGCGGGCAGAATACACCTTTCACGGGCAAACCCAGCTTTTCGAGTTCCGCGTAAATCTCGGCGCCTTTGATCAAAGCGGTTGCAGTCTGTCCTTCGTGAACCGGCATTCCCATGTTGGAAAATGGCAAGATGGGATTATTGCGGTATGTAATCGCCTTAATTTTTAAAATCGGCTTCGGCGAGGATTTCCCGGCTTCGTAACCCATATACTCGCCGAACGGACCTTCGACGCGGCGCTCATGCGGGAGCACCTCTCCCTCAATGACGATCTCAGCCGACGCTGGAACCTCCAAATCCACAGTTTCACACTTGACCAGAGGTATCGGCGCGCCTTGCAGAGCTCCGGCGACCTCGACCTCACTTACATACGGCGGCAGCATCACGCAGCTCACAAGGGGAATCACCGGTTGCCCGCCGATCGCCACCGCCACCGGCATGGGTTTGTTCATCGCTTCATACTTTTGATACATCTGGCCGATATGTTGTTGCGCCGGAAACAAACACCCCAGCGTGTTGCGATCGTGCACCATCAATCGGTACATGCCCCAGTTCACCCAAGAGCTGTCTGGGTCCTTGGTGATTACCGTGTGCCAGGTTCCGATATAGCGTCCGCCGTCACCGCCGTGAATCAGCGGAATCGGAAACTTGAGCACATCGACTGCATCACCTAAATCGATGTTTTCTTTGCATGGTCCAGTCTTCACCAAAATGGGCGGAATGAGTTTTTCTTTGCGCTTTAGGTAGCTCGACATAATGTCCTGAGGCGAGGAACTCGGCGCCATGTGCATAGCGAGGGCCGTGCGCGCGAAAAGACTATGACCCGGATGTTTGCTTGCTCCTAATGGCGCGCCGAGCGCACGAAAACCTTTGGAATAGCCCTTCACGTTTTCGAACAGAGCCGCGGGGGCGCCAAGATCGTATACCCTGCGGGTAATGGCACCCATTTCGAGATTCCAATCCACCTCGGCATCGATCCGTTGCACCTCCTGGTACTCTTCCAGGATGTCGAGATAATCCCTTAGGTCATCAATTTGCATAGCATAAGCTCCTCAATCTGGCCGGATAAAAGTTTGGCGGAATGGCAAGCAGACCGATCGTTTAAATCTTGATCATTTATATCAGACCTAAGTGCTTGAAGGCAAAACAATTTCGATAGCTAACTCGGAAAAATACGGTGGTGAAAAACTGTAGACAAAATTTACCCAGTGATTTATATTTTCTTTTCATAGGTAGTGACCAAAAGGGGGGCTTTTATGGCAGAAATGAACAGACCTAGCGGCTTGCCGGCGGATTTAGGCGCTTATCTCGGCCCCGGCACAAAGATCAATGGAAAACTGCAGTTCGATGGCCAAGCCACCATCGACGGCGAGGTTGAAGGGGAAATCGTCGGCCAGGCGCACGTGACGGTGGGCCAGCAAGCTACCGTGAAGGGCAAAATTTCCGCCGCATCCATCCTTGTTCAGGGTAAGGTTATGGCTGACGTCGTGGCGGAAAAGAAACTCGAAGTGCAGCCGCCAGGTTCGGTCATAGGCGACGTGACCACACAAAGTTTGGTGATCGGCGACGGCGCGGTTCTCGAAGGCCATGTCTCGATGAAAAAAAGTGAAGGCCGAGTCCTGCCGCTCCGTCAAGAGCCAAAGAAAGAGAGCGCGTTGTAGATCGCTCAATCCGCAAAGAGCGGAACAATCTTTCTCGCCTTCACGTCGATCAAACCGCGCGCCGTTATCCGTAGCGCGGGCAGCGTGACGAACGGCAAAAAGACCAAAGCGAAAATGGGCTTATCAAAAGATGAGCCCATTTCTTTTAATCGGGTCTGAATTCTTCTCAGCCCGTTCCCCACCTCCTGCCACGGATGTAACGAAAAAATTCCACCGAAGGGAAACTCGATTTTTTCCAAGATGTTTCCTCCGTCGACAATTGCGATACCGCCGCCCGCTTCGAGCAGCACATTGGCGCAACGCGCCATGTCGTGATCGTCGCTACCAACGACCATCAACGTGTTTTCATCGAGGTTCGTCGTTAGTCCCACGGCGCCCACCTTGGCGCCAAATCCTTTAACAAAACCGAACGAAACCTTTGCCGACGCTTGGTGCCGATCGAACATCGCGACCTTCAATAAGTCATCGTAAAGATTTGCCTCGACGACTCCTGACGGCGCACCGACCTCGACAATCCGTTCTGCGGTAATCGTTTGATTGAGCAGTTCCATGACTCTGATTTTGACAGTCACCCCGGTGCTCGAAATCTTGAAGGTCTCCGGCGTAATCGTTAGTCCCAACCGCAGCGAATCCATCATGTTTGCGGGTAGCTCGATGGTGTTCGATTTCACTTCCGACACGCCGTTTCGGGCGACGACTTTTCCAGCGATCATAACCTCGCGCACATGGCACTGTTCCAAGTCATCGATTAAAACGATATCCGCGAAGCGCCCCGGAGCAATGCCGCCGATATCTTGCTCCAAACCGGAATAGGTCGCTGGATTCAAAGTTACCGACTGAAGCGCCTGTAGGGGCGAAAGTCCCAACGCGATCGCCCTTCGAACCACGTGGTCCATATGGCCGCGCTCTTCGACGTCGTCCGGCGACATGCTGTCCGTCACAAGGATCAGCCGTTGCAGGCTGATGCCCTCGGAGATGAAACGAGGGAGCGTCGCTTCTAAGTCTTGGCGCAACGAACCTTCACGCAGCATTGTCCAGTAACCCAGGCGTAAACGTTCGAGCGCGTCTTCGAAGCGAATCGGCTCGTGGCACGACGAAATTCCCGCTACCGCCACCGCGCATAATTTCTGGTCTCGCGCGCCAGCCGTGTGTCCGTGAATGATCTGGCCGTTGCGATGGGCGAGCTCTAATCGTCCCAGTATTTCTGGATCGCCCTGAACGAGCCGCAACCAGGACACAATCTCCCCCATGCCGAGCACTCGCGGATCAGCCAGTGCATCCTCGATTTCCGCCTCGGCGAAAGTTGCTGTGCTACAGAGCAACGGGTCCTGAGGCGCGGCCATCGACACCAGGGTGTAAACTCGCAACGGATGTTTCTCGACCTCATCGAGAAAAAGCTTCAGACCGCGAAAGCCGAATACGCTCGACAACTCGTCGCACGAAGCCACGACTGCGGTCGTGCCGTGCGGCAAGAGCGACTGGAGGTTTTCGAACGGCCTCGCATAATGGCCGATGTGGGTATGGCCATCAATAAATCCGGGAGAGACAAAGCTTCCCGATGCATCTCGAATCTCGGTTGCGATTCCTTTTGTATGCCGCGCACTCGGTCCGACGTAGCATATCCGACCATCGAGAACCGCGATCTCCATCCCATCGAGAATTTCTCCCGAATAGACATTGATGACTCGGCCGCCCGTGATAATGAGATCGGCTTCAATTTCTCCCATCGCGCCGCCAACGAGTCTCGCCAGTGCATCTTTGGAAAGTGTCATGATCTTTTTGTAACACGATGAATCAACGTTACCAAAGCCGCCGAAGCATGCTGTCACCGGCAGTTTGGCTCAATTGAAAATCTTTACCTGATTACATTTTTTGAGGTAAATAAGCGCAGCTCGTTTCTTATTAACGTGTTGCGTGCGGAGGTCACGAATGGCATGAACGAATCTATTGATAGCGAGTCTCGCCGATTAAACTTGGCGGCTCATCGCGTGGAATGCTCCGCATTGGCTCAAGTAATTGATGAAGTATGCATAGCATGCCGTTCGGTTATGAGTTTGGTGTTGGCTATCGTTCTGGCGGCAAACTATTCAACGGCGTCCGCCGGTACAGTGCAAAGCGACTCCCCCGCAAGGTCACTTTGCCGGAGCGAAGAGCAAATATTCTTTAGCTGTCCGATCACGGCGTTAGTGAAGACAGTTTCGCTCTGCGGCTCTAAGACAATTGATTCCAGGCGCGGGTATATTCAATATCGGTTTGGCCGAGCCGGCGCCGTGGAGCTGCAATTTCCACGTGACCGCGCCAACACGCAGCGAATTTTCCGCTATGCCAAATATTTCCGTGCTCAGGTGGAACGCACGGAAATAACATTCGACAACGAAGACTACCGTTACGTCCTGTTCGACTACTACGAAGGCGATGTAAAGCCCGCAATCAGAGAAGCCGGATTGCGGATAACGCCGCACAGCCGCAATCAACAAGAAAGCGAGATCAAATGCGCTGGCAGGCCCATTAGCAAACTTGGCAGCTTGGAATCGATCCTTGCACACGATATGGATAACCCGCTGAATCGATAAGATTTCATCGGTTGGAGGAAAGTTACCATGCCTGACGAGAGCAAAAACGTCGAAACACTAAAAGACGCTTATCAGCGCTGGCACGATAGTAAAGCCGGTAGCGTCGATCACTGGTTGAGCTTGATGACGGACGACGTGAATTTCCGTTCCCTCGCCGAAGGCGCCAAGACTATGGAATTCACCCGCACGTCAAGTTGCAAAGACGACGTCAAACACTACTTTGCCGGACTCACGGCCGACTGGGAGATGATCTATTATAGGATCGATGAATACATCGCCCAGGCGACCGCGTGGTCGCTCTCTGCCACGTCTCCTTCAAAAATAGACGCACCGGCAAAGTCCTCGAAACTCCCAAAGCCGACTTCCACAAATTTCGCGGCGGCCAAATCTGCGAATTCTTCGAATTCTACGACACGGCCCAGGCAATTACGGTGGCGATGGCAAAATGATTGTGGGCTGAATATGAAAACACGGGCCATCATTTGTGGAGTTCTCATTCCACTCATCGGCTTAGTGCTAGTAGATACATCTCGCGCTGCGACGCTAGAAAAGATCAGATTCCCATATTCGCCTATCGCCTGGCAGAGCGTGCCAT
>VBKY01000592.1 GCA_005879255.1 Deltaproteobacteria bacterium
GAGAAGGAACGATATTGTAGATTTGTCCTCCAGACAAATCGCTAACTACGGGAGACAATTCAAATGAATATCGACAAATAACATGCGCCAGCGATATATTCGAAGCCAAGGCTTGGGTCAGTGTTTTTTCGATAGCCTGTTCGCGGTGAGCCTTCTGTACGCCAGGAGCTAAATAGTAGGGCAGTTCTATTCCCGAGTCTGTGTATTCTCGTAATTTTGCAACCGGGGATCCGTCCGGTCCGATTTCTGACTCTATGTCCGCACCCCATTTTTCCGTTTCCCGGTCTACTTCGCTGGCAGTCATGAACCGATCTACGCGTTTCAAGCATAAGCGTTGCTTTTCGAAAAAGACTTTGTCACGAGTGTCCGGAAATACTAGTGAAAAAGAGTAGTCGTACAAACAGTAAAATATTCGTGCATCCCTGTTTTTCTTGCGAGGATGATGAGGTTCTTCCATCGCCTGGACGCAACCGATGAGTCTTGCGTGGATACGCTTTTCATAGTCACTACCGACTCTTCGAAAGACAGCCCCAGCCACACCCACGCGACTTGTAGCTTCCGACGCCTCCGCCTCCATCAAATGTCCCAAAAATTCAAAAAAAGATACGATATTAGTTTTTCCAGAACCATTGGGGCCGACTAGAATATTGAGTCCTGGTACGAAGCTCAACTTGAACCCTGTGAGACTCTTAAATCCATCAACTTCTATTCGTGTGATCATGTTATTATCTAATTGACGGGTAGCAGTTTTATGCAAGTAGTATATCGGATTTTTCGGCTAATGCGTATCGTAAATTATTACAAGCCCTTGCGGACACAATTGTGCTTTCAGACTTATTTCTTCTGTGTTGAAATCCTGCAGGTGTCGGATCTCTAGTCCTTGAATTTCTTGTAGTGTCTTGCGCGTGATACCTCGGAGGTCGTCGTGCCGTGCGCACAGATGCAGCCGCAGCGATTGGTACGTCTCTGATGTTTTCGACCACGCGACTGTAAATTTCATTTCTCCAGCAACCGTTTCATGCGCTCGACGACGTCCGCGGGCTGCGCGATGACTTCGCGGGCTAATTTTTCTAGCTCGTCGCCGGCGACGGGGTCGATGTCCAGTTTCCGTTCTTTGGCTTGGGCCTGAAAATCCGGGTCGGTGAGAGTTTTTTTGAAAGCGCTCTGAAGGAGTTTCGCGCGGTCCGGTGGCAGGCCCGGCGAGCTGACGAATGGCCGGCCAAACTGGCCGACGGCGAGAACGATCGTCGCCAAACGTTTGCCCGCCTCCGGAGTTTTATATTCGTTCATGAGTTCCCAGATGGTCGGCACATCGGCCAACCTCGGGTCGCGCTTTTTGCCGGTTTGTATCAATACGCGCACAAAACCATTTTTGAACCAGCTGACGAGCGGTTCGCGTCCGAAAAGGGTTTCTAGTGAGATACCACGGCACTGAACTTCTTCTCGCTCGACGGCCAAGTCGACTTCCGGACCATCCTTGTAGCCGGTGAGTGTATTAAATTTCGCGCCGAGGGTTTCCTCCAATAGGTTTCCCGTATAGTAGCCTGTCGAAGCCGTGCCGGTCGCGCCGCATTTTGGTGGCACCGTCGCTTTACGCACGTCCTGAATCGTTTTGTACGGGGTGTTAGCGCGGATGTAGATGATCTGTTCAACCTGTGTGGGAGTGCCGAGCCAAGTAAATTTCGTCCAATCGAACTGAACTTCTTTTCTTCCTACCAGCTGGTCGAAGTAGAGCCCTGCTCGAATCCCACCAAGGGTGAGCCCATCGGGCTTGGCGACTTTGTAAACGTAATTGGCGGCAATCATCGCCGCCGCGCCGGGCATATTCTGGACGACGATATTTGGATTTCCCGGAATATATTTACCGAGGTACCGGGCGATCAAACGGGTCCACGAATCATCGATGCTACCCGGGCCGTATCCGGCGACGAATCTCAGTGTTTTATCTTGATAGAACGGCGCTTGGGCCGGTGCGGTGACGGGTGAAACCAGGACGAGAGCGAGAACGAAAATGCATCTGTTCATGGCAACCCTCCGCCGTGCGAGATTTGTCGGCGCGGATCATACCGAGTTTGCCACGAGGCATACAAGAGCGGGACAGGAGAAAGGATTCTACCGCAGAGACGCCGAGTTCGCAGAGGTTAATTTTTTCTTTAGCACAAGACGAGAGTTAGCGGCGGATTACTTTAAGTTATTCACCATTCGCTTGATGCCCTTCGTGAGTACGGGCACATTGAAATTGATAAGTAATCCGATTGGCCAACCACCCAGCTTCAGATAGGTCAACAGCTGAGCTTCATGAATCGGGTGCAATGATTCCACCGTTTTTATTTCCAAAACCACCGTTTGTTCGACCACAAAATCGAGGCGATACCCGCAGTCAAGCTGAATGGATTTGTAGGCAACCCGAAGCGCGCGCTCGAAGGAGACGTTGGCGATGAACAGTTCGTGCGCAAGGCATTCTTCATAAGCCGATTCGAGGAGCCCGGGGCCAAGCGCCTTATGAACCTCGATTGCCGCACCGATGATTCTCTCTGTTACTCCAGTCATTACTATCTTTACTCTGCGTCCTCAGCGCCTCAGCAGTGAATTCTCCGGATCCGTTTTCGGATCAGCTCGCCGGCGACCTTACTTTGGAGAAGGAGCGGATCGCAACAGAGAAATTCATACCCCCTCTAACTCCCAGACCCCGTTGAACTTCAGGTAATAGCACTCCACGTCAATCGCCGAGATGTTGCTCTTTAAAAACTCTGCGGCGCTGTAATTCCGACTCGTGATTTGCCGCCTCGCGCTCCTCGTTGCCCTCGAACGCTTGCAACCCACCGTATGCTCCACAGTCGCTGTGGACCATCAGCATCACCCGGGTTGTCCTGTGCAGCCGCATCGAGGTTCGCACCTGCCCGAGCGCGAAGGTGCGCTCGGATTCTGGCGAAAGCCTTCGCCCCTCCAGCGATCTTGAGTGGATCCGCCCACCAGATGCCGCGCTTCTTGAGAAATTTGCGCGTCACCAGCTCGAACCGCGCGTCGAAGCATGAGACCACGCACGCGTCCGCGCGATACATGTCGGTCTGCGAGTCGAAATGGAAGACCTTCTTCACGATCCTATCCGGCACGCCGCGCTTTGATTTCGTTCAGCAGTTTTTCGATCTCGTCTTGTTTTTCCAATGCGGCCAATTTGTCCTCGATGTTGTCACTGACCATCTCGGCCTTGACTTGGCTCAGTGCCTCGGCGCGCCGCACCTTGTTTTGCATCCGATTGAACGTCGCGGTCTTTGACTTATCGCCGATCGCGATTTGCGCGTCGCTGGCCTTAGCCAACGCCCGCGACCGCCTGTGCTGGGCGATCAGCATTTCGCTCTTCGATTCGGCTTCGGCCAGCTTTTGCTCCAGTTTGTGTAAGGCCGACTTGAGATTGTCGACCTCCGTTCTCTGGTCCGCCACCAGGGAGTCGAAGCTCTCCGCCATCTGCTTGAAACTCATGGAGCGCTCCAGGGCCGCGCGCGCGAGATCGTCCTGCTTCTTGTCCACGGCCAGTTCTGCCTTGCGGATCCATTCCGCTTCCTTCTCTGCGTTCTCCTTTTGCTTTTTCTCCAGCACGTGCTGGTCGGCAATCGCGATGGCGACCTGGGTCTTCACCTGCATGAGCTGGTTCTGCATATCCAGGATCACCTGTTTGATCATCTTCTCGGGATCCTCGGCCTTGTCGATCAGATCGTTCAGGTTGGCCCGGATCAACGTCGATACTCTTTCCAATAATGCCATACAAACCTCCTTATCTTGTTGGTTAGCTGCGCCTTAGGCCTTCTCGTCAGGCTTGGGCGCTTTGTCTCCAATCTGTCTCACCTTGGAAAGCAGGTCCGAGAACTGCATTCCGGAAAGCGTTTCGAACAGCGCGGGGATCTGCGCGGCCATCGCCGCCACGTCGCCCGTGATCTTGTTCATGCCGGCAGAATTGCCGTTGCCCGTCGACACGATCGTAATCTTGTCGACGTTGGCCAGCGGCGAAGCGAGCGCCTTGACGATCTCGGGCATGTTGCTGATCAGCTTGTCGATGACCGCCGCCTGGTTGTAATCCTGGTAGGCTTCGGCCTTCACGTTCATGGCCTTCGCTTCGGCCTCGCCCTTCTTGAAAATGATCTCGGCTTCCGCTTCGCCCGTGGCGCGGGTGGAAGCAGCCTGGCCGTCGGCCTCGAAGATCAACTTTTGCTTCTGCGCCTCCGCCAGGGTCTCGATCTTGCGCCGCTCGATCTCGGCCTGTTTGAGCACCGTCGCGATCAACTCACGCTCGCGCCGTTGAATTTCAGCTTCCTGCACGGCGATCTGGCCGGTTTTCTGGACCTGCTCGATCTTGACCTGCTCGGCCATGACCTGCTGCTGCATGACATTGGTCTGGAGCTCGTACGCCTTGTCCGCGGACGCCTTCTGCTTTTGAACGGTTTCGAGAAAGTTGGCCTGTTTGACTTGGAGATCGCGTTGAGCTTCGGCCTGCGCCGCCTGCGAAAGTGTTTCCGCAAGCACTCGTTCTTTATCGGCCTGCGCC
>VBKY01000613.1 GCA_005879255.1 Deltaproteobacteria bacterium
AATCCTTTTCAGCGGAGGATCTCTTCCGCGCTGGGCACGAGACTCTTCCCACAGACCCAGGTGTTTGTTGAAGGATTTTTTTAATGACCTCTGACTGATCGACAAAGGAGAGGGCGGTCTCTTATGAATACTCATAGAGCGTTTGTACGAATCGCAGTTTTTGGCGCGCCACAGATGCTTGCCGGGCTTTCACCCGACCGCGGCTTCACTCAGGCGCCATTTTACCAGGGAAAAACCATAACGATCATTGCCGGTACCGCGCCCGGAGGAATTGGCGATAACCGCGTTAAGTCCATAGTT
>VBKY01000615.1 GCA_005879255.1 Deltaproteobacteria bacterium
GCTGTGGCTCAGGCCTGTAATCTGCCGATCGGCAATGGCGATTATTTCGATCTGCACTTGCATGCCGCTGTCCCCAATGGATGGCGAGCCGAGGTTCGTGTGCCGAATTGGTTGGCCGCGAACGTGATCTTTAAAGATCCACCCAAACCAGTGAATGGTTGGGTGACTTTAAGCGAGAGGCCGGGACTAGGGCTCGAAATCAACGAAGACGCGGCAAAGAAATACAAGGTTAAATAACTTGTCTCCAGAGAATCAAAAAACTGGCCTCCGGGTTCTACGACGCCCGTTACTTCGCGCCTTTCCTTCCCAAAAGCTCCTCGATGAGTTTGGTAGGAGGCCCCGGGTCCAGGAAACCGGTAACGAGATACTTCTCCCCGTCCTCCCGTCGCGCTGCGGGCAGAACGTTA
>VBKY01000614.1 GCA_005879255.1 Deltaproteobacteria bacterium
CGCCTACATAGCGGCTCGGTTTTTTGCCTACTTTCTCGGTCTAAAGGAACCAAAGTTCATCCCGGGTTACGGGGCGCCTGAATTGGATCTTGCCCTGCTGCAGGGAGAAGTCGATGCCAGAGCGAACACCGCAACATCGGTCTGGCAGCGTAATCCCGATTGGGCGGAAAAAGGTCTGATGGATTTCCACGCCATTTTGGAGGTTCCCAAAGGTCTCAAGCATGCCCGCTTCGGCCACCTTCCTGAGATCGAGAGCTTTGCTAAATCTGAAAAAGAAACCAGGCTCCTCGCCCTGTCGCGAACATTAAGGCTTACGGGCTCACCCTACGTTTTGCCCCCTGGAACACCTAAAGATCGAGTGGAGATCGTTCAGGAGGCGATTCGCAAGACTTTCAAAGATTCCGAGTTTCATCGCGAATACCGAAAGGTCGTCGGCGATGACGCCAGTCCGATGACGCCGGAGGAATTGGCCAAGGCCATTCGAGACACGCCTCGTGATGCCGAATTGATCGAATTGTTCAAGACTTTCTCCGGCCCGGCGCCGCTGCCAGCCCGATAGAAGAGGGTAGCACCGCTCGCTTGCGAGCCGGCGAGTAAACGTGACATGCGGCTTTGACTCGTGCGCTTGCACCCTGCCGTGTAACGCCTCCGCGGTGAGATCTCCGACTATTGTTTCTCAGACGAACAAATCCAACATCAAACAGCCCAACTCAAGATTGATAAGATTGTTATGTCTTACCCCACACATCATTCATCAAATTTAGCCGGGCTCTTGAAAAATTCTCCGTTACCGTGCTTCTTATCGAATTAAGAATCCAGAGGAGGCGCCATTGAAAATCGCCGCAATAGAAACTTTTGAGCTCGCCAACATTCCGGTAACTCCCCCCTTGGTCAAATCACCGATGTCTCAGTCGGTTACTCTGCTACAGGTGAAAACGGATAATGGTATCGTCGGGCTCTCTCAAATCAGTGGCCTTATGCCTTCCGCTACGATCGCATTCATTCGGCAGGATCTTGCCCCTTTTCTCCAAGGGAAAGACCCGCTCGAGACCGAGCGTTTAATGCACCAGATGCTGTGGAACTTCAACAGCCGAGCTCATGCGGGGGTGTGGAGCTTTGCCGTCAGCGCCATCGACGTCGCCCTTTGGGACATTAAGGGAAAGTATTTTAATATTCCTGTTTGGCGTCTGCTGGGAGGCGCGCAAAAATCTGTGCCATCCTACCTCACCTATGGCTTCAGGAGTTATTCACGGGAAGAACTGGTTGAAGCGGCCAAGCACTTCGTCGCGCAAGGGCACAAACGGCTCAAGATCGTCGTCGGCCGGTTAAACATTCACGGCCAGATGGACAGTCCGGGAGCCAGTGCTGAGCACCGGGAGGATAATCCGGCCGAAGATGAAGCCCGCGTGAGGGCTGTCAGGGAGGCCGTTGGCGACGACGTCGAGTTGATGGTCGATGCCAACTGCCTGATGAGGTTCGACACGGCGCTGCGCTGGTGCAAGCGTCTCGAACCCTATGACCTGATGTGGTTCGAGGAACCTATCTTGTACAACGATACTCGCTTGCTGGCCGAGCTGCGCAAACATACGAGCATTCCCATCGGCGCCGGCCAGCGGGAGAATTTCTCCAAACTGTGCGAATTAGCTACCGAGCGAGCGGTTGATTT
>VBKY01000619.1:0-6342 GCA_005879255.1 Deltaproteobacteria bacterium
GGATGCGTGTGGTGTTCTCAAGGGAGAACCCGTGAGATCTCAGTTCGCTCTCGAATGTCCCGAACAAATCTTGGGTTGCGACGTCTGGGGGTACGCCGGCTTTCCCCTCGCCGATCATTTCAATGAAATCTCTGCCAAGCCAAGTAAATAATCTGGACTTCATAATAGCGCCACTCTAATCAAAAAAGACTATTCTGACAAAGTGTATCTTTATGATGGGCTTCATTGATAACTTGCCTTTCCCCGATCATTAGGCATAAGTGACTTCAATAACGGCACCGATTTCACACGATAGAAAGGAATAATACGGCATGTTTCGCCGTTTACGCACCGCCGAAGGTCAGAGCCGCTCAGCCAAGACGGTGGAAGTTTTCGGTTGGCTCATTCTGGTCGAAGGAACCATCGTGTTGTTCGCCCCTCATTTTACCGTTTCTGTTCTTGGCATCGCTCCACTCAGCGACCAGGCCGCGAATTACTTTCGACTGGTCGGATTGCTCGTCTGCGGGGTCGGCATGCTTTATGTCGCCAGCGGCCGCTTGAATGCCGAAGGATTTGTATTCGCTTCAATGCTCGACCGGCCGCTTGTTCCGATCGCAATGGCGATTCTTTGGTATTTAGACATCATTCCTGGGCCGCTCGCATTGATTTTTTCGATACAAGATTTCGGCAGCTTTCTTTGGACCCTGTTTACTTGGCGCGCCGAGCATTAGGACTCGTAAAAAGGAGGTATTAACGTGAGCAATCCTACCATCGGTTTCATCGGTCTCGGCATCATGGGCAAGCCCATGGCGCGAAATTTATTGAAGGCTGGCTACACTCTGGTCGTGCACAATCGGAGCCGCGCGGCGGTGGAGGAGCTCAGCAAGGAGGGAGCGCAAACGGCGGCCAGCTCAAAAGAAGTCGCTGAACGAAGCGAAATCATCATCACCATGCTTCCCGACTCACCGGACGTGGAGATCGTCTATGTCGGTGAGCAGGGGATTTTCTCCGGCGTGAAATCTGGAACGTTACTTATCGACATGTCGAGCATCTCGCCGGTTGTCGCGCGCAAGCTCGCGGCGGAAGCAGAGAAGCACGGCTATGACATACTCGATGCACCAGTGAGCGGGGGGGAAGTCGGCGCGATCGGCGCGACGCTATCGATTATGATCGGCGGCAAGGCCTCGGCGGTCGAACGAGCGATGCCGATATTTCAAGCGTTGGGCAAAAACATCGTGCACGTCGGTGAAGCCGGTGCCGGTCAAGTGACCAAGGCGGCGAATCAAATGGTCGTCGGCACCACCATCGCGATCGTCGGAGAAGCTTTGGTGCTGGCCAAGAAAGCGGGTGTCGATCCGGCGAAGGTGAGACAGGCGCTGCTCGGCGGCTTCGCCCAGTCGAAAATTCTCGAAGCGCATGGTCAAAAAATGCTCGATCGCAACTTCAAACCCGGCTTCCGCATTCGCCTGCACGAAAAAGACATGAAAATCGCTCTTGCCACCGGTTCCGAATACGGCGTGCCGCTAATGGTCACCGGCGTCGTCGGCCAGATGATGACCGCCATGAGAGGCATGGGCAATGGCGATCTCGATCATGCTGGATTAATAAAGTTCGTCGAGGAGTTAGCGAAGGCCGAGATCGGTCAGAAACCTTGATGGAGCTTTGATCTGAGATCTCAATGTTGACAATTTCGTCGCTACTCGACTAGCGTAGCGCCACATATCGAACCGCAAAGCGGAGGAATTTATGCCGGGAACAACCAGGAGACTCGTCGACGCGACCGGGAGATGTATCATCGCCGGCCCGTGCTGATTTCGGTGCCGGAAGACACGCTCTACGGCGACCGCAACGCGTTCTGGCTCATCGACGGCAATATATTTCCCAAGCCCGCCGGCAAGGGCGGCTTCGCTCTGATCACGCCTTCGGCGGCTAAAAAACAGCAAACCCGCACGGATATCAGCGCCGGTTGCCGGGAGATCACCGATCCCGAGGCACGCTTACGCGACATGGACCGTTCGGGCTTCGATGTTCAGGTCATCTATCCAACCCTATTTCTTATTTACCTCACCGATGATGTGGCGTTGGAAGTCGCGTTATGCCGCGCTTACAACCGTTGGATGGCCGAGGCGTGCGGGAAAGGAAAAGATCGCTTGAAGTGGGTGGTGATTCCACCGCTTCGCTCCATTGAAGAGTCGATCAAAGAATTGCGTTGGGCAAAAGACCATGGCGCGGTGGGAGTTTTCTTCCGCGGCATCGAGGGCACTCGCACGCTCGACAATCCGTACTTTTTCCCGGTTTATCAAGAGGCTAGCAATCTTGATCTGCCGATCTGCATTCACCAAGGCTCCGGTTGTCCGACGTTCATCAACTTTTTCGACTTGGAACGCAACCGCCAGTGGTCGCATTCGGCAATTCTGCCGCTGTTCGCCTTCAACGACATCGTTAATAATAGAATCCCTGAACAGTTTCCGCGCCTGAGATTTGGTTTTATCGAAGCTTATGCCACATGGGTGCCGTATCTTTTGCACTCTTTCAAAAGACAATTCCGCGAGCAATGGAAATTCTCTTCAACTCAAGATCTTTTCCGCGAGTTTCGCATTTTTATCGCCTGTGAAACCAGCGAAAACCTTCCAGTCATCGTGGACTGCATCGGCGAAGATAACCTGGTGATCGGCTCAGACTACGGCCACAACGATCCCTTCGAGCAGCGCAACCTGCTGCCGACGCTCAAATCGCTGACCAACATATCAAAGCGCATCGTCGACAAAATGGTGCGCGACAATCCCTGCGCGCTCTACGCCATCTGATTCGGCTGCGCGGCGGCGATGGCGACGATCTCTGATCAACTGAAGCGGGGACGAATTCAGTGGACGCTAGCCGTAGGCGCGTTTTTCGCTCTATTCAGTTCCCACGCCGGTGCGCTCGAGACCGTCAATCTGGCGCTATCCAACAAAAACTTTCAGATGATCCTCTATCCGATCGCTCAAGAGCGCGGCTACATGCAGGAAGAAGGAATCGACCTGCGGATTATACTCGCGCGCGCCGAATTGAGCGTGCAGGCGACAATGGCGGGCAGTTTCCAGTTTAACATGGCCGGCAACATGGCTGTCGTGAATATCATGAAAGGCGGCGCGCCTTTCAAAGTGATTCTTTCGACCAATGACAAAGTGCTCTCCTGGATATTGAGTAAACCGGAGATCACGACTCTCAAAGAGCTCAAAGGCAAGCGCGTCGCCACCAGTGGCGTGGCCAATGTGACCCTCATCATGGCCAAGCAAGTTATGCTAAAGCACGGCATCGATCCCGATCGGGATATTAATTTTATCAACACCGGCGGAGGCAGCAACGGCGTTCGCGCCCTGCTGGCGGGAGCGGTCGATGGCGTCGTCGCCTCCACCGCCGAACGATACATTGGCATTCCCGCCGGCCTCAGAGAATTGTCGTTCATCGGCAACGAAGTCAAAAACTCATGGGGTACCATGGCGACTACCGATCAACTGATTCAAGAAAAACCCAAGCTCGTCGCCGGCATGATGAAGGCTTCGCTGAAAGCCTTGCGCTTTATTCGTAATCAGCGCGATGCGACCATCACGGTTGCCATGAAGTTCGCGGCACGGTAGACGAAGAGACTCAGCGAAACGACATCGAAGTCATCCGCCAGATCCTGAAGACAAATGACACCGTGCTGATCCAGCGCGCCTTCGATTTCCGCTTCGCCCGCGAGGCCGATCGTCAATTGACCCAGTCGGGCTGGCGGCCCTAGTCGACGAAAACTCCTAATCCTTGGTCCCGTAGGGTGCGCTTGCGCACCGAGGCATGAAATCGTCCGCGAAGCGCACCCTATAAACCTCTAACCAAGTCGATTACGGCGAGAGGATAGTCAGCTCGAATTAACGTGGACTGCTGAATATTTTTCTGACGGCGGGATAAAAATAAAGGACGCTGAGAAAGACTCCCGTAAAAAAAAGGCCATTCACGATTCCAAAGGTCAGCAAAAAGGATCCGGTGACTGTAAACTCTGAGGCAGCATCCCCATCACGCAAATCCATGCTCCGACTACCCAAACCAGACTGATATCCTCTGACGAGCGGCGCCGGATTATTCGGATGATCAGTGGAATATTGAAAAACGGCATGATGATGCCGCTTATCATCCCGACAGTCTGAATCATGGATTTCTCTTCACGGTAATGTTCATTACGATTTTAGCCGGTGGTACGCACGTTTGCTGCGGCCAATTTCCGCAACGACTTGCAATGCCCTTAGCAGCTCACGGTTTCCACCCGGCTCTATTCAGCTGCTGATCGGCCTCGATCGCGAAGCTGAAGTCGTAGGCTCTGGCGTTAGGCATGGTTTCGCTAGAGCTGGTAACCTGGCGGATAATGTTGAGGTCGTTTCTCTGCGTTTCGTCGTCCACCGCGCCGTTGCGAGTAAAAGTGCCGATGATGTCGTCGTAGACACGTGTGGCTTGCTGGCGCGAGACACCGGAGAATTTCAGCATCGCAGAGATAGTGCCTTCCTTGTCCTGGCGCAAGTAACGCAACGCCTTGATCGTCGCGCGCACAAAACCGCCAACCATCTTGGGGTTTTCCTTGATGAGTTTGTCCGTTGTCGCCAGCGTGCCCCAGGAATTTTTCACTTCGTTGCCCATGAAAAACATCTCGCGCATGCCTTTGTCTAGCGCGACGTAGCGCTGCTCGACGCTGAGAATTGCGGCATCGAATCCTCCACCTAGCAGCGCTGCGAGCTGGTTGCCCTGCCCAACGTCGAGGTAAATCACATCTTTGTTGCCGTCGAGCCCATGTTTGGTGAGCACCTGTTTCGCCATAAAAGTTGCGATGGCGGCGACGCCGGTGGTGGCGATTTTCTTGCCTTTGAGCTCTTTGGGGTTGGTGATCTCCGGGCGGGTGACAAACCATTGAAGAACCCGGTCGTTAGTCGCCACAATAACTTTTAAAGGTGTGTTGCCGCGAGCCATGCTCACGAGCGCGCTACTGCCCGCGCCGGTGAACTGAACGTCGCCACCGAGCATGGCCTGGATGCTCGTCGTTGGCGCGACGAAGATCACCCTTTCATCCAAACCTTCTTCCTTCATGTAGCCTTTCACCTGCGCGATGGGATAGATCACCATCTGAAAGCTCCGCGCGGGAACCGCCATATTGACGATCTGGAATGATTGAGCGCTAGCGCAGTCCGGTGAGAGCAGCGGTAGTGAGAGAATCATGATGGACGATAATTGAACCGTCCAACGCAGCAAGGCTCGTCGACTCAGCAAGCTTTCCATGGGTAGTCCTCCCAATCGGCGTATCCCCCCTCACCCTTCCCGCAAATGCGGGGGAGGGTTAGATAGACGCACAAGAGCTTTCGCGTGCCTTAGTTGAGCGGATAGAGCAGCTTTGGATTGTCGAAGAAGATTTTGTTCGTGAGCGCCGGCGGAATGTCCTCGCGCGCGCGCATGGCGGCGACGAGCTGGCGCTCTTCGGATGGATCCTGATGGCCGTAATCGGAACCGATCAACAGATGATCCTCGCCGGTGTATTCCGAAATATATTTGACATCCTCGTCCGCTTCGCAGGCGACGAAAATCCGATACTCACGGAACATGTCTTTGTCTGAAGAGAATTTCCATTTCTCCCTGAACAGTCTTTTGAGAATATGCATCATGAACGGCACCCAACCCGCCGACGCTTCGATAAAGCCGAATTTGAGGCGTGGAAACTGCTCTGGAATCTTGTTGGCAATCAGGTCGCGGAACGCGAACAGCGGCTGCACGCGGCTGTGACCGAAAGTGTGGTTTCTTTCTACATCGAATAGGCTCAAGAACAGCGGGCAACCTGCGCCGGTGTGGATCAATACCGGAAGGTCCGCATCACTAGCCGTTTGGTAGATCGGATTGAAGTAGGGATTATCCAAGGTCCTTTGCCCTTCGATACCGCGAAAGAATACTCCCACTGCGCCGTTATCTTTGCCCCATTTGATTTCTTTCACCGACTCCTCGACCGAGTGCAGCGGCGGCACCACGACCCATCTCATGCGGCCGCCGGATTTTGCGCAGGCCTGCGCGAGAAATCGGTTGTACGCGCGCGCCAACGCCACGTCCAGTACAGTGTCGTCGGTGATGTAAATCAAGAACAAAGTGGGAAAGATAACCTGCGTTTCTACGCCGAGCTTATCCATGTCCTTGAGCCGGCCCGAGATATCCGTCATCTCTCGATACGCCAGATGAATATCGCCTCGCGACGATTCCAACTTCGACGCCGAGGGCGTGATCAAACGAAAGCTACCCTTGCCGTTAGGCTTGGGGAAAATATTACCGTCGATCAACCAGAAGGCGTTGCGTGGGCCATAGAGTGTATCCTCCGGG
>VBKY01000619.1:6353-7036 GCA_005879255.1 Deltaproteobacteria bacterium
CATTTCCTTGTCCATCATCGCCCACATCGCTTCACCTTCCCAGATATGGGTATCCGCATCGATTATCCCTGCCATCTTGAATCCTCCTTCAAATCGGTTCCGTATCTATGACCACGATCTATACCCCGACACTCCATTACTCCAACCCTCCAATTTTAGTCACGGTTTCCAGCCGCTCTTGTTCAACTGCCGGTCTGCTTCCAATGCGAAACTGAAGTCAAACGCTCGCGCCGGCGTCAACGTTTCCTTGGCGTCGAGCACCTGGCGGATAACCGCCAGATCGTTTTTTTGGGTTTCCTCGTCTACAGCGCCATTGGGAGTAAACGTATTGATCAGATCGTCGTACAAGCGCGTCGCCGTCGCGGCGGGCAATCCGGAGAACTTGGCGAACAGCGCAATGGTCCCTTCACGATCCCGGCGGATCAAGCGCAGTGCTTTGAGCGTCGCGCGGGCAAAGCCGGCCATTACCTTCGGTTGCTCCTTCATGAATTTCTCCGACGCCGCCGTGGTGCCCCAGGAATTTTTGACTTCATTGCCGAGGTACATGAGCTCCTTCATCCCGTTATCAACGCCCGCATAGCGTTGCTCGACACTGACGATTGCGGCTTCTACAGCTCCCGACATAAGCGCTGCGGCCTGATTACCGACGCCCGGATCGGTGAAGACCACGTCTTTGCTGCCGT
>VBKY01000619.1:7105-7584 GCA_005879255.1 Deltaproteobacteria bacterium
TGGACCCGATCATTCACCGCAAATACAACTTTTACCGGGATGCCGCCTCGGGCGATGGCGACCAACGCGCTCCCGCCTGCGGCGGTCAGTTGAATGCTATCGGCGACGAGCGCTTGGATACTCGGTGTCGGCTCCATGAAAGTGATTTTGATATCAATCCCCTCTTCCTTCATGTAGCCGCGCTCGAGCGCCAGCGGAAAAATGATCTGCTGAAAACTTTTCGCCGGCAGCGCGATGGTGACTTCCGCTGCGGAAACATAGGTGGCGCGGATCAGCGTTGCGACAAACACAATTATGACTTGGCCTAATTGTTTCCGATTAGCGCGCGAAATCTTTCGGTGCATCGTTTTGAATGCTTTCATGCCGCCAAGCCCTAGATTAGAAAGGCCAAAAACTTCCTCACTTTCACAGCCTGAGGTATAGCAAATAGACCAGGACTTTCGCTAGTAACCTGAGCTACCCGCAGTTCCTCTCCATTC
>VBKY01000620.1 GCA_005879255.1 Deltaproteobacteria bacterium
GAACACTGTCGAATCTATCGTTCGTGGTTTCCGTGGTTGACTGACCACGACGCGCTTGACCTTCACGGTCGAGAATTTCTATGTCTTGAACCGAAAATTTTAATTCGATCAGAGCTGTGTAGGGTGGATTCGGATCTCCGGCGAGCACGCGAAATTCATTAGCATAGGTGTTTATTTCGAAGGCTTCGATTTCCTGGTTGTGCAGAACTTGGCCGATGCAGCGTAGGGTGCCCGCATAATTGGAAAAATACTGCATAAAACCCCCTGAGATTGACTCGAAAGGGATGAGTGCGACCAGCGAACAGAGATCAGACTAACCGGCAGAAATGTGCATCGCAAGTGTGGTAGGGTTTATGCCAGCATAATCATAACGACTTGGAGAACCGATGGCCGACGAATCAAAAAAAGACACTGTTACACTGCAAGAACTCATGGTCAGCACCCTGGCATGACAGATGTTGCTATAAAGCTCTTGATACAGAAAGGTGTCTTTACCGACGAGGAGTTTAAAACCCAACTGGGCACCGAGCGGGCGAACTATGTGGCCGTGCTGAAGCGCTTACATTAACGATTATGTGCGGACGTTTCGGCGCCACATTCCAGTACCGCGACATAAAGGTTCTTTGGAACCTTCGGGGCGATCTCCCCGAGTTCGGGCCACGCTACAACATCGCGCCGTCGCAAGAGGTGCCGATAATCATTCGCACAGAAGACCGCAACGAGGTCAAGCCAATGCGCTGGGGCTTGGTGCAGTCGTGGGCGCAAGATCCTTCAATCGGACAGCGCATGATCAACGCTCGCTCCGAGACGCTTCTCGAAAAGCCCTCATTCAAGCAGCTCGTCGGGACGCGGCGCTGCCTCGTTCCGGCTGATGGCTTTTATGAGTGGCGCAGGGAGGGAAAGCGCAAGGTGCCGATGTGGATTCACCTCAAAAGCCGTGTGCCGTTCGCCTTTGCCGGGCTGTGGGATTATTGGCGAGACCCGGCTGGTAAGGAGCTTTACTCCTTCACGATCATCACGACAGAAGCAAATGCGTTATTGCGGCCAATCCACAACCGAATGCCGGTGATCTACGACAAGGAGATGGGGAGGCAGTGGCTGGAGGAGAGCTCTGGCGACCAGCCGATGATTCTCGCCGCCGTGTTGCGGCCATGGCCCTCAGAGTTGATGGAAGCTCACGAGGTTTCTACGCTCGTCAATTCACCTGAGAATGATACGGCGGAGTGCATTCAACCAGTTTCACCCAGCCAGCGAACTAAACCACAGCTACCGCTCCTGTAGCGATCACTTTTACCGTGGTTTGGTGGCATTGACGCTGCTGCGGGTGGCCAGAGGGTGGAGGAAAAGGAGTGCCAGATATACCAGACGTATATTGGTAATTAATTAACGGACCCAGCATAAATGTGGAACGCGTCAACGAAACAATTGCAGGCGTTCTTCTTATTAGTGCTCTTACTATCAGGCTGCCCGTTCAGGCATACTGACTATGGCATGACTTTTCACTTGAAGGGCAATCTAAAGGAGAAAACCGACTCTAAGCCCCTGGATAATGTCCAAATCTTTTTCATCGATACGGGATTCACCACGACAGAGTCCAAATTGCATGTTGCCCGGGAGGTTGGAAAGAGTGATCATCTTGGAAATATAGACTTAATGTACCACTATGGGTGGGGTCGGGACGAAACACTATTTTCGTTATTTAAAGCTCCAGCCGAAACCTTTGAAATCGAGTTTTTCAAAGACTCCTATCAAAGGCAGCGACTAAAATTACGGGCGTCCGATTTCCCCAGAGAAAATAATGTGCTGAAGGTCTCCCTAGGCACAATCTATTTTGAAAAAGTGAAACGGAAAGGAGAAACAATAAAAGATGTGTGCTCTACGTGAGAGCTGCCAGTTCTTCCCAAGTCATTCAATCACAGTCGTTGGCGGGCAGGCACCCTGTGTTAAGATTAGCGTCCGGACCTGTAAAGCTGAATTGACGCGAGCCTATGGAGCGTCCATGCAAAATCGTGCGATCAACAAACCAATAAACTCTTGCACCATCTAATGCGCCATAAGTATTTAAATTACCAAACGTCGTGACATAGTCACCTGCTTTAAGAACATTTCCTCCGTCTGCGGTTGGTTCTGTGGCATCAACAATGGAACCAGCTATCCAAATTAGGGACCGAACAAATCCATGAAAAACGGTTTCGGAAACCGCATTAACGGAGTGATTATGAAGACAAATTCGTTATTCTCATTTCTCGGATTAGTTTGCCTACTGGTCTGGATCTTTATCCTGTGCATTCCTCTTAGTCTGCTCACTGGGGCTACTGACGATAAGTCGGGCGGGCTAACGCTCGGATTGTCCACAGCGAAACAAGCATACATACTAGGTGAACCCGTTCCGATGGCGTTTACGATAAGAAACAATTCCGATTCACGCGTTGAACTTCCCGGCCTTATAGACGTCTATGGAGGAACGCTCGTGGTGTTCGTTGCATTCGAGGATGGCCCGTACCGACAATATCTTGGTCCTGGCTGGGCGATCAGTGGAACGCGAACGTCAAAGCCACCTATGCTAGATCCAGGCGGTTCAATTGAGAGGAGTGCGACCCTGTTGCACAATCGCGCACCTCAACGAGGTGATTTGAATGAACAAAGATGGAAGCTGATAACTGAACGATCCATCGATAGTGAGATAGCGCTCCCTAAGCCGGGGCGGTATCGTCTCAAAGCAATATTATTTGGGAAGATAGAATCGCCGCCTTTGGAAATTCACATCACGGAACCGCAGAGAATTGACGACATTGAAATATGGAAGGTTATCAGCAACCAGCCGGAATACGCCTTGTTCATGCAGTCGGGAGACCTATTGCAAGGAACCCTTACAGACCAACGGACCAAGGACATGGTCGATGCACTCGAAACCTTTATTACTTTCCTCTCAGCGCGTACGTACACCCCACACTTCCGAGCAGCCACCGCCAAACATAGAGCGGAAAAGTGAAAAGAAGACAATGCTGCTGGTGCGGGACGTGCAACGTATCGGCGTGAAGATTAAGACCAAGAGCCGTATCGTCACCGTTGACTGAACATCGTGGCTTGATGGGTCGTTCGGCCCTTCGGCGAAGTTTCTCCTCGCCATTTTGCAGCCGCTCCCGTCAGAGCTGATGCAGGCTCACGAGGTTTCGACGCTTGTCAATTCGCCTGAGAATGATACGGCGGAGTGCATTCAACCAGTTTCACCCAGCCAACGCAGTAGGCCACAGTTGCCGCTCCTCTAGCGAACGAGTCCATCGCAACCAGCGGCCTTCATGACGCAGACGTGAGAAGCAGCGTTAGGAATGGATTGATGGAGAAATCAGTTCAATCCTGGCGTAGCCACACGCTCAGCTAATCACCTTATCCGCCCTTGCCAGCACATTAGGAGGGATCGTTAGACCGATCTGCTTCGCTGTTTTCAGATTGACGATCAACTCGAACTTGATGGGTTGCTCGACGGGGAGATCGGCAGGCTTAGCGCCTTTCAAAATCTTATCCACATATGTGGCGGCGCGCCGGTGCAAGTCGATAAAGCTCACGCCGTAGGTCATAAGCCCCCCGTCTTCTACATATTCGGCCTGGGGATACATCGCCGGGAGTCGGTTCTTTACCGCGAGGTCTGCAATCTGTTTTCGCTGAGAAATGAGGATGGCGCTGTTCAGCACGAGCACTGCGTCAGCTCGCTCCTTGCTTGCGGCTCGAAACCCAGCCTCAATGTCCTTGGGATCTAGTACGTTTAAGTATTGAAGCTTCACCCCGAACGCCCCAGCGGCGAGTTCGGCCTCTTTTAACTCTTGTGCAGTGCCCGGGGTGGTCGAAGTCCCGAGGACCGCCACGCGGGAGATTTTGGGAAGAATTTCTTTTAAAAGCTCCAGTCGTTTTCCGCTTAGCTCCGGGGAAAGGGTTGCCAATCCAGTGATGTTTCCTCCAGGGCGCGCCAGACTGGCGACGAAGCCGTTCGCAACAGGATCGGGATCCGACGCCATGACAATGGGAATAGTCGAGGTCGCTTGCTTGGCGGTACGAGTTGATGTCGGACCTCCTGTGACGATCACGTCTACCTTGAGACGGACCAAATCCGCTGCCATCTCGGCGAGCCGGCCGACTTTTCCCTCTCCATATCGGTACTCGGTCACGAGACTTTTGCCCTCCACGTATCCAAGCGAACGCAGTCCCTGTCGAAAAGCCTCGTCGGCGGCACCGAGACCAGTAGAAGAGTTATTAGTAAGAAATCCGATTCGCGGGATTTTCGGCTGCTGCTGCGCCTGGGCATTGAATCCAAGAACAAACGCTAACGTTGGAGCCAAAATTGATGACAGAACAACCTTCTTCATTGCGCACATCGTTACGGAGGCTAACACGCAAGCTGTAATTGCGGAAACGATTTTTTACGGCAGAGGGGGAACCGGATTTTTCGAGGGACAAAAGGCTAATTCAACGCAGGATTGAACTGTACGGATAGGTTTTAACCTGAATGCAAGCCGAGAGCGATGGGTGACAGCAGTTGCAGTGGGACGCATTCAGGATAAAACCCGTTGGACTAAAGCGTTGGGGGAAGCAGTAACGTTTGTTTATGGGAATTGTACGGGGGAGATTCGCCGAAGCAGGTGCAGCAGGACGGTTGATCATGGAAATACCGCGCCGTAGTTCACGCAACGATTGGTTGCAACCGAGTTAAACGTAACAGAGAGTCGGCCAACAAAACGTAAAGTAATGAAACAGGTCGAACCGATGCGTGGGCTCTGGCACAGAGCGATGTAGCTGGACGGTCTTTTGTTCGTTGAGCGATCATCACGAAGAATCCCCGGG
>VBKY01000230.1 GCA_005879255.1 Deltaproteobacteria bacterium
CGAAGTATCGTCGGTGACGATCCGCTTCCCAACGGTCTGGCACGCAATCGCAAAGCGCTAGAGGCCATCATCCGGTTCGCGCACGAACAGAAGATCCTGCCGCGCCCGGTCAAACCGGAAGAGATGTTCGCGGCCAACACGTTGAACTTGGCGTAACGGAAAGGAGCTACTTAAGATTATCTAGGAACGAAAGCCTGACCTCGGCGAGACCTGATCGAAAGTTGAGAGCAGGGGGTCAAAAGTTGAGAGCAGGGTCAGGTCTAGTATTGTATCATCGCCATCCCTGTTGTAACGTAAGTCATGGCCCGTCCGTTACGCATCGAGTATCCCGGCGCCCTCTATCATGTCACTTCCCGGGGCGATCGTCAGGAAGCGATCTTTGAGGACGATCAGGATCGTACAGCTTTCTTGAATGTCCTGAGTGAAGTTGTTTCTCGGTTTCGCTGGCGCTGCCACGCTTACTGCTTGATGGGGAATCATTATCATCTCATGATCGAAACCCCTGAAGCGAATCTGACCAAAGGGATGAGACATTTAAACGGGGTCTTCACTCAATGGTCCAACCGCCGCCACAAGCGCGGCGGCCATCTCTTCCAGGGCCGCTACAAAGCGATCCTGGTCGACCGGGACTCCTATTTCTTAGAGCTTGCCCGCTACATCGTGCTCAATCCGGTCCGGGCTACCATGGTCAAGCACCCTCGCCTGTGGGCGTGGAGCAGTTACCGGGCCACGATCGGAACATCGCCCACTCTGGTGTGGCTCAACACCGACGATCTGTTGGCCCAGTTCGGCAAGAGGTGTGCTGGGGCGAGACGGAAGTACCAACAATTTATCGAGGAGGGAATGGGCGCAGAGAGCATCTGGAAAGATCTCAAAGGGCAGATCTATTTGGGGGATGAGGACTTTGTCGAAAAGACGCGGGGCAAGTTAGGCGACCGTGATGAGGATGTTAACATACCAAGGGTGCAACAACGGGGAGTAGCCCCAAAGCTCAGCGCGATACGTCGCCAACACAAAAATCGAGACGACGGGATTCGGGCAGCGTACGAGACTGGAGCCTACAGCTATCAACAAATCGCGAAGAATTTTGGAGTCCATTTCACCACCGTGGGACGGATCGTGCGTGAGTCAATGAAGTCAGTGGGTGCGGCCCGCGGGAGCAGATAGCTGAGATGACGAGCTTGTGCTACGATACTAGACCTGACCCTTTGTCTTTCGTTCTTTGTCTTTCTGTTGTCTTTCTTGTTTGTCTTTCTTGCGGCAACGATCCGTCGCTCATCCTTGCCGATGAACCCACCGGCAATCTCGACACCGAGAACACCAAAACTATCTCAACGCTTTTTTGTCGCTGGCGGAGCGCCATGGCAAGACCGTGATCATGGCGAGTCACGATCCAAGCCTTGCTATGGCGGATGAACAACAGATCTCAGAACCAGCCAGAATCCTGCTTATGAATTCGCTCGGGTTCGTCTTGGTTCTTGTCGGTCAATTTTCCCGAAGAGCCAAACTGACTGAGACCTATAAGAGCACTTGCGATCACCGATAGCACAACATCGAATCGCCATACGCCAGTACTGACTTTCCCGAGTAGACCGATGACAAGCAATATCATCATAGTGACGGCGCTGCCGATGCCGCCAAAGAGAAAAAATCTGATGGGGCGAGAAAATTTATTCAGCGGCGAAAAGGCAACCAATGCCAACACCGTGATGAGCGCGAAGAATGGCGCGAAAAAAAGCGCGACCAGATCTACAGCCTGTTGGCCTTTCATTTGCTGTCCTCTAACTGGAGGAACTATACTGAGTCGCTGTGGTAACTTCCATCTCCTGACTCTTGGTAACCCGGACTCTACCCGATCCATGGAATCAGTCGCCTGATTTGCGCGGCACATACCAGGCAGTATGTTTTGACAGGCTGGTTGCATAGTGATAGCTGAAATGATGTTTTTGGTTCTTCAGCATCCAATGTATACGCACACTAAAGGGGGCAGGTCTTGCATTGCCACATTTCAACCATTAGCGTTTTTTAATCGCAGCACGCTCGTGATTCAGATGCACTATCGGATGGTAGACGCCATGCCCGCATGCCCAGACAAACCCCATGCCTAACTTGACTTGGTCCCGGCTACAGCGTTGCGGAATTTGATGGCGCCGCCGGGGGCGCCTTTGTCAAGGTTGCCAAACTGGAGGGAGATCGGTCCCTCTGGGAACTGGCCGTGCTGGATGTCGACGGTCTTGATACCGTTTAGCACGACCGTCAGCTGCGAGCCTTTGGCCGTGATCTCATAGGTGTTCCATTTGCCACCGGCCTTGGGCATGGGCGATACCTTGGCGACATTGACGATGGTTCCGGTGCCGTACTCCTGGTCGGAGCGCTGGTCGTTGATATTCACTTCGTAGGAATTCCTGGCGATATTATTGGGATCGGCAATGCGTATGAAAATCCCGCTGTTCGTAGTGTGGTCGGCCCAGAACTCGGCCCGGATCTGGAAGTCCTTGTAGGAGTTCTTCGAGACCAGATGGCCTCCCTTGCCTTTGTCGGCCACGATGGCGCCGTCCTCCGCCCGCCAGTTGGCATCGCCGATCCGGTTCCAGTTGTCCAGGGTCTTGGGGTTGGAGCCGTCAAGAAGCGTGACCGTGACCCACCCCGCATCACCTTGACCAGACATCTGCTGTGAGCAGCCGAAAACGGAGACTCCGATAACAAGCAGCCCCATGGTGATGACAGACAAGCGTTTCATGGTGATCTCCTCCTTCATGATTGATAGGAATTTCGTTTTGGCGAAAAAAGGGACTTGAATCCTTTTCATGACCGATGACGAGAACCTTCATGGGAGATAGTTATCAGTAGTCAGTTCTCAGTTGCCAGCAAGAAAGAGACTTCGAACTGATCAGTGGCAACTGATTTAGTGTCTAAAATTTCGCATGCCGGTGAAGATCATCGCGATGCAATGCTCGTTGGCGGCGGCGATGACCTCTTCGTCTTTGATCGAGCCGCCCGCCGAATTAGTTTTGTGCCAACGCGGTTGCTAGGTCTGCTTGTTTGGCAGTCGTGCCATGGCCGCCCGCAATCGTTGCGCCTGTAACACCGTATTTCCTCAACGCTTCGCCCACCGCGACGGTGCCGTCATTCCGTTCTACCGCGCCGCGGGGTGACACAAGGTCCGTGACCCAGACAATGTTGTCCTTGACCACGTGGCCGATACTCTTGGGGTCACCCATTAGAAGGCAGGTTGCAAGAGGCAAAGACTTTCCTGTGAAATAAATTTCTTTATTCCTTTCTCGTTCAACTCGCTGGTTCCGCGATCTTTAGTAACGCGCCCCTGTTTTCAATCTTTTGGTGTCAGAGTAGGTCCGCACCAGTCTCAGCCTTAGGCTGATCAGCCTCTGGCTGAACCGTCATCAGGTTCAAGGCGATGGAGTTTTCCTGTGAGGGAAACGATCTCCTGCCCCTGGCAATAGTTCTGCCCCAGAAAACTGTCGGTACCACGCCGCGTCCAAGGTTTTAGGACTTTCACAAATCCACTGGCTCTCCCTTTCGGGGGCCAACCCATTATGGCTCACGGCGTGGGCGTACCATCTGATCAAATCACCACCGAGTTGTCTATGTCTTTAAGGGATGAGACAGCGGCCAATCAAATCTTGTGGTTTTGAGCCAACCCCTTTTCTAGCTCACTGCCCCATCCCAACCGAAAAACTTCTCCTAAGCGAAGGCTCTACCGACATCGAACGGCACTTCGTCACGCATGACGTAGTAACAAGCCCGTGAGAGCTTGTGAGCCACCGCCTTGATCGCTACCACTCCGTGAGTCTTGGCTTTCTTTCTCTGATAGAACCGACCAATGAGCGGTTCATAGCGAATGGCAAAGTTGGCCGCTTCCACAAACGCCCAACTGAGATACTTATTGCCGTTCTTGGTGTTCCCCTTGCCTTTGCGTTTGCCGTTGCTGATCTTCTCACTGCCCACACACCGGCAGTACGAAGCGAAGTTGCCGACACGGGGAAATCTCCCGATATCTCCGGTCTCCAGCATGATCGTGAGCGCCAGAGTTTGCCCGATCCCGCTCACCGTCAAAAGATAGCGAAACGCAGGTTTCAACTTTACCCGCTCTTTAACGACTTGCTCGAGGCTCTTAATCTCGGCTTCAAGACAGCGCATCACCGATAAATTGGCCTTGACCGCCAACGCCACATCGCCGTGCGTGAACAGACCATCGACTTGTTCGGGTGTGAGTTTCTTAATCCGGTTGGCACCTATCGATAAGCCGGTGTTACGGGTGTAAAGATTCTGGACGCTCAACAGATTGGCGGTCTTGTGGTGCACCAACTGGCTTCGCTTGCGTAGTAGATCCCTGACCGCTCGTTCTTCCTTCGGATAGATATAGCCCTGGGGCAACACCCCCAGCCTAAGCAGGTGCGCGAGCCAGCGCGCGTCAGAGTCGTCATCGGTGTACTTCAATCCTTCGTACTGTTGGATCGCTGCGGTGTTGGCCAGATGCACTCGGTGCTCTTGCTCCATCAATCCATCGACCAGCCAGTACCAGTTGTAGGTCGACTCCACCACGATTCCTTCGAGCGTAGATTGATAGGGAGAGAGCTGCTCGATGATCAACCTCAGATCGTTGGGCAAGCGCTTTCGGTAAACGACTTCGTCTCTCTCATCGATCAGCACCGTGACGTTGTTGTTGGAGTGCAAGTCAATGGCACCAAAAAGTTTCATCTTCGTCTCCTCCTTTGAGTTGTGGGGTTGGCTTGCCGCCAACCTTAGTGCCTCTCGGAGAAGCCTTCTAGATGATTATCAAATCTTTTGTTGACCGTTGTGTTTCTTTTGGCTGGTTCAGCGAGCTTGCAGCAGAGAGCTCGCACGGTCAGATCGCGGATCCTGCAGTCAAGCGCGCTTCCCATTCGCCGACAAATCAAAACAGTCCTTCTCGTTCAAGCTTTCTGACGATCCGATCGTCGACCAAATCTTCGGCTTTGAGACGGGCGAATTTTTCATTGGTGAGGGTCAGCACCCGGATGCTGTTGCGGATACCTTCTATGTTGGTATACATCCGCCGCGTGTACATTTTGCGCATGAATTCGTAGCCCTCCAAAGCATCGTCCGGCTTCGGCAGGCGCAGCCATTGCGCCAGGCTCTTCAGCACCGCGGTTTTATTATCGGGCGCTTGGATAAACGCGATCGATTCCACCAGCGCGCGGAGCACGTTTTCGACGGTCGCCGGATGCTGCGCGAGGAAACTCTTGCGCGTGAATAGCCCGCTGTCTTGAAACGGGATATTCAGCTCCGCCACGTCGGCAAGAATCGGAAAGCCCTGGCGCCGGAGAATCGCGGCGTGGGTGTAGCCCAACAACGAACCGTCGATGACGCCGTTGGCGATGGATTGAACGCGCACGCCGGTATCGCCGATGATTCTAAAAGTGATGTTGTCGCGTTTGGGGTCAAGGCCCCAATGTTCGAAGGCCAGCATGGTGAACATCCAATTGCCGCCGCCGAGGCTCGCGACGCCGATCTTCTTGCCTTTCAAATCCGCGGGCGTTTTGATATCGCGACCGACGGCGAAGGCGCCGACTAGTCTGTTGATGAACCCTGCGACGAAGACGCCATCGAGACCGTTCAAAACGGCCCCTAAGCTCGCGCCTGAGGTGGTGCCGTAATAAAACTGCGAATCGCCGGCTGTGAGGGCCGACAGGGCGAGGGGCGCGTTGGGCATCAACACGATCTGCGCATCTAAGTTGTATTTTCGAAAAAAGCCTTGGTGTTGCGCGACGACCAGCATGCCCTCGCGGTCGCTGAAGCTCGCCGGCGTGATCACGACTCTCTGCGGGGCCGAGGCGGCGAAGGTCGGGTTTGGAATCGCGTAAAGTAGCAAGAAGGCGGCGAAATAGAATAATGACCGGGGTTTCATAAACGCGGCTCGCTTTCGTGGCAACTTCCACGGATAGTAGAAGCGTGTGATCAGCGATGTCAACCGTGTTTGTGAGGGTTTAGAGGAAGGGAAAAGTTTCAGCTACTTCTCTATGCAAAACCTCCCGCTTATTTGTTTCTTAAAAATTCTTCGACGCACGATAGTCCCGTTGCTTAAGTGATCAAATGGCAAACACCAAGGAAGGTCTACCAGCAAAGGCGAAAGAGTCGAGCTTTTCTCGGAAAGTGAATGCCCTGATCTTCTAACCAAGTATTTTCTTCGTGACGCCCTCCGGTGAAAACTGGATGCCGCTGTGCGTATCTCTCATTGCAGAAACCACTCGTGCCAGAGCTTACCATAATGATCAATCTTGTCGTTATACTTGACGGGATCAACGTTGATAAAATCGAAGCCTTCGCGCAAACGGGGCGGGTTGGGTAAAACTTCGGGGTGCGTGGGAATTCGGTTTACTTCTCGGATGACCCGTTGCCCGGTCTCCTTATTCAATATGAAATCGAGGAAGAGCAATGCCGCATGGGGGTGCGGCGCGTTTTTCGTCAGAGCGCTCACATTGCTCGATGCGACAACCGGTTCCAGGTTTAGCCATTCGACCGGCGCGCCGCGGCGCTGTCCGGAAGCCATTCCTTGGCTGTGAATAGTGGGCGAGAGTGAATCTTCGCCTGCCGTGATCAGCTGAGCGAGGTGGGTGTGGCCCGTGCGGATTTTTGGATTCTGCGCGCGAAGCCGTTGAAAGAAGGTTTTGCCTTTTTGCTCACCCCAATGTTCCATCAAAGCCATAAACCAATGGGAATCTTCGCGCTCGAGTGCGAGTTGATCTTTCCACTTTGGATCGAGCAGGTCTTCGTAGCGCCGGGGCGCCTCGGCGGCCTTGACGAGACGGGTGTTATAGCCGAGCACGAGCATCGTGACCCGGTTGGCAACCCAGTAACCTTGGGGCTGCAGAAAGCGCTTGTCGAACTTTTCAGCCAGAGGAGTGTAATAAGGCTGGATCATCCCCTTGCGGCGGAAAAACTCGATACGGGAGTCGTTGGTGTCCAAAATATCTGCTAAGAACGTGCCAGCCTGGGATTCAGCTGTGTGGCGCTGAACGATTCTGGCTGAAGTTAGCCGGACGGGCTTGGCTTTTATGAAAGGGTAGCGCTTCTCGAAGAGCTCGACGACGCGCTGAATGTCTTCAGCGTTAACGGACGTATACCAGACAAACTCGCCTTCAGCTTTCGCGCCCTTTTCAAGCCGGGCTTGACGGTCGGCGCCGCGATAAACAGCTAGGTCAGGCGCGCTGGCCGCCTGTGCTAGGTTTGAAAACAAACCTAAGCCCATACCGAGAACGAACAGAATCCGCGCCTCACGGAGCGTCATACGGATTTGTCTCCTTTCTAAAAAGGAATTTGATCTGCCGCTCGGGCGATCTTTACACTACTTCGGCGGAATGGCACAACCACTCAAGCAAACTACAGAGTAGTCGAAGTTGCGAAACAAGAAGTGAACGTCAACCCGAATCGTTTCGCTATCCACATCTGCCAACTGACTCAATCGTGACTCTGAGTAGGAAGGTTTTGCGCATGTCGGCTTGAAGTCGACCTGTTCTCTACTCTTACCCTAATTTTGCTTACTCGATTAACCCGAGATCTTCTTTAGCCTTTAATAAGTCGTTTTCCCATACCCAAAGGCGGTAAGGCGGAGGAATATCCCCGAACCCAAATTTTCCTAAAATCTTTTTAGTGCGTAAATCAACGCAAACGCGCTGGAACGCCTTGGCGATTAATTCGTCCGCCGCGGATCCATCGTTCGTCGCTAGTTTAATACACATCCGGTATTCGTAACCAAGAAGTAAATCCGATCCGAACTCTTTCCATTGGCCTAGTTTACGATCCCAGGCATCCACGGCCGCTGCAATGGCTATATTGAAGTCATCGTCCTTAGGCAATGAGGGATAAACCGGGAAGAAAGCTGCCCAACCATTAGCAATCATATTCAGGTTAAAAGTGTCTCGCTGTGGGGAACCCTTGGGGGGTAGAGGATCGTTAGCGGTATTGGCATACCACGGAGCGAAGTAAGCGAGCAGGCGTCCGTAGACATCGATGATTTCGCCAGTCGGGATAATAGCTAACTTTCTTTTGGAACCATCGGGTTTGGTTAAACGCTGCTCTAAAACGAGAGTGAACTTCTCCGATGCACGAAGCGCTGCCCCAATATGACGTTCGGCAGCATCTGCTTTTATCTTTTGCACGATATAGGTACGCAGGCTCTGTGGAATAGCATTGAAGAATCCATTTTCAAGACGGTCACGGCAGAGGTTGAGTTTAGCTTGCGCTTTTGGGGGAGTCCCGGCATAGGCTGCCTTCTCTGGTGTGTCGCAGGATACCGCCCGCACCGGCTGTTGAATCTGTGGAGTGTCGCCATCGGAGACCATGATGAGCGTTCTCGGCTCGGCCTTACGTGAATTGGGCGTGAAGTTGAAGTTAACGTTTAAAGGCATAGGACCTCCTTTAATTCCCGCTCAGCATTTGCGGATGAATTGCGACAGCGGTTAGCCATACGTAAGATTTGTTTTGATCATGCGCTTCTGCATAGGTGCAACTGTAATACCAGCGTTGGTATTTTTCACGCGAGCTGAACAACTCTATGAAAGTAAGCATTTACGAGTTAGGCTTGGGTTTCAGCGTCAACTTGTGTTACTAACCTGTATCTTCCGTTTACGCATCGGCAACAAAGTTACGCCGACGTGCACCTGCACGAGTCACCGGTGAAACAAGGACACATTCTAGGTTCAGAGTTGTTTTGGATCCTCGGATTAGGCTTGCGGTCGGGATAGGGTCGAATCGTTACTTTCGTCATTCGGCGCGAGCAACGGTCAGAAAAAGTAAAAGGGGATAAGTCCAATTTTCATATATTCGCTTTGCGGTGGTCCTCCACGCGCGCGAAGAAGTGGATTTCAGCCGCAACCGTTTCGCTATCCACATTTGCCAACTGACTCAATCATGACTCTGAGTAGGGAATTCTGCGCATGTTGACTTGAAGCCGATCGTCTCGTCCACCCGAACACGAAGTGAGCTACCCTGGGCCCCGCGCACACGCTCAAGGTACCTCTGGCGATTCTTCCAAAGTCGTCCAATATTAGACAGACGGTTCCTCTCACGTCGGCCTATAGTTTTACGGAATGCCAAAATGGTAGACTCAATAAGACTCAATAGGGAGGTCTCGTATGGCGGCAATTGCCCCCCCGGCGGTAATGATTCTGATCTTGGTTCTTATTTTCTATCTGGCAAAGCGGAGCGCTTACAGGCGGAAGTAAGAAGTTGTCCGTGCCGAGACCATCTCTCAACGGCATAGACTTCACTAGGTTGGTGGTTGTTGGCAGAGAGCAAGCTAAGAGCGATGTCTAGGCGACGGCATTAGACGGTTACCGAAAGGCGGATGTATGAACCAATACAATAAATATCCTATTTACGGGATCGGAGTTCGAGGAGCCGGGAAAGAATGGCATTGCAGGGGCTTGATATTTGACCCCGAAGATAAAGTGACAGAGGTTAAGAGATTAGAGTGCACCGAATTAACTTTTGCGACTAAGAAAAAAGCCGAAGAACACGCGCTCAAGCTATGTAAAACATGGATCGACGAGCACAGAGGCGGAGTCGAATCAAGCAGCCCCACACCCTCGACGCCACTGAAAGCTGGTGCCTTAACATTCTAGCGTTCTGTCCCAGAAGTTCGCTACATACTTGATCGTCATTCCGGCAAACTGCCGATGGCCGGCCCGACCCAGGAATCTAGGATTTTCAAAGCCTTCTGGATGCCGGTTTTCACCGGCATGACGGTAAAACACAAATGACTTGTTAAATGAGTGTCTGGGACAATTTCTTTATCATTTTCAAACCTGTCCCCGTTCGCCCTGAGCTTCGTCGAAAGGCTCCGGTAGAGTCTTCAGACAGTCTCCCGCTCGTAAAAGCACTTTAGCGATTTTTGAAAACAGTTTGCGCCTGCCAATCGTGACTCATTATCACTCAGCAGTTCTGCAGAAGAGCAAGTTGACACACACATCAATTTGCGGCTAGCTACCTGAGGTGCGGGTTCGGATCGATCGAGAGACACGGAGATCAAGGTGAACAAACGAATTCAAACGGCTGTTTTGAGCTTGATATTGATTACGGCGTTGCCGGGTTTGACGATCGCAAGGGATCGGTTGGCGCACGGCTACTCGAGCGCGAGCGGAGTCTTCGCCGGCCTCTGGGTAGCGGAAGAGGGAAAGATTTTCGAAAAATACGACATCGATTCTCATCTGATACTGATCGCTTCCGGATCGCTGATGGTGCAAGCGATGCTAGGAGGCGATCTGCCAATCGCCGGGGCGGCGGGGAGCGCCGCCGTCGACGCGAGCCTGGGCGGGGCGGATGTCGTAATGTTCGGGTCGATGGTCAAAGTTCCGGCTTTTTACATCATGGCTTTGCCGGAGATCAAAACGATCGACGACTTGCGTGGGAAGGCTGTCGGGGTCACCCGTTTCGGTTCATCAACCGATTTCACGATGCGTTATGTTTTGCGCAAGCAGGGGCTCGAACCTGGGAAGGACGTGACCCTCATACAAACAGGCGATGTTTTTGCCGCAGCGGCAATGTTGCGTACGCGCGCCATCGTCGCGGCGCCGTTCTCCAGCCCGGCGAACCTCAAGGCTGAAGAGGCCGGCGCGCGAGTAATAGTGAATATGGGCAAGGCCGGAGTTTACTTTCCCCACGATGCTTTCATGGCGCGCCGTTCTTTTCTCAATGCCAACGGCGATCTGGTGCGGCGATTTCTCAAGGCCTACTCGGAGGCGGTGTACCGGCTGTTTACCGACAAGGAGCTCAGCCGGCGCGCGATTGCCAAATACACCCGCGCCGCGGATGCTAAAACCCTCGATACGGTTTATCAGTACGCCGTGGATTACGTCGACAAGATTCCCTACAACACGCGCGAGGGTATCCAGGAGGTTTTGAATCAGGCGGCGGTTAGAAATCCCAAAGCCAAGGATGCGAAGCCCGAAGCGTTTTACGACGATCGGTTCGTCAAAGAGCTCGACAGCCAGGGGTTCTACAAACAGCTGTGGAAGTGATGGGGTCGAGAGCCGGGGACATGGAGTGGCGGAGTTATGGAGTGACTGGACGATAGAAGGTCGAGGATTGAGGATCGAGGATCGTATTTCCTTACTGCGGAGGGAAACACATGAAACCTGGTCGCATTACTGCGCTTAGCCTTGCAGCTTTTGTCTGGGCCGCCGCCGTTGCGCCGCTCAAGGCCGCTGAAACACGCATCTCCATCGGCGTCACCGAGACGATGGAGACGTTCAATCCTTACGCCGACAGTGTTGCGCTCATGTATAGCGTATGGTGCATGGTCTTGGGCTGTCTCGGCACCTATGATTTCGACAAAGGACAGCATGTTGGGCTGTTGGTGGAAAAATGGGAAGTGAAGGATCCGAAGACTTGGCTTTTCCATTTACGCAAGGACAATCGATTTCATGACGGCTCGCCGGTCACTGCGGAGGACGTCGTTCACTCGCTCAAGCGCACGCGCAGTGATCCTTTTACCAAACAATTCCAAAACGTTTCGCCTGTCGCCGGTGAAGCGGTCGTCGACAAGTACACGGTAAGAATCACCACGAAAGAGCCGACGGCGCCACTACTCGAATATCTGTTCGATCGGATTATCGTTACGAGCAAGGCGATCTATGACATGTACGGAGCGGATGTCGCCGACCGGCAGTATCCCGTGGGCGCGGGGCCGTACAAATTTCGCGAATTGATTCCCGGCCAACGCTTGGTCATCGGCAAGGATAAAACCCATCCGATGTGGAGGCAGTATCCACAGGCGCCGGATGAGATCGTCTTCCGCCTGATGCGGGAACCGGAACAGCGGGTAACGGCGCTATTAAATAATGAAATCCAGATCGCCCAATTCGTACCGCCGCATATGCGCGAGCGGGTTGAAAGAAGCGCCAATCACAAGATCGTCAAGTTCCACACCGCTGAGATTATGTTTCTCGCAATGATGCCTAAAGTGAAACCTTGGGATAATAAGCTCGTCCGCCAAGCGGTGGGCTACGCCATCGATCGTGATACGATTATCAAGACGATTCTACGCGGCGAAGCGTCGCGGCTCGATGGGCCGATCGGCGAGGGGCAGTATGGCTACGATCCCAATTTGCAGCCCAAGTACACGTACAACCCGGAGAAAGCCCGCGAATTACTCAGACAAGGCGGGTATCCCAACGGCGTTGATGTCGAGCTGTCCACGCCCGTGGGCCGCTACACCTTGGACAAACAGATCACTGAAGCGATGGTGCCGATGCTGACGGCCGCGGGGATTCGCACCAAATTGGTTACGCCGGAATGGGCAACATTGTGGGCTAACGTGCAGGTCGGCAAAGTTCCTTTTTACTACATGGGACGTGGGGGCGTGGTCGATCCGAGCGCCGCGCTGTCGCAATATTTCGAGACCGGCGGCTCGCCTCGCATCGGTTACTCTAACGCGAAGCTGGACGAGCTATTATCATCTGAACGGCACGCTTTCGATCCCGCGAAGCGCAAGAAGCTGCTTTCGCAAGCGATGAGCCTTGTCACTGAGGAAGCGCCAGCGCAATTCATGTGGCGCCATCAACTGCTCTTTGGCATGGCCAAGAACATCGATTAGCGACCGCTGCCGAGCGAACGAATCTACGGATGGAATATCAAAGTGCGGTAAGAGGATTGGGGTATTGGAATAATGGAATAATGGAGTAGTGGATCCATTGCGCTAGTTCTCCAACCCGCTGTCGGTGCGATTATCACATCGCGGTTGACTCACGCATCTGCCGAGTTGGCGGTAGCGTTTCAGTTTTGCAAAAATTTGTAGGGGCAGACCCCTGTGTCTGCCCTCTCGGATGGGCGACCACAGGGGGTCGCCCCTACATCGAAGCGTCGTTGAAATCAGGTTGAACTACCAACGCGTTGACGCCCGCAGTCGCCTTCGCGAGCGATTCAGATTATAATTAGCCGCGAAGTTTCGATACTACTGCTATCTAATTTTCAACTGCAATAAGGAGCGTTCTGGATGGCGAAGCAGAGAGTCGGTTACGCGCTAGGCTATGGCAAATTCACCAACGTTAGAGAGATGGCCGAGGTGATGAAGCAGGCGGAGGAGCGCGGCTTCGAAATGGCCTTTTTCTCCGAGACGATCGAATTGATGCGTGACTCGGTGAGCTCGCTCGCCGCCATCGGGCTCGCGACAAAGAACATGAAGCTCGGCACCACGCAGATCGTACGTTTGCGCGGTCCGGTGGTGATGGCGCAGGCGGCGGCGACGCTGGACGAACTCACCGGCGGCCGCATGACCGTGGCGCCGGGCGCCTGCACAAAAAGCCATGCGCGCGTGCACGCGCTGCCGCAGGACGTCGGCGCGACGCCGACCGAGGTGCTGCGCGAATATATCGACTCGATGCGTTTGCTGTTCACCGGTGAGAAGGTCTCCTACCACGGTAAGTTCGTTAACTTCGACAACGTCGGCCTCGGCTGGAAGCCGATTCGCAACAAGATTCCGTTCTACGTTCCGGCTACGGCGACCATCGGTTTGAAGCTGGCGGGCGCGGTCGGCGATGGCGTGGTGCTAAACGCGGTCTGCTCGCCAGAATATACCGTCAATGCGCTCAGGATCATCAAAGAGTCGGCGCAACAGGCGGGACGCGATATTTCCAACTTCGAAGTGGCGCAGATTATCAATTGCTCGATTGAGGACGATCACAAGAAAGCGCTCGACGCGGTGCGTTGGGAAGTCGCGACCAAGCTCGATCCGGTGCAGATTTCTTTCATCGCCGCGCCGAAGATGCGCGTCGGCGAGCCGTATATTCGTAAAGAAGACATTCCGCTTTTTGAAAAGGCTCACGCTCAGGGCGGCATAGAAGGCTTGATCAAAGCGATTCCCGATTCCTACGTCGAAGGCATGACCGCCAGCGGCACGCCGGATGAAGTCAAGAAGCGCGTGCAACAATACCGCGACGCGGGTGTAAAGATTCCGTTATTGCGTCCAGCGGCGGCACATCAAACTCAAAGGTTGCTGGATTTGTTTGCGCAATAAGGTTCAACGTTCAAGGTTTAAGGTTCAAAGCTCCACACCCCTCCGAAACTATAAACGTTGAACTTTGAACCTGGAACTTTGAACCAACTTTTATGTATCGCGTCGGCATCGATATCGGCGGGACGTTTACCGACATGCTCCTGGTCGGTGAGGACGGCGGCGCTGTGATTGGCAAGACTCTCACCACTCCAGGGGATCCAAGTCTGGCGGTGGAGGAGGCCTTGCGTCCAGCCTTGGATAGCGGTGCGGTGAAGGCCGGCGAGCGCGGTACGCTGATCCACGGAACGACGTTGGTCACCAACGCGTTGATCGAGCGCAAGGGTGCACTGACGGCATTGCTCACGACGGCGGGTTTTCGCGATGCGGTCGAGATTGCCCGGGAGCACCGCTACGAGCTTTATGACTTGAATCTCGATCTGCCGAAGCCTCTAGTACCGCGCCATCTGCGCTTCGATGTGCCGGAGCGCATAGCTGCCGATGGCAGCGTGCTTCAAGCTCTCGATGAAAATTTTATTCGCTGTTTGGTCGGAGAGCTGCGCGACAAAGGCATCAAAGCGATCGGCATCTGTTATCTCAACAGCTTTCGCAATCCGTCGCATGAAAAACGCACGGCGGAGATCATCGCCGAAATCGCGCCAGAGATGCGCGTGTCGCTAAGCTCCGAAGTCGTCGCCGAGATTCGCGAATTCCAGCGCACGAGCACGACGCTGGTCAATGTTTACGTCCAGGAAAGAGTTTCGAACTATCTTGCCCAGCTGCAAAGCCGGTTGGATCAGATCGGGTTCAACGGCAGCTTCTTCGTTATGCTTTCGAGCGGCGGCATCGCCACGAGTGAAACTTCGTCACGTTTTCCAGTTCGCATGCTCGAATCGGGACCTGCGGCGGGCGCCTTGGCCGCGGCGCAGGCGGGCATTCTCGCCGGTCATCGCGATCTGTTGTCGTTCGACATGGGCGGGACCACCGCCAAGCTTTGCGTCATCGAAGACGGCCAGCCGCTCAAGACCCATGAGTTCGAAGTCGACCGCGTTTACCGTTTTCGCAAAGGCAGCGGCTTGCCGGTGCGAATTCCGGTCATCGACATGATCGAGCTCGGCGCCGGCGGCGGCAGCATCGCGCGCGTCGATTCGCTGGGCCTGCTCAAAGTCGGACCGGAAAGTTCCGGCGCCGTCCCGGGCCCGGTGTGCTATCGCCAGGGCGGCACGGATCCAACGGTAACGGACGCTGACCTCGTGCTCGGTTATCTCGATCCGAACTATTTTCTCGGCGGCAAGATGCAGCTGGATTTGGCGGGCGCGCGAGACGCGTTGGGCCGATTGGGGGCAAATTTGAACATGACCGCCGAACAAGCTGCCTGGGGCATTCATCAGATCGTCAACGAGAATATGGCCAATGCAGCGCGCGCCCATTTGGGCGAGCGCGGCAAAGATCCGCGCCGTATGCCGGTTTACGCCTTCGGCGGCGCCGGCCCCGTGCATGGTTATCGCGTCGCGGAGATTTTGCGATTGCCCGCAGTGATCTCGCCGTTCGGGGCCGGAGTCGGTTCAACTTTCGGTTTGCTTGCAGCGCCGTTGGCGTTCGATTTCGTCCGCAGCGCTTACAGTCGGTTGGATCAGCTCGATTGGCAGTTTGCCAACGACCTACTCGATGAAATGGCGGAAGAGGGAAGACGAATACTGGTCGATTCGGGCCTGGCGGCGAATGCCATCACCTACCAACGGACTGCCGATATGCGCTATGTTGGTCAAGGTCATGAAGTTTCCGTCACGCTGCCCGACGGCGCTCTACGTCCTGAGCATTTGGCGCCAATTGCCGCGGCGTTCGAAGAGACGTATCGAGCCCTGTACGGGCGAAAGGGACCCGATGTAGCCTTGGAAGTAATCAACTGGCGTGTGGTGGCAAGTGGTCCTCGGCCGGAAATGAATTTCAGGTTGTCGCGCGAGACGCCGCATCATACCGAAACACGCAAGGGTTCGCGCTTGGCCTATTTCCCTGAACACGGGCGTTACGTCGATACTGTTGTCTACAACCGATACGCTCTCACGCCGGGAATGACATTTGACGGCCCGGCGATCGTCGAAGAAAGGGAGTCGACTTTAATCATTGGCGTGGGCGGTCGCGCGCGGGTGGATGAAAGACTCAATGTCATCGTGGAGTTGACCCATGGAAACTAAGACCATCGATCCGGTGACGCTGGAAGTGATTTGGAATCGCTTCCTCTCCGTCGCCAATGAGCAACAGGACGCGCTGATTCGTACGGCTTTCAGCACGATCGTCCGCGAAAGCCAAGACCTGGCGTGCGGCATGTTTGATACGAAGGGCCGAATGATCGCTCAGTCGCTCAGTGGCACGCCGGGCCATATCAATGCCATGGCGACTTCGATGAAGCACTTTCTCGCGGCGTTTCCACCGGACAAGTTGGCGCCTGGCGACGTGTTGATCACCAACGATCCGTGGCAGACGGCGGGGCAGATCAACGATATCACGATCACCACGCCGATTTTTCGCAACGGCAAAATGGTCGCATTGTTTGCCAACACTTGCCACAGCGCCGATATCGGCGGACGAATTCTCTCCGCCGAGGCGCGCGAGGTTTTCGAAGAAGGGCTGCGCATCCCGATCATGAAGCTCTTCGACCGTGGCGAGCCCAACCAAACTCTCATGCAGATCGTTCGGATCAACGTGCGTCAACCCGACGAAGTGATCGGCGATTTTTATGCGCAGACCGCGTGCAACGACGCTGGCGGGCGAGCGCTCTTGGAAATGATGGACGAATTCGGCCTCGAAAGCATTGATCCCATCGCCGACGAAATAGTTCATCGCTCGGAGGAAGCTGTGCGCGCCGAGATTCGCAAGCTGCCGGATGGTGAATGGTCCAACGAGACGTGGAGTGATGGCTTCGAAGCGCCCATCGTCGTGCGCTGCACGGTCAAGGTCTCGGGCGACGAAATTTTCATCGACTTCACCGGTTCGTCACCGCAGAGCACGCGCGGCATCAATGTGGTGTTCAATTACACGCACGCTTATGCCAGTTTCGCGATCAAAGCCGCGATTTGTCCGGATGTGCCGCACAACGAAGGCAGCTTTCGGCCCGTGCACGTGAGCGCGCCGGCGGGAAGCATTCTCAATGCTCTGGATCCGGCGCCGGTAGCGAGCCGCCAGGTGATCGGCCATTTTATCCCGAGCGCGATCTTCGCGGCATTGTCGGGTGCGTTGCCAGGCCGCTTGATGGCCCCCGGCGCGGATCCGATTTGGCTGAGCGTTTGGCGCGGCCAAAGTCCGCCGTTTACATTGACCGTCTTCCAAGTTGGTGGCACCGGCGCACGTCCTACGAAGGACGGTTTGAGTGCCGTTGGTTTTCCCAGCGGCGTGGCCGGTGTGCCGGCGGAAGTAATTGAAAGTCTATCGCCCGTAGTCATGAAGCGACGCCAACTACGTCCCGACTCGGGTGGTGCAGGGACTTGGCGCGGTGGCTTGGGCCAATTGACCGAATTTACTCGCCGCGGCGACGGCAAGTGGAGCGTGAGCTCGATCGCCGATCGTACACACTACGCCGCGCCCGGATTGCTCGGCGGACAAGCGGGCGCGACCGGCGCAGTGAGCCTGGGTAACGGCACGCAGCTTCACGCCAAAGCATTGATGGATCTCAATTCGGACGACGTGGTGCACGTCAATTTGCCCGGTGGCGGCGGCTACGGCGATCCAATGAAACGCGACGTCGAAAAGGTACTCTGGGATGTGGTCGAAGGTTACGTTACGTCGCAAGAGGCAGAGAAAAAATATGGCGTCGTGGTAAACTACAAAGGCAAAGCCGATGACTTGGTCAAGCTACCGGAAAATTGGGCGATCGATCATGCACGAACGGCTGAACTTCGCGGCGGCCGATGAGCGAATTACCCCGAGTGGCGGTATCGCAGGAGAAAGATCTCTCTCTTCGTTCGAGATGACAGAAAACAGAATGTCGATTATCTGGACTTTCATTCCGAGCGATAGACTGTGTGAAAACTGCGAACGGCTAGGTGCTTAATTTCAAACGAAGCGATTTGGTTCGTGGTGAGCTCCGTCGAACCATGAACGGAGTTTTCACACAGTCTGGCGAAGCGATGAATCCTTCTTTGGAATATGTGATCTGCAATCTGAGATTGTGAGCGAAGCGAAGAGATGGAACTTCAAGGCAGGGTCGCGTTAGTCACCGGCGGCGCGGGAGGTATCGGCGGCGCGGTAGTACGAAGCCTCGCCAAAGCCGGCATCAGCGGCGTCGCGATCAACTATCGCAAGTCGAGCAAAGAAGCTGAAGATCTCGCGGGTGAGATCGAGCGGGCCGGAGTACGGGCGCTGGCAGTTCAGGCAAACGTACAGAACGACGAGCAGGTGCGCGCGATGGTCGCCAAAATTAAGGATCACTTCGGCCGCCTCGATATCTTGGTCAACAACGCCGGCGTGACGCATTGGGTGAAGCTTGCCGATCTCGATGCCCTGACGGACGCAATCTGGGATGAGATCTTGGACGTCAACGTCAAAGGCGCATTTCGTTGTGCCCGCGCGGCGGCGAAGCTCCTGGAAGCAAGCCAAGGCATGATCGTCAACGTCTCGTCCATTTCCGGGGTGCTGGCGCCTTCGACCATGTCGTCCCTCGCTTACGGCACGGCGAAAGCGGCAGTGATTCATATGACTCGCGGCTTGGCCGTTGCGATGGCGCCCAAGATTCGCGTCAATTGCGTTGCGCCGGCATTTACTGACACGCCATGGATGAGCAAGCACTATGGAGCGGATTATCAACAAGTTATCGCGCAGGCGTCGGCAGGCTATCCGCTGCAGCGTATCGCCACCCCTGATGAAGTCGCGGGAGCGATACTCGGACTCATCACCGGCGGCGACTTCGTCACGGGTCAGACGTTGATCGTGGACGGTGGGTTGAGCTTGAGTTAGAAAAGCCGCGTCATTTCATTCGGTTAATAGTTCTCGTAAGAATATTGGCTGTCATCCCGAACCCTTCGCACCATGTCATCCTGAGCGAATGCGAAGGATCTCGTATTGTGCTCAGGATAAACTCCGTGAGGGACCTTGCGCGAAAGATTTCTCGGCTTCGCCTCGAAATGACAAGTGAAGAAAGAGTGGGCAAGGAAGAAGAATGGACCGGATTAGACTCATTTCTGAACTTTACGCCAGCCGTCTCGTCGCTGTTATTCGCTCCAAAAGTGCTGAAGATGCCTTGGCTCTCGCACACGCAGCAGCCGACGGCGGCATCAAGTTTATCGAAATCACCTTCACTGTGCCCGGCGCGCTGGATGTAATCAAAGAACTGGCGGCGCGAAAAAATCTTCACGCCGGTGCCGGAACGGTACTCGCACCGCAGCAAGCCGAGCGGGCGATCGGTGTAGGGGCCGAATTCGTTGTATCGCCGTCTTTGGAGCTGAACCTGATCGGCGTTTGCCACACCGCCAACATCGCTTGCTTTCCCGGTGCCGCTACGCCGACTGAGATCATTGCCGCATCGCGGGCTCACGCGGATCTTGTGAAAATTTTCCCGGCGGACCTGGTCGGAGGACCGTATTTCATTCGCCAGATGCAA
>VBKY01000621.1 GCA_005879255.1 Deltaproteobacteria bacterium
CGTCCAAGATGATCGTTCGCTCAACCTTCGGCGCCGGCGGAGGTGGCGGTGGCGGCGGTGGCGGTGGTGGCGGCTTCGGCGCGGGTGGTGGCGGCGGTGGGGGTGGTGGCGGTGGTGGTGGCGGTGGTGGTGGTGGCTTCGGCTCCTCCGTCAAAAAATATGCAAGAGTACCGCAGATCAATGCTCCCGTCAGCGCCCCGACTCCTGCGCCAATGCCCAGGTTAAGATCGCTGCGGTCACCAACATTATTCCCCACCGAGGCGCCTGCGGCTCCACCCACGATACCGCAGGTCGCTGCGCCGAACACAGCAGCCTGGTTCTTGGTCATTCCCGCGCAACCAGACAGAAAAAACCCCACCGCAGCTAACGCAAGTTGTTTACTTCCGATCATTTCATACCTCCTCGCTGTCAGATTCCGCCCACTGCAATAAAAAACCAAACGACCCTAAAATAGTTTTGCGCTTGTCGCAATCAGGAAAACCCTTAGTTTAAGGTCGTTTATCCTGAGATCTCTAAAAGCGATTCTTGAGCAGAAACGCACACTCGATGTATCGGGCGCAACGGCTAACACTTGCGAGCGAGTCTAAACCTGCGTCTTGAACGCTTACGCGACCTTTCAAAGAGAAGTCAATCCTTCGCGGATGCAATATTTTGTCAGACCGGCAATAGTTCGGATACTGAGCTTATCCATAATCTGCTTGCGATGAGTTTCAATGGTCTTCACACTGACTTCCAGAGTTGCCGCGATCTCTTTTGTCGATCGACCGTCCGCGATCAGTTGCAAGACCTGGAGTTCTCTTTTTGTGAGGCGTTGCACATCGGCAAGATTCTTGGGTGAAATACCGGCCGCTTCGTTCTTTAGGGCAGCGGCGGTCGTTATGGCCGGACTCAAGTACATTCCCCCTTTACTGACCGCTACCAAGGCGGCGGCAAGATCTTCAAGGGCGGAATCCTTAAGTAGATATGCGGAAGCACCGGCCTGTAGCACTTGAAGAACGTAATTGCGGCTTGCGTGCATGGAAAGGACGACGACCTCGATCTCCGGTTGCTGGGATTTGATCTGTCGCGTAGCCTCGATTCCGTTGAGGTTGGGTAACATGATATCCATGATGACGATGTCCGGATGAAATTCTTTGGCTTTTCTCACCGCCTCGTATCCGTCATTAGCTTCTGCGACACAGTCATATCCGAGTTTTTCTTCAAGCAATGAGCGGAGCCCCTCGCGCATCATCTTATGGTCTTCCGCAATGAGTACGCGCCTGTTGGCGGATTTTTTTTTGTGCGGTCGATCCATGCCAAGCGCAAGTAAGGTTAACTATTGTCCGACCTGTGGCCTGGGATACGTATAAATTGCTGCCTCAGATCGTGATTTACACGAACAACAAGGAAACCCTATCGGGAATTCCCTGATTTTTCGTTTCGAATCTTCTTAGATCGAAGAGACGGGACGCTGTATTATTTGCGGATTCTATTGGACTGATGTGATTCCTTCGCGGATCGCAAATTTAGTTAGTTGGGGGATGTTGGGCAGGTTCAATCGACCCATAATTTGTCGGCGGTGGGTTTCAACAGTTTTAATGCTGACGTAAAGACTGCCTGCGATTTCTTTGGTGGACTTCCCCTCTGCGACCAGCTGTAATACTTCGCGTTCTCTGCTGGATATTTTTGGCAGTTGACATTGGGACTCTGACAACCACTGCGCGACTGCCCTTTCCACAACGGTCTCCGCGACATCCGGCCCAACATATTTTCGCCCGGCCAAAACTACTTTCAGCGCGGTACTGACCTCGTCATATCCAGAGTCTTTGAGCAAATATCCGGAGGCTCCGGCCGCGAATGATTCCATGACGAAACGGCTCTCACAGTGCATAGACACGATCAAAACCTTGACGTTGGGAAACTCCCGATGGATTTGCCTGGTGAATTCGACCCCGTTGCGGCCGGGCATGCTAATGTCAGTGATCACGGCCTCGGGCTTGAGTTTGGCAATTAGTCTGGCCGCAGTGCGACCGTCTTCTGCCTCGCCAACGACATGGAAATTGTTTTTTTCCAGTATGGACTTTAGTCCGGCTCTAAGCAGACCGTGATCATCTACGATTACTATTCTAGGTCCCATGATCTCACTAGGCGCCATCGGTCGGCAGAGTGATGATCGCTCTAGTCCCCTTGCCGACACGAGAAAATATACGCAAATTTCCGCCCAGTTGCGCGAGACGGGCCCGCACACTGAACAGCCCAAATTTACCGATGCTCAAGTTCGATAGCGCGCTCTTGTGACGGTCAAAGCCCTGGCCATCGTCGCATACTTCGATCACAACGAAATCAGGGCTGCACGTCAAAGCGATTTTGGCTCGAGAAGCCCGCGCATGTTTGACCACATTGAGAAGAAGCTCGCGCACAGCGCGGAATAGTACCTCCTGCACTTCGTCTTTCAATCGTCTTGGGGTCAATTCGATTTTGGCCGTACAAATAAGCCCGTGTTTCGTTTGTATCTCTTCCGCTAACGATTGCAGAGCAGCGGTGAGGCCAGTCTCGCAAAGCTGCTGCGGGTACAACTCATGAATAACCGCTCGCGTATGGTGAATAAGGTCACCGATGATAGCGTCGATTTCTTCGACGCAACCACCGTACCGTGGAGGCAGCTTGTCCAATAGTTGCCCTAACTTCATTTTTGCCAACACAAGATCTTGGCCAAACTCGTCATGCAGCTGTTCGGCAATCTTTTGTCTTTCATGCTCTTTTACGCACTCGAGCTCGCGTGCCAGTGTCTTGAGTGCCTCCTCATATTTCGCGACATTGGCCGGTGTAACGGCGACAGACTTCGAAGCGTGACGAGGGTTCGCGGTCAACCTCCTCAGTACGATTCGTGATAAAAGGAGACATCGAGTCTGCGAGCGCAACTCGCCCTGGTTTACGCAGTGATTGTATTTTTTCCAACATCATGAGCCAATCTATGTTTGGTATTCTGGGGCCAAGGAGGGAGCAATTAGGATGCCAGAAAACACGGAAAACCGAGTCGACGATAGGCGTTGAGCGGTCGGTAGACTAAAAGCGGTTCTGGTGACTCAGGATTGCAGGTCATTTTCGGCGCGAAATACAAATGATGGCGCCACCGACAATATCGATAATTAAAAACAATTTAGACGTAAATGTCTCGCTAGCCTGCTACACTACTTAGTATGAAAAACAAAGTGAGTAAATCAATGTTAATTGTTTTTGACACGTTATAGGAGGCGTGGTTGGCCACGAGAATCCTTCATCAGCCAGCCGATCCCCGTTATTTCGTGGTTTTTGCCACCGAGTTTCGTGGTTTACGATTTAAGCAAGAATACTTGCCTTTGCGGGTCTCATAATCGCGAGTTTATTCATGCGGGAGCGTAGCGTGTTGGGATGCAATCCTAAAATGAGTGCTGCCCCCTTCGGCCCTTCTATCCGCCAGTTCGTCTGATGCAGGACCTCCAGGATTCGCGTCCGCTCGAATTGCTCCAGGGTGGGCACCGATTCTGGGCTTTCGCCATGCACCATGACTGTTCCTGGTACTATCTTCGAAGCGTTAAAGGACATTCCGTTGACCGGAGCTTTGTTCCATCCATCCGGCAGTTGGAGGGTTGGAGCGGTAGAAATGACGGCCGCTCTGCCGATCACGTTGTCCAATTCCCGCACATTGCCAGGCCAACTGTATGCGCGCAATGCTTCAATCATTTCATTCGGTATCTTCCCAAACCTCTTCCCCAACCGCCGCCCCGCTTCCTCTAAAAAAATCTGTGCCAATAACCCAACATCCCCTCTGCGCTCCCTGAGCGGCGGTATCTCGATCGGATAGACATTCAATCGATAGTATAAATCGGCGCGATATCGCCCACGCTGCGCCGCTTCACTCAAATTGCGGTTGGTTGCCGCTATCACCCGCGCATCGACCTTGATCGTCTTGCCGCTCCCCAACCGCTCAAACTCTCCCTCCTGTAATACCCTCAATAGCTTCGACTGCAGCCTCAACGGCAGCTCGCCCACCTCGTCGAGAAATATCGTCCCCCCGTCCGCCAGCTCAAAGCGTCCCACCTGCTTCGATACCGCCCCGGTAAACGCTCCCCGCTCGTGCCCAAAGAGTTCACTCTCGATCAACTCCCCGGGCAACGCCGAACAGTTCACTTTCACCAACGGCCGCTCCCGCCGCCCGCTCTTCTCGTGCACCAAACGCGCTACCAACTCTTTGCCGGTCCCCGTCTCCCCCAAAATCAAAACCGTCATATCGGTCGGCGCTACTCGCTGCACTTGCTCCAAGACCTTCTTGATCCCTTCGCTCTTCCCGGTCATCTCGCCGTACCGATGGACACCCGATACCTCAGAGCGCAAATACACATTCTCGGCCTCCAAACGCTCCTTGAGCCGGTGGATCTCTTCTTCGGCCTGCCTTCTCTGAGTGATGTCACGAATGTAACCGGTAAACATTGGCGGTCCGCCTATACCGATGCGGGAAATGGCCAGCTCGATAGGGATTTCAGTCCCGTCAGCCCGCATTGCCATCAGTTCCAGCCGTTTGTCGAGAATAGGCCCCTCGCCAGCGGCTATATAACGCGCTAGACCGCGGTAATGATTATCGCGCAGCGCGGGAGGAATAATTAAGTTAGCCATTTGCTTTCCCACCGCATCAGCGCGCTTGTAACCAAATGTTTTCTCGGCTGCCGGGTTGAACTCTACGATCACACCGCGGTGGTCTATCGTAATGATGCTATCAAGCGCCGACTCTAGAATCGCCCGATTACGCACCTCGCTCTCACCCACGGCATCCAGCGCCTGCTGGCGCTCGATGAACTGTCCGATCTGGCTGCCGATGCTAGCCATCATCTGGAGCAGGTCTTCATCAGGATCTCGGGTCTCGCGGCTGAAGAACACCAAGACGCCAAATGTCTCATCGCCAAGAAGGATGGGGAAACCAAACGCGCTGCGCAAACCTGCTTTGGCGGCTAACGATCGGCGCAGGAAGTTGATGTCAACCGCCAGATCGGAGATCCACGCCGGTCTGCGGCTCTTCCAGACGCGGCCGGGAAGTCCAACTCCACATGCAAAAGTAAATTGTCGGCTCGCGGAAACGAAGTTCGCCAAATCCGCTGATACCGACTGATAAGCTTCAAGATAGGTTAATAGATTAGACTCGGGATTTACCCGCCAAACTTCACCGAATTGCCAATCG
>VBKY01000622.1 GCA_005879255.1 Deltaproteobacteria bacterium
CAGAGCTGGAACGTTGCGGCACACCGTATCGTAGTAAAAGCGCTTGAAGTAAGATTCCGGGGGCGCGCTTAATTTCTCATTACACGCAGGAAACCGCTCGTAACCCCACTGGATCCGTCCCATGAGATACGGCGCCAGGCCGCCCAGGTGCGGAAAGATCATCTGAAGCTTGGGATGCCGTTCGAAGACGCCGGCAAACACCAGTCTCGTCGCAGCCAGAGTCGTCTCGAACATGAAGCCCACCACGTTGGCGAGGTTCAGCTCCAGCATGCAGTCGAGTCCCGGCGGAGAGATCGGATGTAGCAAGAACGGCAGACTGCGGCGCTCCAGTTCGGCATAAACAGGCATGAACGCTGGATCGTTGAGCGGTCGGCCGCCGGCGCTGCCCATGAGCGCTACTCCGACGACGTTCGGCTCTTTAGCGAAGCGGTCGAGCATTTCAACCGCTATTTCGGGAAATTGCAGCGGCAGCGCGAGCAGTACGCGGAATCTGTCCGGGTAGGCGCGAGCAGGTCGCAAGATCATTTCGTTGGCCATGTTTGTCAGATCGACGGCGGCCGATTTATCTTGCACCAAAGCGCCATGGAACGGGACTGACAGCACCTGCATCGCGATGCCCCACTTTTCCATCTCTTCCAGGCGACCTTCGACATTGGTCATGCGCGGGTCGGTGCTCATCCATTTGATCAGACGCTGCGCGTCCTGGCCCGCCGGCGAATTGTCATTGCCGAAGACACGCCTCAACCCGTCGATATAAGCGTTGGAGAATATATGAGCGTGCACGTCGATGCGCATGGCTAGGCCTCCCGTGCCGTGATTGCGAATCTCAATATGCTCTCAACTTTGTTGGGTCTTTCAGCAGAATCAATAGAATGGCCAGTCCCTCGAATCACGGTCATCGATCCAATCAGGGAGACGGAGATTTGCCGATCAGATAGTTGTGCCACGGCGTCCAATAGTATTTTTCCCAACCCTGGCTGACACCCGCAAAGTCCTCCTCGGGGACATTGACATGGACAAGCTCGATCCGAGCCCCATCTTGCGCCGGCCAGAACGACAACGTGAGCACCGAGTCCATCGCCGTAAGAGGCCAGTTTCCGGACCGCCAAGTTTGAACGATGAGCGTCTTCGGCTCGATGTGTAGAATCTTGCCGGAAAGCATGCCGTCGAATGCGCTAAAAGCGCCGCCCGCGTGCGGCTCAAGAGTCACCGGCAAACCGGTAAACGCCGCATGCTCCGCCGCATCGAGATACATGTCGAATAGCCTATCTGACTCCGCCGGCAGCGAAGCCGCCATAATTATGTTTCGTGGCATCTTTGGAAGCTCCTTGTTTCAATCAGCACGACGGATTTTGATCGATGAGACCACAAGCGTTGAAGTTGGACAGCCAGATGTAAAAGTTAGAACCTAAATCATAACACCTAGATCAGCCCCCGCGCCGTCTAGTGTGTAGGGAACAGCGCCTTGGTCCAACTCCCAAAGTAGCGCCGCCTGAAGCGCTTCATCTTCGAACCGGATGTGCCGCTGTGCGCTCACGCCTCTCTGTCCCTCCAACTACTGAGCAGGCTAGTCAGTTTGTCCGTTTTTCAAAATTCATAAGCCAGATCTTATTGTTAGTCCCTGACCTAAGCAAGTGAAATTGGTCCATCTTCGGGAATTGCAAACGTTTCGCGCTTCGTCAGTGATTCATGGTGCGTTATTGGCGAATCTCGGCGAGCCGGACGCTATTACGGCCAGCATAAAATCCGACTATTCTTTAAGAAAAACCCGCTAACAACTCTGCATCCTTTTCCCCCTCATTCACATCTAACAAACCAACTGATCCCGACTACTCGGCCGCACACCGGCCATGACGGAACGCGACCCATATCAGTTACGTATTTTATTTTACGGAGGGTTTATGAGTAAGCGCAATATCATTATCGGTGCAGGCGTTGTCGTGCTAGCGGTGCTTTGGTATGCGTTTCGGCCGGAGTTGATCTTCATCAACAAGACGGTAAACGAGGAATTTCCTGGCGGAGCCGCGATGGCTTCGATCGAGAAGGGACCGATGGCTGTAACCAAGGGCAATTTCAAAGGGCTGGCCCACGAAACTAGAGGTTTGGCTGCGATTTACCAACTGCCGGATGGAAAGCGCACTCTGCGTCTGACTGAATTCGAAACTTCCAACGGTCCCGATGTCCATGTCTACTTGACCGCTGCGGAAGTTGAGAAAGGTAGCGACGCGATCAAACAAGCCGGCTTCATCGATCTCGGTTCCATGAAAGGCAACAAGGGCGATCAGAACTACGACATTCCCGCAGATGCCGACTTGAACAAGTATAAAAATGTCACGATCTGGTGCGCGCGCTTTGGTGTGAACTTCGCGCAAGCGGCTTTGGACGCGCCGGCGTCGATGCCGGTCAAGGTGGCGGAAGGCGCATTCAAAGGCTTGGCCCATGAAACCAAAGGACAGGCTTCAGTCTACCGGCTGCCCGAGGGCAAAAAGGTGCTGCGCTTTAGCGGCTTCGAAACGTCCAATGGTCCCGACGTGCATGTCTATTTAGTCGCCGCCGAAGTGGAGAAAGGCAACGACGCCGTGAAACAGGCGGGCTTCATCGATCTCGGCTCGTTGAAAGGCAACAAGGGCGACCAGAACTACGACGTCCCGGCGGACGCGGAC
>VBKY01000231.1 GCA_005879255.1 Deltaproteobacteria bacterium
CCAACTTTGGTCACCGGCACTGAGAAAGATTCCGCGAGAGTATCGCCGCCTTTCTCTACTCCCGGTCTGCGTCTGAAATAGTAAAGGACAAAAGAGGGAATTTTCAGCTCGACCTGGCCGCTCTCATAGGTAGTCAGAAGGAGGGTTACTTCGGTAAATTTTTTGGCGCCGCCGAAGGAGCCTTGCCGCACGCTGATGTCTCGCACTATGAATGGCGCTAGATTCAGGCTTTCCTTCTTCAGTTGATCTAAAACAAACTCGACATCGGGATCATGCCAGGCCCTCACGGTATAGCGTAACGTGACGCCGACAAACATCGCGGTTTTGTCCAGATGGGTTGACACGGTGATTGCGGGCGCCTTGGCGGTTTTGGCGACCGGCGCGGCCGCGCCAAGCATTATCAGAGCGAACAGCAGCAAACTCGATGATGCGATGACTTTCATTTACGTCTCTTGCGGGCTAGAAAAAAACCGATAATCGGATCCAGAAATGGCTTTTCCACATGAAGAAACAAATGATCCAAGTTCAAACCATAGAGCGCGCGCTCGAGGGCGACCTTTCGTTCCAGCATCATGGATCGGTAAAGGCTTTTGTTCCTTCCGGTTAAATTGAGCACCATCGTGCCGCCCGATTCCGCGTCGCGCAGACGCATGAAACCCCGCCCACCGGGCAAGGCCTCCTCCCAGCTGTCTTCGAGGATGACGGGAACGAGATCGTGCTTGCGCGCCAGATGCCTGAGAGCGTGAGAATGAAGAGCGCTCTCCACCTCGATGAAGTCAGAGATAAGAAAGAGTGTAGTGGAAGTCTTGAGCCGGGCGAACAGATGCTCGAAGGGAAGCGACAAATTCGTCTTGATAGAGCTAGGTTTGACGTCCCACAGAGACTCCAAAATCTTCCAGGTTTGCCTGGAGCCCTTCTTAAGCGGAATGTCCAGCTCGATCTTGTCGGTGAACGCCAGCAGCCCCACTTTCATATTGTCGCTGGTTGCGGAGAAAGCCAAGATCGCGGCGACCCGGACAAGCAACTCCCGCTTCGATTGGTCCGTGCTGGCAAATTCCATCGAGCGGGAAAGGTCGGCAATGATCACAGCGCTCAGTTCTTTTTCTTCAAAATCCTTTTTGACAAAAGGGTAACGCATGCGCGCGGTGGCGTTCCAGTCGATCTGCCGGTAGTCATCGCCATGTTGGTAGCGCTTGTGCTGATCGAATTCGAAGCCCCTGCCTCGCAAGGGGCTTCGATAATCGCCAACCTGGTGATCCCTCACCGCTTTTCGAATGTAGATCTCGACGTAGCGAAGCTCTTCCATCAGTGCTCTAGGAAGCATATTTATCGTCCACCCCGAAAATGATTCTCATCACGAAGGTCACGAAGATCACGAAGGGTTTTTCTCATGTGTTTCATGCGTCCGAGGGCGCGATCAATCGCGCCCCTACTTCGTGCACTTCGTGGTCTTCGCGGTGATACTCCGTTTTGTGACTTCTCATTCCGCAGCTATCTTCTACGGGATCGCGACCTTCCCAAGCATTTCCTCGATAATTTCATCCGGCGAAATATTCTCCGCCTCCGCGCGCACAGTGCGGATCAAACGGTGCCTGAGCGCGTCCGGAGCGATTCGTTTGACGTCGGCAGGGAGCACGTAATCTCGGCCCGAGAAAAAGGCGGTGGTGCGCGCTACGGCGAGAAGATGCTGGGCCGCCCTGGGCGACGCGCCGTGCAACACCATTTCACTGACCAGCGACAGATTTGCAGGCAGGCCGTTACGCGTGGCGCGAACGATGCGGATGACATATTCGCGAATGGAATCGCTGACAAAGATTTGGCCGATATGCTTGCGGATGCGAATCACGTCTGCCGGCGTCATGATCGGGTTGACCGTCACTGCGCTCAAGTTACGCGCCAGCATTGCGGCTTCGTCCGCATGGGAAGGGTACTCCACTCTCACTTTCAGGGAAAAACGATCAACCTGGGCCTCCGGCAGGGCATACACGCCTTCTTGTTCAACCGGATTCTGCGTCGCCAAAACCCAGAAAGGCTCCTCAAGGGGAAAGGTTGTTTCACCAATGGTAACCTGCCGTTCCTGCATCGCCTCCAAAAGCGCGCTCTGGGTTTTTTGCGTGGCGCGATTGATCTCATCGGCCAAAATCAGGTTGGCGAAGATGGGGCCCTTTTCGGTGCGAAAAGCGCTGAGCGCCGTGTCGAAGATGCGGGTGCCGATGATATCGGCGGGCAATAAATCCGGAGTGAATTGAATCCGTTGAAACTTAGCGCTGATCGTGTTGGCAAGAGTCATCACCGTCAGCGTTTTGGCGAGTCCAGGAACGCCCTCCAGCAATACATGGCCATAGCCCGATTTCTCTTCCTCGTCCCGTTTGAAGGAATAGGGGATCTCGGAGAACAGACCGATCAACAGACGCTCAATCAGCCACTCCTGGCCGACGATAACTTTGTTGATCTCTCGCACCACGGCCTGGATGGCGTCGAAGACCTTGTCCGAGTGTATTTCTTCAAGAGCCGTCATCGGTTCATGTCTCTACCGACTGTTACACTTGGAGTACTGGAGTGGTGGAGTAATGGAGTGATGTATTTAAAACCCAATACTCCAACATTCCAACACTCCATTTTCCTCATCCCTATATTAACAACGCTGCCAGAAAAATCCCGGCTGCCGCCAGCAAAAGCTGGTGATAAAAATCCTCGTATTCGAGGGTGTTCTTGAATCCCGTAATTTCTCTCTCTTTCAGAGCGATTTCAGAAAAGGTTTTGTCCAGCTCATAGCCGCTGATCGTACGGTAGAATTTTCCGCCGGTCTGTTCGGCAATCCAACGCAGGGTCTTCTCTTCGAATCGAGTAATGATCTTGTTTCCCTTATCATCCTCGAGATAGACGGGACGACCGCGCTCGGATCCGATCGGTATCGGCGCGCCTTCCCGGGAACCGATGCCGATCGCATGGACTTTAACGCTTTCCTTTCTCACCTCACCCAGAGCAGCGTCCAGCTCAGAGCTGTTGTCTTCGCCGTCGGAGAGCAGCACAAAGACTTTCTTATTGCGCGCCGTTTCAGGACTCACCTCGGTTTCTTTTCTAATCACCGTCAGCCCGTTTCTCAGCCCGCGCCCGATGTTGGTTCCGTGATTCACCGTGGCATCGTCTTTGAGAAAATCAAGGTAGTAGAGAATGTTGTTAGAGTCTTCGGTGAGGTACGAGATGATCATGCTGTTGCCGGCGAATGAGACCAGTCCGACACGGTCATGCTGAAGCTTCGTGCGCGAGAACGCGCCGATCACGTCCAAGGCACGCTCCAGACGTGACGGTTGAATATCACGGGCTCTCATGGACGGAGAGGTATCGAGAAGAAACACGATGTCGAGCACGCCCGGCTGGGGCACTTTCCTCTCCTGGATGCGTTGCGGATGAGCCAGGGCGAGGATGATTGCCGCCATGACAAAATTCAAAAACAAGCATCGGATGAATTCTTTCCGCAACGAAGGAAAATGGGAAATTCGCGTAAGTGCACGCTTAACGCCGAGGATTTTGCGCGTATGGTGCTTACTGTAAAGAAAATAAAGCCAACAGGGCAGCAAGGCCAGCAGCAGGTAAAAAAGCTTGAGATACTGGGGATACAAAAATTTCATCGAAAGCAATCGCTTTATCCGCGCTTCTCCGGGGCCAGTTCCTGACGCGAGGGCTCTTGGGGGCGCATTTTTTCAATAAGCGTTTTCACTTTTTGTTCTTGCTGTTGGCGATTTCGATCTTGTTGCGCAAAGATGTGGCGCACCAGCTCGTAATTGAATTTGAGATCCCAATCGTCAGGCTGAGCAACGAGCCCCTTTTGATATTCGGATAACGCGCCTTTGAGAGCATTCACCGAAGACTCCGGATTCTTGCTCTCCACGGCCTGTCGAAACAACAGGTTGCCCATCCAAAAAGAATAGTCACCGGTCTCGACCAACGACGGATTATCGGCGGGCAGGCCCTCGAGCTTGGCCAAAGCCTCATGGTATTTGCCCTGGCTGTAGAGAATGGCAACTGCATTAAGGTTCAAGTGTTCGTACTCTTCTTTGAAAAGCGCCGACATCCAGGGAAGCTTTTGAAACGGGCTTTCGACACCGCCATAAAACTCGAGCGCCCGCGCACTGTCGCCCTGCCGATACGCATTCTGGGCGCGTTCGAATTGCCGCATCATCCAGCCATATCCTATCAGCGCCACCGAAATGATGAATAGGAATAGATAGCCCAGGGTTTTCGCATACGTCCTTGTCGGCATTTCTAGATCGCCTCTTTTTATTGCGCTAAGACGCCGCTCAATTGCGAATCAAAATCCGAAATTCGAATTTCGAAATCCGAAACAAACTCAAAGTCAAATAAATCTAAAATCCGAGAAATTCCAAAACCCTGAATCCGCATGAAGCTTGTTTGGGATTTTGTATTTATTGGAATTTGTTTCGAATTTCGGATTTCGTGCTTCGAGTTTTGTTCTCTTTCTTTGCGTCCTTTTGTGGTTAAATCTTCATTCTTCTTAGTCCGGTGTCAGCGGCTCTCCGTCGGCAACTTGCGTTGCGCCCAACCCGAGAAACCGTCTTGCAGGACACTGACATTGCGGTAACCTTTCCCCCGCAGCGCCAAGTAAGAATAGGCTTCGTCGACGCCTCCGGGCGGGCACGCGCAGTAGAGTATGACCCGGCCGGATTTGGGGATTTCCTGGTGCCTGTTCTGCAATTCCGTAATCGGAATCGAACGGGCACCCGGCAGGCGCGATTTTTGGAAGTCTCCCGCCGGGCGCAGGTCGACAAATAGGATCTTCTCGCCTCCCTCCAGCATTGTTTTTACTCTCTCAGGTGGAATGGTATCGATGTATTCCTCGTCGTGACCTGCGCCGACTAACGCCGGTCGAAAAAGCAACAGAGATAATAAGGTGAGACCTGTAAATCCCGCATTCGCGAAGCTTTGCGAGGGAAATCGGGAGACCCGAAAGGAGAGTTGGAAAGCGCGAGTGGGGCTGTATCGCCATGCGCGCTTCCGGTCGCGGCTTACAGCCTTGAAGTGCTCGGCCCCAGGCGGGGTCTTCTTCTCATTGTCCGTCATTGTTTTAAGCCATCATAAATCACTTTGCCGCCGACGATCGTCATGAGACTGGTGATTTTGCCGATCTCTTCATTTGAAACCGTCAGAAAATCCTGGTCCAGGATTACCATGTCGGCCCACTTGCCGGCTTCCAACGAGCCCAGTAGGTTTTGCCGGAGCACGTATTCCGACGCCCAACGAGTTGCCATCATGAGCGCAGTCTTGCGGTCGATGGCGTTCCGCGCTCCCCAAATTCTGCCGTTTTCATCTTTGCGAGTAATGAGAGTGGAAATTCCGAAGAATGGCTTTATGCCCTGATCCGCATCGTCTTGCTGCCACACCGCTCTTCCACCGGCATCTAGAATACTCTGCACCGGAACCACCCAGCGGTGCGCCGTCGCTTCGTCATAGTCCCGCATCACGTTTTCTGCGCGCAGTAGGTACTTGGGCGCGCAGCTCCACATAATATTCAGTTTCTTGGCGCGTTCGATTTGGTCGGGCCGCGGGTTCATCGTGCAATGGTCAATGGCGTGGTTTTTGGCGCGAATCTGCTCCAAGGAAAAACCGGCCTCCGCGCTTGCTTTCTCGATGATGTCCATCAACACGTCGGTGGCTTTGTCGCCCGCGCTGTGCGTCCCGGCGATGCGCAGCCCGGATTTCACAGCGGCATACGCGGCGCGACCGCGCACGTTGTCGATGGTCAGTCGACAATCCTCGCGTGCTTTGATTTTTGGATTCGGTGAAAGAGTCGTGCAAACACCCGGGTAGGAAGAATCCGTCGAACCGGACGAAATTCCGATCAGCCAGAAACGGTCAGTGCCATGACCGATCAGATTGCCAAAGCGGCTGACGAAGCTCTCACCAAAAATGTTGTCTCGGTAACCGGCCTCATTGGTGTAGGCAAGCCGGATCGGCATCTCGCCTTTCTGATCCATGTAATGGAACGCAGAGATCGCTTCAGAACCCAGAGAGGACGACCAAGTCGTGATCCCGGCGGCGCCCCAAAGCTCCAACTCTTTGAGGTAGATCGGCGCGAGATCTTCGGGTTTGGGCTTGGGAATGATCTCTTCGTAGAAAATCAGACTGACACCGGCACCGATGCGGCCGGTGTATTCGCCCTCGCTGTTTCTAGGGAGCTCGAGAACTTTCGGATCGTAACGCTTGAGCAATTGCTCTAATGCTTTGGTATTGGCCATGGCCTTGGTGTCGGTGACGTGAACCATGGTCGGGTTGTTCGGCGCCGCTTTGTCCAAGTCAAGCCGGGTCCGATGGTTGACGAACCCGTCGGCGACGCTGCGCGGGCGAATGCGGGTAATCAGCCACTCTCCGGGCTTCTTTGTCTTGGCCACCTGCGCTAGGCGCTCGAGCATTTCTTCTTCCGTGCGGCCTTCGATTTTGATCTCCAGCAAGCTTGGATTCATTTCCGCCGCATAGCGATCGAGTCCATATTCATGGAGGTGGGAATGGGTATCGATGAGACCGGGAATGAGCGCTCGTCCTTGCAGGTTGATTCGCCGCGTGTTGGGACCAGCGAGGGAGAGAATCTCCGCGTCGCGTCCTACTCTGAGAATTTTACCATCGCGCACGGCGATCGCCTGGGCAATGCTAAAGGTCGCATCGACGGTGATTATCTTGCCGTTGTGCAGCACCATGTCCGCGTACCGGATGACCTCGGCGGGAAGGGATTGGGCGGCGGCCTGGCCGCTTATTAGAGCGATCGCGATGGCAAGTAGCAAGCAAAAACTTTTTCTTCTGAAGATCCCTATTGATTTCATTATAGTCGCCTTCCTAAGTTTTATTCCGCAACTTTGGGCAGTCCCCAAATATCGACCGCAATGCGCTTCATCAAATCATCTTCCCGGTTACGGCAACCCGTGGCGCAAACAGAAACGTTCGCTCCATTGGCTAACTGGTTGGCAAGGGTTTTCTGCACCAGAAAAGATGCCCTTCCGGGATCCACCGCGTCTAAGACTTGCTGGCCTTCCGGCGAGGCAAGAAACTCGATCCACAAAAGCGCCGTGTGGCGATTCGGCGCGCGCGCATAAACCGCTTCCGGCTCGTGAAAGGCCGCCGGCAACGGATTGGGAACCAGCTTCTTGATCGGCGCGCTCGGATTTTGTTTCAAGTAACGTTCCGTGGCGTGCAGGTAAACGCCGCACATAAAAGCAAACTCACCGGCCGCCAGCTTGGTCAACCCTTGAGTGCTGCCGCGCACGATGACTGGATTGTTTTGTTTTAGCTTCCGGGCATAATCCAGGGTTTTCTCTTCGCCCCAGCGCGCCGCGAGCGAGGCAATCACGTTGGGCTTGCTGTCAACCGTAAACTTGCCGCTCCACTTGGGGTCGAAACAACTTTCCCACCCGGTTGGCGTGGGCTCCGATGCGATCCGATTGACGTTGTAGACCATGATGCCAATGATGCTCCCGCTCCATATGACTACGCCGGATTCATCGATCATTTCCCGCGGGATGTTGAGATGACCGCCCTCGGCCATTTTCTTGAAATCATAATTTCTGAACAGATTGTGGGAAAAATATTGACTCCATAAATTGGGAGCGGGGCGGAACGCGTCGACCACCGCTTTTCCTTCGATCAGATCGTCAAGCTGTTTTTTGAAATCAGCAGGCTTCGACCAGACAACTTCTTTGACGAAGGGGTATTTTTTCTTGAAGGCCTCGATAAGATGAGGTGTTGTACTGTCTTCAAAACCAGGCGAGACAACGAGCTTTCCTTCCTTCTTTGCGTCTTCAAGTATGTGCTCTCTAGTGTCGTGGATCATCCCGCCCTGAGATAAAGCTGGGGAGTCAGAGAACCAAGCGACGAAGAAACAGAGCCAGAAACCTAACAAAAGTTTTTTTGTTCTGATCGTCATATCGCCCTACCTCGCCCGCTTAGCATGGGGCCGTTTCAATAATTGAACTGATTCAAATCTTCTCATTGAAGCCAACTTTTCTGAGGCTTGAAATTCTTATACTATCCCGCTTTGGCCAGCGTCAAACGACGCAACGCAGATTTGAGTTACTGCTTGATTCTTTGCTCATCACGAAGAGCACGAAGGTTTTTTTCCTTCTGCGCCCCTTGCATTCTTTGCGGCTCAATTTTCCGCTCCTGTTTCCTCCCCCGCATCGCGGGGGAGGAAACAGGTGGGGGTGACCGCTAATGCACATGGTCATCCGGCGCGGGCGCGGATGGTTTCTCTTGATTCAGGCGGTCGATGTCGCGCAGGAGATTTTCCATTTTGTCCCAACCAGGACCATCGCGAGGAATCCAGCGGGCGCGTACGTAACCCTGGTGGTCGATGATGAATTCCATGTGCGGCGGCACCGGTGGGTCCGGCAGGGTGCCCTGCTCGGAAAAACTCCGGCGAAATAAAGCGTAGGTGTCGAACGCTTCTCTGCTTCCGTCGGTCACCAGGGACAAAGTTTTGATCGTGCCTCCGAGCTGCTCGATTGCGCCGATCTCTTGGGGTACAGCGAGGACCTTCACCTTTCTGTCTTGAAGCTGGCTGTGGATTTTTTCAAGCTCCGAGATGCGCGCCTTCGAATCCGGCAGCGAAAAGAGCACGAGCATGACGATTTCGCTACCGCGATGGTCCTTCAAAGAACCGCTTTCGTCGGTGAGGGTGCGATAGACAAAATCAGGGGCGACCAGCCACGGGTCGGGTTCCACCAGCGCGCTCATCTGTCGCGCCCGCTCCGCGTAAGACAACGCACGTACAAAATTGATCATATCCCAGCGCTCTTCTTCTTCCAGGCTCGCTGCGAAGCCGGGCATCGCAGTGTCTTTAACTCCGTAACTGAGCCACCAGAAGAGATCTCCCGCGGTATGATCTGCGGCGTGCTTGGCGGTTAAGTCAGCGGGTTTGGGCACGAGACCTTTGCGGTTGGGGCCATCGCCATACCCGCCGACCCCGTGACACGCCGCGCAAGTCTCTTGATAGATATGCGAGCCATTGGCGACCGAGATCGCGTTGTAAGGAACCGACGGACGGAGATAAGTTTTCGGGTAGGCGTCGATGTAGAGCGCGTCATGGGCAATGAACGCGCCGGAGGCAAGACTCATCAGGCTCGCTCCCAGCGCAAAATAACGTCGTCGCCATACGGCATAGCAAAGCCCAACAGCGCCGGCGATCGCCAGCCATTTTGCATCCGACATCTGCGAGCGCGCTCTTCTGTTGGTATCGACGGCGTTCCAACTCCAGCGAAAAGCGAGAGGCCACTCCGGCGGAATGTGGCGCGCCGGCGGCGTGACGCTCATTGCTCCGACGATCAGAAGAATGCAACTGCCGAGTATGGCTTCCCGCGTGACGTTGCGCTTGAGCCGAGTCACCAAATCGGCGAGGCCCGAAACAACGCGCTGAACTGCGAGCGCCAGGATGCGCGGCTTCAGTTGCAGCAGGTTGATGGCGGCAATGCCGATCAATGGCAGCAGCAAAGCGAGCTTTATGAGCAACAGTTTCCCGTAGTTCGTGCCCAGCAAAGGGGGAACGGCGCCGACGAGACTCCATGCGTTCAAAAATCCGGTAGCAACGAGAATAAGAACGCTGATAAGGCCGAGGAGAGAAAATCGGCGCGTCGCCGACTTGATTACCGCGGGAGCCCAGGCATCAACGACGCCTCTGATCCAGCCAAGGAATAAGGCAAACACGACGAGCCCGCCAAGCCAAACACCGGCGGCAAGCAGATGCAATGCATCCGCCGTCAATTGGATCATCAGCCAAGTCCCTTCGCCGGCCGCTGCATGGCCCGAAAGGGCAGGCGTCATAATCAATATTGCGGCAAGGATCAAGGAGACACTACGTGAAGTATCCGACTCGGGATCGCGGCGGAAACCAAGCACGGCACCGATCAACAGGATCAACAGCGCGCGGGTGGTCCACACCGCGCCGTACCTGGTTCCAGTTAAAACTCCCGCGATAATTTCAGGATGCAAAGCGTCAGCGAGCGAGACACCGGCGACGGAGACAATCTGCAGCCAGAAGGCGAGTAGCCCCGACAGGAAAATGATCAGAAGAGTCCATTGAGCGAGCCGGAGCAGGCGCCGATTGAAAGCGGCGAATTCAGGCGAGCCTTCGCCGCCGACGCTTCTCAGCGCGGGGCGCGATACGAGAAAATAAAACCCCAGCGAGCCAAGAAGAAGCGCCGATGAGGCCAGGTGAATAAATCTGATAAGGGCCGAGGCAGTGGTCACTGGAGTGGGAAAAGGGGATGGGGCATTTTATTTGCGAACAGGAAATCAAACTTCACGGAGATCTCAATTGCGAAGCGCGGTGAATTTGTGTGGGTCAACGGCGCTCATTCAGTTGGTCTTTGCGCCGGCCTCCGTGGGAAATTTACGTTGCACCCAGCCTTTGATCCCGTCGGGCATGATCGCGATGTTGCGATAGCCGTGATCATCTTTCAGCACCTGGTAGGCGTCTTGGATAAGAACATTTTGCGGACAATCGCAGTAGAGAATCACCCGGCCGGCGCGCGGAATAACGCGAAGGTTTTTGTCCAGTTCATTGATGGGAATGGAACGGGCCCCCGGAAGTCTTTTTTCCCGGTATTCCTTGGTCGGCCGAAGATCGATGATGGTGACAGTTTCTTTATTGTCGAGGTAATACTTCAATCGCTCCGGCGTGACAGTATCGACAACATCTTCCTGGTCATGGGCGGCGTCGCTTGCCGTCGGCCAAGCTATGCAAAGGCTAAGCAGCGCAAGTCCGACAAGCCAAAAATAGCAAACTTGGTGGCGAGTGTGTTCGATCATGCCGAATAGACCTCCTGGTTCTAGGGCGCAACATTTTGCGCCCCTACATTTATTCTTTGGAGCCTTTTGCGCCTTTGAGTTTAAAGTTCAAAACGTTCAAGCTGTTCAATCGCTGTGCTCCGTTCAATCCCCCTCCTTCATCCTCCCCCGCGATGCGGGGGAGGACAGAGGTGGGGGCGAATAGAATCACTAAAAATTACTCGCCTGGTGCACGATCTTGCCGCCGACCATCGTGAGGAGAGGCTTGATTTTCCTTATTTCCCTTTCCGGCACGCTGAAGTAATCGTGATCCAAGATCAAAAGATCGGCCAATTTGCCGCGTTCCAGCGAACCGAGAAGATCCTGGCGTCGCACGTATTCAGCCGCCCAATTGGTAGACATCTTGAGCGCGCGGACACGGTCGATGCGCTCGCGGCCGTTGTAGACTTTTCCTTCGACTTCGCGATTGACCAGAACGTCGATGTAATGAAAGACGGTTCCTACTTTAAAGATTTCGTTGTCATCGAGCTCTAGAACGGTTTTCACATTGGCGTCCAGCAGGCTCTTCACCGGCGCGACCCAGCTCAGGTACTTCTCGCCATAGTCCCTCAGCACCCTGGGACTCTCCTCAATATATTTCGGCGAGCAGCTCATCGTAATGTTGAGCTTCTGCAGGCGCGGGATCTGGTCCGGGCGCGGGTTCATGGTGCAGTGATCGATGGCATGCCCTTTCGCCTTGATTTGATCCAATGAATAGCCGGCCCGCGCGCTGCCCTTTTCGATCGCGTCCAATGTTAAGTCGAGGGCCTTATCTCCCGCGGTGTGGGTTCCGGCCCATCTCAAGCCTGAGGCCACCGCATCTTCAATAAAGTCCGTATAGCCTTCGTTAAGAATCTCTCGATCCTTAGTCTCTTTTGGAATTGCCGGCGGCTCGAGGGTCGTCAATATGCCTGGGTAAGATGCGTCGACGCCCCTCATGCTGGCGGCGACAAACCATAAATAATCGGTGCCGTAACCGTGCACTCCGAACATCTCAGGAACCACCTGGGCGGGAGTGCCGACGCCCGGCGTGTAGCCGAAGCGGATGCCGATCTCACCTCTTTGATCTAGGAGCTGATAAGCCGCGAGAATTTTCAACGAGCGCAGGTTGCTCGACCAGGTGGTGATACCATAACTTGCCCAACGAAGATTCTCAGCTTTGTAAATCTCCGCCAATTTTTCGACGCTCGGGATCAAGTGATCCGATAATACCATGCGGTTGATGGTGTTCGAGGAGAAGCCGTCATCGCGCATTAGATTAGGTTCCATGCGACCGTGCCAACCGGCGCGGATGAGTTCCTGTGCTTTGCCATTGGTGATCGAAGAGGTCCTGGTACGCAGATAGACAGGATTATTCGGCGCCGCCTTGTCCAGCTCGACTCGCGTGACGATCTGACTACGCATCGCAGCTTGCACCGCGTCCATCGGTTTGCCGTCTTTCGAAATCGCCTCTCTTGGCAAATCCAGAGCGATCCACTCGCCCGCTTTGCGTTTGGCGGCTTCTTGACGGACGGCCTCCAGAGTTTTTTGCTTGACGCTCTCCCAGGTGTCGTTCGACTGCGCCCTGATGCGAATTCGCGGCGAAGCGTCGCCCAGCGAATCCATCGCGTAGTCGAACAGATGAGAATGGGTATCGATAATCCCCGGCACCACGGTGCGTCCTTTGGCATCGATCATCCTTGTTTGCGGACCGCGAAGGGAAAGAATCTGCTTATTCGTGCCCGACAACAGAATCTTTCCATCTCTAATTGCCAGAGCTTCGACGACGGTCCCGACATTCGCAGAGTTGCTCTTGTCATCCATCGTGTAGACCTTGCCGTTGTGCACGATGGTGTCCGGATAGCTAATGACTTCCGGCGGCACGGTCTCAGCAGCCCACGCGGGCAAAGCCGCAAAGACAAAGACAAGGAATGACCGCATGAAACATTCTTTCATGAAACCTCCCAAATGCACGTCTTGTTTGTTATGTTCTCTCGCCAACTCACTTTTCTGCCCTGGGAAAACCGTACGCGTCGACCACCATCTTCATCCATTTTGGCGTATTCTGAAACGTTCGGTGGTCGTTGACCGACACCTTTTTGCCTTTTAGGAGGCGGGCCACTTCTCCATCGGTGTACACGCTGGATTTAATCGGCTCGTAGTCGTCGATAACTTTTTGACCTTCGCGGCTCGCCATATGCTCGATGAAAAGGAGGGCTGCATGGGGATGAACGGCGCTCTTAACAACGAACTGGTTTTCGCGCAGATAGACCGGCGCCGGCTCGATGATTTTGCATACGAGGGACTTCGTCGGGTCTTTTCTCGAGGCTTCGACGCAGCTGTTATAAAAGGTCATCTGGTGGACCGGCTGTTCGCCGGTCGCGATGGCGCCCATGGCGCGGGCATTGCCGCGGATCCAAACCGGTTGCTGATCCTTGATCTGGCGAGCGTATTTGACGACCCATTCCTCGCCCATTCCTGCCATCAGAGATGCCATGCACTGCGGCCGCACGTCGGCGACAAATTTTCGCCCCTTGAGTTCAGGTCTGAGAAAGTCCTCCCATTTGTCAGGGACGGCATCTGGCGCAAGACGATTTTTATTGTAAGCAATCGAGCAAATGCTGCTCGCCACGGCGACTACGTTGCGGTAATCGGGATCGACCATCTTGGGATTGATTTCAAGCACGCCCTGCTGCGCCATGCCCAGGAGATCGAACTTCATAGCGTGGGCGGCGTTCTCAACGTAAAATTCCGAGCTCGCCTCAGAGGTGTCGAAATCCTTCACGGTGCCCGCTTTTAATTCAAGCAAAAAGCGCTGCAAGGCCTCGGGACCGCCGATTTCGTCCATGCGGATTTTGATGAACGGGTATTTCTTGGAAAAGGATTCCATCATGGGCTTGAAGGTTCCTCCATCCAACGAGGAGATTACCCGCAGCGTCCCTTCTTGTTTGGCCTTAGCGACGATTTCGTCGCGGCCTGTAAGAAAAAGAAAACCTTTGCTGTCTGCAGCCTTTTTAACCTCGAGAAGGGCGGAGCTCACTGAGGCGGCATCGACGGCGGAATCCAACATCCAGCAATTTACGACCAGACAAACGGCTAGGAAAAAACGCATTCCCATTACGTACCTCCGTATCCTGCCTATATTAATCTTCTAACCAAAGTTCAACCGCATTCTGTATCGAAGTGTCATCCTGAGGCGATAGCCGAAGGATCTAGTCTTGGTGAGCGGCAGGGAAATGCGAGATTCTTCGCTGCGCTCAGAATGACATTTGTGCATGTTTGGCGATTGCGACACTGCCTCGGCGGGGAAGAGAAGAGGCGGGGGATTGAACGACTTGAAGGTTTTGAACTTTAAACTTATACCAAGGCAGACCGCGAACATTCCGGCTAGTTCTTCGCTTCGCGGATGGTGAACGGAAAACTTTGCTCGACCACGTGCCCGTCGACTGACAGGACGCGAAACTTGACGATGTATTTGCCGGCGGGAAGTTTCTTGACGCCGATGGCAAGTCGCTTCGGATCTTCGGCCAACACGTGAGCATCGTCCGAATCAACGCGCTTTCCATCCGGATCAAGCACGGAAGCGAAAGAATACTTGGGTTCCAGACGCTCGTTGAACCAGAGTTGAATCTTTCCAGGAGAGTTGAAAAGCGTAGCGCGGCTCGCCGGTACGGATTTCACAAGGTAAGCGTGGGCGAAAGCGACGGCGGGAGTGAGCAGGGAAAGACCAATCAGTGCTATCCCACTGGTTTTTCTCACCACGAAGGTCACGAAGCGCACGAAGGAAAGAAATTCAAATGAATCAATTTCCGAATTCTTCGTGTCCTTCGTGCCCTTCGTGGTGCAATGTTTGTTTCGATTTTGGTTGCGACTCGGCCGTGCTGAGATTTTCGTGGTGAGTATGACAGGGATTCGGGGGTTCATCGTTTGCCGCTCTCGACGGGAAATTTTCTTTTTATCCACTCGTCAAAACCATCATCTATAACCGAGACATTCGCGTAGTCGTTGTCGCGCAATAGAAAATAGGCATAGGAGTCGTCCCCGGGACGGCACGAGCAGTAGAGGATCACGCGCCCGGTTTTCGGAATCTCGGTTAAGCGTTTTTCCAGTTCGGCAACGGGAATCGAGCGCGCTCCCGGCAAACGTTTTTGTTGAAACTCCTTGGGCGTGCGCAAATCGACAAAGAAGATTTTTTCCTTGTTGTCGAGAAGGAACTTCACTCGCTCCATTGAGATCGTCTGAACCGGCTCTTCACCGTGCCCCGCGTAAAGCGGCATCGGACTGTACGAAAGCATGGCTAGCAGGAGTGCCAGTGCAGCGGTATAGAGATATGTGTTTTGGGCCACGATTTGATTGGTGCGCGTAGCGCATCCTGCGAAGACTCGAGTACCCCTACCTCTTTCCTCCCCGCGACGCGGGGGAGGATGAAGGAGGGGGCGGTGAATATTGCCACTACTTCGGGATCATCAGAAATTGGGTGCCTGAAAAACGATCTTGCCGCCGACCATGGTTAGTACGGGTTTGACCTTTCTGATTTCTCTCTCTGGAACGGTAAAGTAATCGCTGTTCAGGACCAGCAGATCGGCGTACTTGCCGCGCTCGAGCGTGCCGAGAACGTTCTGTCTGTAGACATACTCAGCGGCCCAGCTGGTAGCGGTCTTGAGCGCCAAGACGCGATCCACTCGTTCCTTGCCGGCGTAGACCTTGCCTTCCACCTCACGGTTGACCATCGTGTCAAGGTAGTGGAAGACCGTGCCGACCTTGAAGATATCGCGGTCATCGGTTTCGAAAACCGCTTTCACACCGGCATCGATGATCGACTTCATCGGCGCGATCCAGCCGAGATATTGTTCGCCGTAATCGCGCAAAACCTCCGGCGAGTCTTCGACATACTTCGGCGCGCAGCTCATGGTAATGTTGAGATTCTTTAAACGAGGAATTTGATCCGGGCGCGGGTTGAGCGCGCAGTGGTCCATCGCATGACCCGCGGCACGAATCTGCTCGGGTGTGAGCTTCGCCTTGGCGCTGCCCTTTTCGATCGCATCGAGCATCAAGTCCAAGGTCTTGTCGCCCGCGGTGTGTGTCCCGGCGATGCGTAACCCGGATGCGACGGCATTTTCAATAAATTCCGAAAACCCCTCGTTATAAACTTCGCGGTCTTTGACATCCTTCGCTGCGCTGGTGATCGACGTCAAAATTCCTGGATAAGATTGATCCATGCCGCGCATGCTGGCGCCGGCAAACCAAACATAATCGGTGCCGTAACCGCTCACGCCGTACATCTCCGGCATCAACTGAATCGGCGTGCCCAAGCTCGGCGTGTACGCGAGCCGGATGCCGATATCGCCCTTCTTGTCGAGCAGTTGGTACGCCGCCAGCGATTTATGCGAACGAAACGAGCTTGACCAAGTGGTCACGCCGTAACTCGCCCAGCGGAAGTTCTCGTCTTTGTAATATTTCGCCAGCTCCTCAAGGCTACCGACCAAGAAGTCCGAGCCGATGATGCGGTTGAGTGTGTTCGAAGCGAAACCGTCTTCCCGGATAAGATCCGGCTCCATCGGCCCGGCCCAGATGCTTCGGACCAAATCCATCGCTTGGCCATTGATGATCGACGTCGTGCGCACTTTGAGATAGACGGGATTATTCGGCGCAATCGCGTCCAACTCCTTGCGATTGACGATCATGCCCCGACGCGCCGCGACGATGCCGTCGACGTTTTTGCCGTCCGCGCCGAGTCCTTCACGAGGCAGATCGAGCGCGACCCACTCGCCGGGTTTTTTCTTCGCAACCGTGTCCTTAACGATCTGAAGAGTCTGTTTTTTAATGCTCTCCCAGCTGTCTCCCGGCTTGGAGCGCACACGAGTGCGCACGGCGGTTTGCTCCTGCGCATCGAGAGCGTAATCGAACAGATGCGAGTGGGTGTCAATGATGCCGGGTACCACCGTGCGGCCTTTTAAGTCGACCACCTTTGTCTGCGCACCTCGCAGCGCGAGCATCTGCTGACTAGTGCCCGTGGCTAAGATTTTCCCGTCGCGAATCGCCAGTGCTTGGCTTACCGTTCCGGGATTGGACGATCGATTCTTGTCGTCCATCGTGGCGATCTTGCCGTTATGTAAGATCGTGTCCGGATAGTTCACTAGCAGCGGCGGCACGTTCTGCCCCAGCGCCGGGCCACATAGCAAGGCCAAACTCAAAAGAAGAAGTAGAATTTTCACCGAATGTCTCATAGCATCCTCCTTTTTTGTTTCCGTCGGTTTCTCAGTCGCTCCACTACAATTACTTCCGCGCCGCAACGGATTGGCTCCCATATAACACATCCTCTTGGTTAGAAAGAAGATGCTGCGCTTGCCGGTCTCACTAATATCGCTTTAACAGCACGCGGTTCAACGGCGGTGATTTAATACCACCGAGGCAGCTTTATCACTCCGTGCCGGTTTCCCTCGCCGCCTTAGCCGGTGTGGCGTTTTTTGCGACTCCGCGAATGGCGGGCAGTTCATAGGCGATCCGACCGCCGACCATGGTGAGCAGCACCTGGGTCTTGCCTATTTCATTTTCGGGGATCGTCATGTAGTCGCGGTCCAAAACCATCAGGTCCGCCCATTTGCCGGGCTCGATGGAGCCGAGAACATTTTCGCGCAGCACATACTCCGCCGCCCAGCGCGTAAACATCTTGAGCGCTGTAACCCGATCGATTTTTTCCTGGAGATTCCAGATCCGGCCGGCAGCTTCGCGCGTGACCAAGATCTGGGTGTAATAAAAAGCGTTCTTGTCCGCCTTCAGACGTGAGTCTAACTCGATGACAGGTTTTACGCCGGCATCGATCATACTTTTGATCGGCACATTCCACTTGAGATACTCTTCTCCGTAGTCGCGCAGAATACGCGGAGCGGCTTCTTCTATATATTTTGGCGCGCAACTTACGATCATGCCCAGTTTCTTGAGGCGCTGGATCTGATCGGGCCGCGGATTGATCGTGCAGTGGTCCGTGCTGTGACGCTTTTGGCGGATTACATCCGCACTCAATCCAGCCTTCTTGCTGGCGTCTTCGATCGCGTCCATCAGATCGTCCAATGCCCGATCTCCGGCGATGTGCAGGCCCGTTACGCGATTGCCGGATCGGACGATCGCCTCGATTCCTTGTCTTTTGAACTCTTGCGGACCGGCAAAGCATTGCTCGCGCTCCTTGATCGGTCCACGCGCTTGGATCGAGGTACAGACGTTAGGATAGCTTCCATCGATGTTGCCGGGACTTGCGCCAATGGCCCAAAGAAAATCGGTCCCATGCCCTTGGATAGCGCCCAGACGTTCGTAGAATCCGGCCGCGTTGGGAAAGGAAGTAAAACCCTGACCGTGAGTGTAACCGAGTCGCACGGTCATTCTTCCTTCTCTATCAAGCTCGGAAAGAGCTTCGAAAGCTTGCAGGGGCTGAATCGATGACGACCATGTGGTAATGCCAAATTTCGCTAGATCGTTGAACGCCTTAAAATAGCTTTCTTTGAGCAGTTCTTTTCTTCCGTCCATCATCAGATCGGCCTGAATCACGCGGATCACCTCGGCGCGAAAACGTCCGGTAATTTGACCGTCTTTATCGACCAATCCGGGAAGCCGAAGCAACTCACTCTCAAAGCCGTACTTCTTCTTCAACAGCTCGAGTCCTCGTGAAGTCATCAGGCCTCTCGTGCCCAGATTGATAAACACGAGCTTATCCGCGGCGATTTTATCCAGATCCCGGTAAGTGTGTTTGAGCCAAAAATCATTGGCCACGTCGATTGGCTCGAGACGGATCATGAGCCATTCGTCCGGCTTGGCTTTCGCCGCCAGCGATTCGACTCCCTTTAAAAGTTCTTGAAAAGTATTTCCATTGACTGTTTTCATGCGCAGTTCGGGCAGCGAATCGGAAGCATATGCATCAAGACTGTACTCGTGGGGATGCGAATGGGTGTCGATGAAACCGGGAAGAACCGTTCTTCCTCTTAAATCGATCCTGACTGTCTTGGGCCCCGCGAGCCGGAGGATTTCCGCATTTGTCCCGACGGCGAGAAGTTTTCCCTGCCTTACGGCGAGCGCTTGTGCGATCGTCGCGCTATCGTTCATGGTGACGATTTTGCCGTTATGCAGAATCGTTTCCGGATAATTGATTAGCTCCGGCGGCACGCTTTGCGCCGCCGCTCGACCAGTGAAGAAGCCCGAAAATAAGAACACTAAGATTGCAATCCGACGCATAATCAATTCCTCCGTCCAACTCAGCATCGAGGAAGGTCGAGGAAGGTCGTCCTGTCAGCTCAGTCAGCGCGTTCTGCCGTTTTCTAATCTTTGTCGCTCTGTTCTCTATCCCATCGCCGTCTTTATGTTGCTATTCTTCCGTGCCGGTCTCCTTGCCAGCTTTGGCCGGCACCGTACTCTTATCTATGCCCCGAACCGCGGGCATTTCATGGATGATCTTGCCGCCGACCATCGTCAGCAACACCTGGATTTTACTCATCTCATTCTCGGGAATGGTCATGTAGTCGCGATCTAAAACGATAAGATCGGCCCATTTCCCGGGCTCGATGGAGCCGAGAACATTCTCGCGCATCATGTACTCCGCCGCCCAGCGAGTGAACATCTTGAGAGCCGTCATCCGGTCGACTTTTTCGCTCAAGTTCCAGACTTTTCCCGCCGCCTCGCGGGTGAGGAGAAGCTGCATGTAGTAAAACGCGTTCTTCCTCGGAGTGAGATGAACATCCAGTTCCATTACCGTTTTGACCCCGGCGGCAATGAGACTTTTTACCGGCACGTTCCACTTCAAATACTCCTCACCGTAGTCACGCACGATGCGCGGTGAGACGTTTTCGATGTATTTCGGCGCGCAGCTGGCGAACATGTTGAGCTTTTTCATACGCTCGTAC
>VBKY01000616.1 GCA_005879255.1 Deltaproteobacteria bacterium
GACCAGCTGACCAAAGAAGCGTCGAATCACGTCTGGAAAGAGCTGCCGTGGATCGAGGAGCTCCGCGCAGTGCGCTTTGCCCAGGCCGAGTGGACGGAAAAATTAGCTCGCCCCAAGACGCCGATGCACGCGCTGTTCGTACATAAAACGATTCAATCGCGGCTGCGCCCGGACGACTGCCTTGTTTTTGACGGTGGTGATTTCTGCCACTTCGGGCGCTCATTGTTGCCGGCGCTCAAGCCCAAGCACTGGTTCTGCGTCTCCAGCCTGGGCATGCTGGGCTCGTCGCTGCCTCAGGCGCTCGCCGCCAAACTCGCCTATCCGGACACTCGGGTGATCATGCTCACCGGCGACGGCGCGTTCGGATTTAACGCGATGGAATTCGACACGGCGGTGCGCCACAAGCTCAATGTCGTCGGCATACTCGGTAACGATTCGGCCTGGGGTATCGACCGGCAAATCCAGCTGGGCCTCTACGGCCGACCGGTGGCCACTGACTTGCTGCAGACTCGTTACGAGCAAGTCGTGCAGGGCTTGGGTGGTTACGGCGAGTTTGTCGAACGCCCCGAGGATCTCGCGTCGGCATTGGATCGAGCATTCGCCGCCGGACGCCCGGCGCTGCTGAACGTCGCCGTCGAGCGCGCGATTAGCCCCAGAGCCGAAGCCGCCATCGGCCGCCGCAAAGCAGCGGCTGGCAAATAGGGTTTTCATTCTGCGCCGGAATTCAGAATCGATATTTCTTGGATTTCGGCGCCACTCAGAGGTTCAAATGGCCACGCGAGTTGTTAAATATCTGATGGGCCACACGCTGTCTGTTTTCCTAGCCATCGTTTTCGTTTTTGTTTCCACGCAATCTTCGGCAGCCGCGAGCCGGGACCAATGGATTGAAGGTGCGAAAAAGGAAGGTGAGGTGGTCCTCTACGCCTCGATGAATCTGGAAGAAGCCAATACGATGATCTCGCGCTTCGAGCAGAAATATCCGTTCGTCAAAGTCAAGCTCAATCGAACCGACAGCGAAAAACTTCTCACCAAGATACTCGTAGAAGCGCGCGCAAAGAAATCCTTTGCCGATGCCGTGCAGACGCTCGGCTTCGCCATGCACACGCTCAAGAAAAGCCAATTACTCGGTCATTACATATCGTCAGAAAACGCCAGCTACGCGAGAGATTTCAAGGAAGAGGGATACTGGACCACGGTCTACACCAATCCCTATGTCGTCGCCTACAATCACCGCTTGGTAAGCAAAGAAAATCTGCCGCGCAAGTACGAGGATCTTCTTCAACCCATGTGGCACGGAAAAATGATGATGGAACCGACCAAAGTGGATTGGTTCGCCGGAGTTCTGCAGATTATGGGCAAAGAGAAGGGACTTAAGTACATGCGTGATCTTGCCAAGCAGAATATCATGAACCGCATCGGTCACGACTTGATTGCCCAGTTGGTGGCTGCCGGAGAGGCGTCGTTGGATATCGACATTCCGGCTCCTTCCGTGGATCGGGTGCGCAGACGCGGCGGTCCCATTGATTGGGTCGCTTTCCCACCCGCGCCCGCCTCGCTGATAGGAATCGGGATATCCTCCCAACCGGTCCATCCGAATGCGGCGCGGCTCTATGTCGATTTTGTCTTGTCGCTCGAGGGACAGAAAATTCTCGCGGACCTGGGCCGCTATCTCGCACACGCGGAAATCATGCAGGAACAGAGGGCGAAAGCCAAAGGGCTGCAGATGATTGCCGTGAACCCTGAGCTGGGCGAGCACATCGTCGAATACTCCAAGCTCATGCGAGAAATTTTCGCTCAGTGAGCGGGCATTGAACGGTTTGAACGGCTTGAACCTTTTGAACTATTTGAACGGGCGAAATCATTGGAGCGACTCGAACCTTTGGAACAATTGGAACAGCTTTTAGCGTGACGGAGGAAATAGGATGCGCATTATGATCTTGAATCACCAGTCGAAACGGGAAGGGGGCTCGGCGTACGAAGCGCGCGTAGCGGCGCTGCTCGCCAGCTATGCCTCGCCCGGCACGACCATAGAAATGCACTATCCCGAAGATCTGGGTGGCGGCGAGGTAACCAGCCGCTTGCGTAAAAGCCAGGCGCTGGCGGGTCTGCACCATGCATTGGAAACTCCTGCCTTGGTTAAAAAGATTATCGAAGCCGAGCGCTCTGGCTTCGACGCCGTCGTCCAGAGCAACACATTCGATCCCGGCGTGGAAGTGGCGCGTTGCGCCGTGCGCATTCCGGTCATCGGAGTTTTGCGCGCCGCTTGTCACTTTGCGGCGACGCTATGCGACCGTTTCGGGCTTATCGCCCCATTGGACAGCCATGCTTTGTACGCGCAGCGCATCATCGAGAATTATCGCATGGGTCGTTTCGTCTCGGGGTTGAAAGCGATCAACACCTACGAGACCGGCGATTTGTCCGCCCATCACGACCTCCTCGTCGAGCGCATGGTGGCGGTGGGAAAGGAGTTGATCGCGGACGGCGCTCAGGCGCTCATTCCTTTGGGCGCACGTTTGGTTCCTTATGTCGTTTCACCGCTGGAATTGGAGGCGGAGCTCAAAGTGCCGGTCATCAACACCGAGCTCGTCGGCATCCGCCACGCAGAAACATTGGTCAATGGTAAAAACAGCCACAGTATCAAGAGCTATCCGTGGGCCGAAGGTCTGGCG
>VBKY01000038.1 GCA_005879255.1 Deltaproteobacteria bacterium
CTGCAGGACGCCTTCGAACGGAATCCCGATCACATCGGTATCGAGTTTCCGAGTCCGATGCTCCAGCACAATCCTTGTCACTCCCCGCAGTCCCGGCGCTCTCCACGATTCTCGCAAATGCTCCGTGGAGAACTTTGATGCTCTCCACGCTTTCGTTTGACGCGAATTTTATTACCCCTTCCTTTCGAGCCCCCTCCTCTAATCTTTTTTGTCTTTCCGCGGGCGCCAGTTTGTTCACTTCGGCTAAGATTTGTTCCGCCGGGTTCGCCAAGGATGATTCTGCCGTCGCGAACAAAAACAAGAAGGCCCGTACAACGAGCAAGGATGTTCTGCCTGGCATGTCGCTTCTCCTATGAGGAACAGTGGCTTGGAGTCTACAGCTTCAGTCGGGCCAACTTATTTTAGTCATGGGTCGCACGTCAAGATCACATTAGGGGTGACCCATTCGACGGCAGGTTACAAGAGGCGAAGACTTTCCTGTGAAATAAATTTCTTTATTTCTTCTGTTTCAACTCGCCCTAAAACCGCGACCCGTTCCAATCCTTCCAGCCGTTCAAGTCGTTCAACCCGTTTTTCGGAAATTTTAAGAAACCTCGCGGCCTCCGGGTTAGACAAAGACTCTTCTATAAAACCAATTTCTCTGTTTCTTCCTTTTTCAACGAAAGTTACACGCCCCTGTTTTCAATCGTTCGGTGTAAGACTAGGTCCGCACCAGTCTCCGCCTTAGGCTGATCAGCCTCTGGCTGAACCGTCATCAGGTTCAAGGCGATGGAGTTTTCCTGTGAGGGAAACGATCTCCAGCCCCTGGCAATAGTTCTGCCCCAGAAAACTGTCGGTACCACGCCGCGTCCAAGGTTTTAGGACTTTCACAAATCCACTGGCTCTCCCTTTCGGGGACCAACCCCATTATGGCTCACGGCGTGGGCGTACCATCTGATCAAATCACCACCGAGTTGTCTATGTCTTTAAGGGATGAGACAGCGGCCAATCAAATCTCATGGTTCTGAGCCAACCCCTTTTCTAGCTCACTGCCCCATCCCAACCGAAAAACTTCTCCTAAGCGAAGGCTCTACCGACATCGAACGGCACTTCGTCGCGCATGACGTAGTAACAGGCCCGTGAGAGCTTGTGAGCCACCGCCTTGATGGCTACCACGGCCTTAGTCTTGGCCTTTTTCTCTGATAGAAGCGGCGAATCAGCGGTTGGTAACGCACGGCAAAGTTGGCCGCTTCCACAAACGCCCAACTGAGATACTTACTGCCGTTCTTGGTGTTCCCCTTGCCTTGTGTTTGCCGTTGCTTAAGCACGTCATCCTTTTCGATTCTTTCCAGTAACCGTTTGCGCTCGCGACTCACCGACGTGTAATCCAAACGCCCCAACATCTGCCGACGACCTTAACCGCACCAACTCCGTACCCGTCATCGCGCGCGTAACGAACTCCGAACGGATCGATGGTCTGCGCTGTCGCCATTCAGGTACCGTGGCCTTCTTTTGTTCATCGGTGCTAATCGTTTTTATTCTGAGACTCGACCAGCGTCATCAAACTGTGGACTAGGCTTTTTATTCTTAACAATTTTCATTTTTCTGCGGGCGTGATCGACGCCGTAAGGAAATCGAAGGCGGCCGCTCGTCCGTTGTGGAGTTAAAAGAAAATCAACAGATGCAGGATTGCTAAGTCGCACTCCGCGATCACGTTCCAGCGCGCGCTGCCTGTTCCAGTCGTTGCACCAGCGCGCTACGCTTAAGTTCAAACCGTCCATCGAAAAAAAAAGGCTGAACCTTTCGGCCCAGCCCTGATTTTTGCCCGGTTACGAACAACCCCCTCGCAAGGTCAGATTATTAAGGAATAGCGGACACCATTGCGGACATAGACTCGAGGATTTCGCGGGTAGTCTTAAAATACCGTTGGTGACTTTGGTGAAGAGTCTGCTCGTCGTCGGCTTCTAGGAGCACGACTTCGCGTGACGCGCGCGAGCCATTCAAGCTCAACTCGATATCGAGCCTTTCGCGCTGGGCGTCGGCACGTTGGTCGTCCCGAAAACGCTTAAATAAGAGAATTTTGCCCTTTTTTCGATCGTAGTCGATTAAGAAAATCATTTGATTAAACCTTCTTTTCTGCAGCCATCATAATTTGTTGCAGGACCTCATGCAACTTCTTCTTTTGCTTCAGCAGCTCCGTTTCCAAATTGGAAAATTCCTCCTGCAAAACCTCGCCTGAAACACTTGCGCGAAGCGTAATGAGACTTGTTTCGTTGTCTTCGACACCCGCAATTCTAGTGGACACAAGTTCGAGAACATGGCGCAGTTGTTCCGGGCCTCCTCCATATTTTATTTCCGGATCAAAGCTGTCCGCCAGGCTTTCCGTGCCCTGAGCCCAGCTATTTTGGAGAGGTGTGCGCACCTGGATTTCAACAGGAAAGCCGGCGACTTTCACTATCACGTGAACCGCTCTATATCCGTGGCTTGGCTTTATGCGAAGATCGTCAATTTGGGCCTCCGGATAAACGTTAGCGATCTGACTCACGACGCGATCCTGCTCTGGGATATTGTCGACCTCAACCCGACATCCAGCGATATCCTGCATCCTCGATAACCGTGTACGTAATCTGACCAGCTTGGCAATAATGGATTGGGTCGATTTCGCCGGTCTGCCTGCAGGGTCCAGGCCCAGTTCCCTTAATTGACCGAAGACTTGATCATAGGCGGGCGTAAAGGATAAACGAAAGGTCTCCAACAGGCGCAGTGCATCTTTGCTATCGGGATCCTTCCGCAGGCGCTCTCCAAGTTTGTTGAGCTGGCTTATCGTTAACTTCTCTGCCATGGTCTTGCCTTCCGAACGCGGCGACTATCGCACCCGCGCTGGGGCGTTGCAATCCAGGCTTGGGCTTGAAAACCCGCTTACATAGTCGGACTTGGGGGTCACACCATTAGAAGGCAGGTTGCAAGAGGCAAAAACTTTCCTGTGAAATAAATTTCTTTTATCCTGAATCCGGCGTGAAAGACGTGCGTTTCACGGCTTGGGATTATTGTTCCCAAAGCTAATGAAAAGTAGCTTTCGGCGCAAGCCCGAGATTGACTAATTCCCGCTTGTATTTGCTGTCTCATGGAGAGCTTCTCACGCCGGATTCAGGTTTATTTCTTTTCTCGTTCAACTCGCCGGGCTGATGATCTTTAAGTTACGCGCCCCTGTTTTCAATCGTTCGGTGTAAGACTAGGTCCGCACCAGTCTCAGCCTTAGGCTGATCAGCCTCTGGCTGCACCGTCATCAGGTTCAAGGCGATGGAGTCGTTGCATTTAAGCAAGTTATCTCCTACCCCTGGCAATAGTTCTGCCCCAGAAAACTGCTGGATTGGATTAGTTTGGTATTTTTCCCTTGCTATTTGAACGCTACCTCGTTTAATATTTATTGGCCGTGAGGGCGATATTGAGGTAAACGGCGTTAACCCACAGCGCCAACCCTGATCGGCTAAAGTTAATGTGCGAGTGGATCCAACCAGCCACACGAGCCTAGCCTCACTTCCTGATCTGTTGTTGACGATTTCTCGCATGGAAATCATTTAAGTTCGAAGCACCCCACGTAGGGAGGACCCTATGTCAAACGAACCGACCTATATGCACAACCCGATCATCAGCAAAGGCGCGGCGCAAGAAAACGAATTGCTTGAGAAACTATTTACCATTCTCTTCAAGGTGATCAATGAAATTCCGTCAAGCGCCGAGAAGCGATCGAGCGATGGGGTTTTGCGTGCCCGCAAGCTGACCGCTGAGGCGTCGTTAAGGGCCGCCGCGATCTCCGGGGCGCTTGCGTTGCCGACCGGACCCCTAGGATGGTTGACGATTCTGCCGGACCTCGCGGCCATCTGGCGGCTGCAAGCGCAGCTCGTCGCCGATATCGGCGCCGTCTTCGGCAAGAGAGGGAAACTCACCGAAGAATCGATAATCTACTGTTTGTTCCGCCACGCCGCCGCGCAGGCCGTCCGCGATCTGGTGACACGCATGGGCGAGCGATTAGTGCTGCAACGTTTCTCGCTGCGGGTGGCTGAAAATGTTCTGCGCAGGATCGGCGTTAAAGTCGTCCACCGGGTCGCCCGTCGCGGACTCTGGCGACTGCTGCCGGCGATCGGCGCTCTCGCCGTCGCCGGATACGCTTATTACGACACCGAGCAGGTTGGCCAAACCGCCATTGAGTTCTTCACCGAGGAAATCGAGCTCAAGTAGACAAAAACGGCAGCATGGCGGGAGACCGATTCCCGGAGGGTTGCATGGACATTGCCGAAGCAAAGGAGTTTTTGAAGAACAATCATCGTGGCTGTCTGGTCACCCGTAAGAAGGACGGTTCCTTGCAGATGACGCTCGTCTCTCCGGTTCTCGGCGCGGACGGCAACGTGATCATCACCGCGCGGGACACGACCTACAAGGTCAAGAACATCGGGCGAAACCCGCAGATCTCCTTGCTGGTGTACGGCGAGAAATTCAACGCTCGAATTATATTCAGATCGACGGTAAGGCCGAGGTCATTCCGCACCCGGAGGCCATGGGGATCGTGCTCGATTGGCACCGGAAAATTCGCGGTGAGCCGGCGAGTTGGGACGAGGTCCGCGAGAAGACCCTCGCTGAAGGGCGTATCGCACTCCGCGTCACGATTGAAAAAGTAGGCCCGCAGAATCGCACACGCGGAAGTTAAACAGAAACCCGATAAATTGCTGCCGAAGAGAGATCGAGTACCACAACCGTCAAGTCCCTGATGCATAGCAAGTCGTGTCCGGTTTCTTCCAGACAAAACTTCCGAAAATACGCGGACAGCCGTTCGCAAGCGCGCACTTCAGACTTCATGGTTTGAGGATCTAGTGTGGTGACCCAGAAAATCGCGATATAACTGACGGGTAAAGAACGTAACGAATAATTTAACGAACTTCTGGGTCAGGACACTAGCCTGAGGCAAAAAATCTTAGCAGGCCAATTAAACTTCTCGTCGGACATGGCATTATAATGCTATGCCCAGAGTCAATAGAGCCCCGAGTCTTTTTGAAGTCTCGGCCAAAGTTCCAGATGGGTTTAGTTATCGCCAAAACTTTATCTCAGAGGCCGAAGAGCACGAACTTATTCAGGAGATTCAGAAACTTGACCTTACGCCGTTTAAATATTATCAATTTATCGGAAAGCGGCGCACAGCTAGTTTTGGCTGGCAGTACGAGTTCGGAGCAAGTGAAATCACAACAGCTCCAGACCCACCGGCATTTCTCTTACCGCTCCGGACACGCGCCGGAGACCTCTTCAACATTGATCCGAACAGTTTAATTCAAACGTCCGTCATTGAATATTCTATTGGATCGCCGATTGGCTGGCACCGGGATATTCCGCATTTTGGGGTTGCGGTTGGCATTTCTCTTGGCGCAGCATGCCGGATGAGGTTTCGAAAATATAACCGCGGCCGATCGAAGAACCTAAATCGTGATGAAATATTATCGATCGAACTACAACCGCGCTCAATTTATTTAATGGGTGGAGCTTCGCGAGAGATCTGGCAACATTCAATTCCGCCCGTGAAGGAGCTTCGCTACTCGGTCATGATGCGGACTTTGCGCGCGAAGTCATAAGAGGCTGGTCAGATAGAGGGAGGTTCAGCAATGTTGTCGCGTCGCGAATTTCTCAAAAGCACGCTTGGCACAGGTGTCGCGCTGGCTTCAGGGTTCTCGCAAGAGGCGGCTGCTCAACCGGAGCGACGCCGACTTATCGTCGACGCGCAAGTTCACATGTGAAAGGCCTCAACTCCAGACCGCCCGTGGGTTCCCGGCGCAAGGCCGCAGCTTCCGGAACCATTCACCATCGAGAGGCTGGTTCCCATGATGGACGAGGCGGGCGTCGATCGCGTCGTCGTCGTCCCGCCGACATTGGAAGGCGACCGGCTCGACTATGCTCAGGAGGCGGTGAAACGATATCCCGGCCGTTTTGCCATCATGGGCCGCATTGCGCTCAACGATCCGACAACCGCTCGTCGCTTTCCGACGTGGAGAGAACAGCCTGGTGTGCTCGGTATTCGGTTGAATATAGCTGGCGAGCAGGCCGCATGGCTTACGGACGGGACCGCGGACTGGTTCTGGCCGGCGGCCGAGAAGGCCGGCATTCCGGTCATGTTTCTCACCACCGGTCAGACGCACCAGTTCGCCCGCATTGCGGAGCGGCACTCGCTGCTCGTTCTCATCATCGACCATATGGGCGTGTCATCGGAGAGCGTGAGGAGCAAGACGGTGCCGGCTGCGATCGACCAGTCGGTCGCGCTCGCCAAGTATCCAAACGTGTCCGTGAAGCTGTCGGCGGCGCCGGCCTTTTCGTCCGAGCCCTATCCGTTCCGCGACGTGACCCCTCATATCCGTCGCCTGTTCGATGCTTACGGTGCGCGCCGCTGCTATTGGGGAACCGACATGACCAATTCATTTGCCAAGGCCACTTACCGTCAGCGGATTACGCATTTCACCGAGGAATTGGACTTCTTGTCGGAGGACGACAAGGACTGGATCATGGGACGCGCGATTGTCACGCGCCTGGGATGGGCCTGATCAATAGAGGCCCATAAGGCGCCTACGCGCGGTCGAGCATAGCTACAACAAAGAATGAGATCGAGTTAACGGTTGTGTCGAGAATACCTCCGTATCAACGACTTGGCTGGCGTTTCACAAGAGCCAGACACACGAAGCAAGAGCTGCCATGGCTTGATCACGCGTGAGCTATAGTCTTCTTCGCGGATCTCGTACCGATCCTGGATCGGAGTTTGATTTTAGCGCCAGTTCCACCAACTGTAAGGGTTCCACCAGCCGCGGTTGTCGCGGTAGCGGTCCCGGTCGCCGTAGCGCCACTCGTATTCGCTCAGGTCCCGGTTGAGCTCGCGGCGGTCTTGCCCAACCTCCCACCGGCTGTCTCGCAAATTGTCCCGCGACTCACGAATTTCCGCCTTATCCCGAGCGAGTTCTTCGACGCCGGCTCCCGATCTGCGGTCCTGTCTAAACTCCCGCCGGTCTTCCTTCAATGCCTTGAGATCACTCTTGAGCTCCTGGCGACTGTCGCGCAGTTCCCGTCGGTCCTGCTGGATCTCGTTTTGAAGACTTTGCCGGGAGGAGCGTGGGGGATCGGCGGACGCCGCATGCGCGAGCGTAACTAAAGCGCCTGCTAGCAAGCCCGTCCATACAATGTTTCTGTACCGCGTCATAAATTTCTCCGTTGAGAGGTGAGAGGAATTTACCATTTGCAGTAAACCACACCCGTGTGCGGCGGTTCAATAGCAGGGTGGGTTGTAGGATATTGCCGATCATTGTTGAGATGAATTCCTGATACCAACGTCGCGCTATCATCACTGAGTTTTTACCGTTTGGCAGTCCTAACGACGCTTAACCATCAGGTTTTTCCTTATACTCCAATAACCTGGCGACGCTCGCGTTTTCGCTGCGCTATCTTAGTGCCGGTCTGGCACAAATAGTGCTCCTTCAGTTGTTAAAAATATCCGCGCGAATTGGAGACTGACATGGATCGAATAATTTTTGCCATCTTTATGTTAATCCTTTTGGGCACGACCGCAGCTTGCAACACGATTCACGGCCTCGGCAGAGACGTCGAGCGCGTAGGTGAAGAGACTCAGGATGCGGCGAACGCGGCGAAAAGAAGATTGTAGCAGTCGGGGTGAGCATAGGTTCAGGCTGAGATAGCCCCGGTTTGGTCTCATTTTTTCGATGGCCGTTCATCACACGGCCCGTAATAATCGACAACTTCGCGTTCGGTTGGCACTGCGGGATCGCCGTAAGTCTCGATTTTCATGTGACAGCGATTATTATCGCCTTGTTCCTTCAATAGGATACGGTCGGGAGCTGCGGTGCATCCAACGAATGAGGGGAATAAAATGACCAGTGACCCTGTTAATTTCGTAGATTTCATTTGAAAATCCTTCTCTTATTTACTGGCGAACGCAATCACTGGAGTCAGGTCTCGCAAGCCTATATTCCTGCAGATAAACAAGGCGCGTCATGGCGCGACCCCCTTGTAGGACGGTAGGACGGCGGTAGGTGCGGTGTGCGGATGCCTTTCCGACTTGTTGAGTCGGATCGACCGAGGGAGACGTCCAAGGTGAGCGTCTCCCTCTCGAAGCAGCGATAAATAAGTCCTAACGCCCGCGCACTTCAACAGTTCCTTTGCCTTCGCGGCGATTGATGCTCCTGTAGTTGAAATCGATTCGCTTAATGGTTCGACGTTCGCCGGGGAGGTCGATGATATGGCTTCCGGATCCTTCCGCGAATTTATGCCGCAATTTGGGCTTGAAGGTTGTATCGTTGCCAAATGTCACGAGCATATTATAGATTTCGATCGGCGCATTCTTTACCCTAACCTCAAGCTGTTTAAACCGGCCCTCGCTTCGGCCCACGTCGATCCGGTCGTGATCATTTTTGAAATCCACCTCACGTTGACCTAGAAGCTCCCAACGACCCGGCGACTGAGCGGCGCCAGCCATACACGCCGCCAATAGAATAAGAGAAACTAGCGTTAGTCCACGAATAATAGTTTTCATGTTCGCCCCTTTCCTGGGTGTTATGCACGCCTCTATGTTCTAACCTCTTTTGATATGCCGCTTGTTTAGATAAACGCTATTCACTGCACATCGTGCAACGGAACCGGGAACGATTACTGTCCAATACTGGACGGTCTCAAAAAATTATTGCGGCGAAGGTCTCATCCTGGGAGATGGAGATACTGGGCACGGCTTTGAGTACCGGCGATAAGCCATTGCCGCTCGGCGTCGCGCTGAAGATTTCCCCAACTAGCCATCGAACCCAGATAGACGCGGGATTTCTCGAGATCCACCGCACTTGAGGCGCCGATTCGGCGCCTCAAGTGCGTGATGTTTCACATTTCAAGAACTTTCATGCCTGCGATAATTCCTTTCAAGACGGTCCTCTATTAGACAGTAATCCCTCTCCGGTCAGTGTAGAGTTTGACCAATTCTAGGCGTGGGGTTTCACTCCTGAGGTTACTCGAAATTTTTTAAGTAAGCCTGACTTAACCCTCCTAATCTGTCCGACCAAAGGAGGTTGACATGCGAAAATTAATCGTGCTCTTCGCGCTCATGATCGCTCTCGGTCAGTGGGGTTGCCAATTCGTTGGAGGAGCGGCGTCAGGGAACCGTACACCCGTGTCAGGCTACAACTCTAACTCCCATTACCAGATGAACCAGCTGGAGGAGGATTATCGAGACCAAAGAATATCTCGTAGAGACTACGAGATCCGCAAGGGACAGGTAGAGATAGGTGTTATCCTTTACTAGGCGAAGCCTTTGCCTTGCGGCGGTTCAAGAGCCTGCCCTGAGTATGTCGAAGGGTTCAATAGTTCAAAAGTTCAAGGGAAGATAAACCTGAGGGGGGGAACTTTGATGTTTTGAGAATTATCAAAATGTCGTGTGGACTCTGGGGCCTGGCATAACAATCTTATCCAGGCTTCGCATCACGATTGCACTGCCGGTGCTGATGGAGAGATTTGATGCGGCGTTACGAGCAACCAAAGGGGGAAGCCGCTTGGCTTTCCCCCTAGGTTTCTGTTTGACGGTTTGCGATGAATCAGTTCAGGCTTATAGCGATCTGTCTTGGCTTGGCCTCATCGGCTTTGGGAACTTGTACTTCAAGTATTCCGTCCCGATAGGTTGCTTTGATGCCATCGTGTTTCACCGTTTGCGGCATGTAGAAGGATCGAGAAAATTTACCTGCAACCCGCTCGACCCGGTGGTACTCGACCCCAGTGGCCGGCTCTTCAAACTTTCTCTCGCCACTGAGTGTCAATATCCCCTCGTTCACTTCCGTTTTCATGGATAAAACCGCAGAAACGGATCGGCCAGTATGCCTGGTTGGTCTTGATCACGTTTATCGGCGTTTTCATCTGGCTGTATGCGGATACCGTGAATAAGACCAGCCTTGCCACTCGCATTGCCGGACTGCGAACGTTGGCCACCGGAAAAAGGCAAACCGTTGCTTCTGTCCGTGACTCTGACCGACGGGAATAACGTAAAGTACCTCATCTAACTGCCGCAAGCCGACAAGTTGGAGGTCGCAAAAGAAGGGAATTCGAAAGAAAAGGTCTCATCCTGGGAGATCGAAAAATTAGGCACGGCTTTTAGCACCGGTGATAATCCGTTGCCGCTCAGTATCGCGCTGAAGATTTCCCACTAGAACTCAGCAAAAGAGCCACATCACACTCGAGATGCCGCATCGGCACGTCAGTATTAAAATTCTTTTCAACACTGTCCACTATTAGACAGCAAACTCTTGCCGAGTAAGATTACGTTGATCGTACAAGGAGGACAAATCTATGTTTACTCAGATTTGGAGAACTGTATTCGCAAGCGCGCTTTTCTTGACTCTGGCTGTGTCCGCTTGGGCGGCGGAGGAAAAGCAAGCGCCGCCGGCTAAAGCGGAGAAGATGGGGGAGATGGAGAAGAAGCCGGAGATGGGAAAGATGACGACCGGCAGGAAAGACAACAGAGAGGTTCAAGAGGCTTTGAAGGCCAAGGGCAACGATCCCGGACCTATCGACGGCAGAATGGGTCCCAAAACCCGGGCCGCGCTGAAGGCATTTCAAGAGGCCAACGGCTTGAAGGCGACCGGACAATTGGATAACCAGACAGCCGAGAAGCTCGGAATCAAAATGGCTAAGCCCATGGATACGGAGATGAAGGCCATGAAAAAAGAAAAGATGGAACCCATGAGCAAAGAACCGACGAGCAAAGAAAAGAAGTAATTGCCCATCCACGAAAACAGAAGGGGAGTTTTAATGCTCCCCTCCTGACCTATAAGACGGTATCTCCCAGCAGCCATCAAACGTCTCTTCCGGCGTTTCGCAAAAGAACAATTTAAGTTAATAGACTTAGGCAAGTCTGACAGTGCGCCGCACTTGTACGTTCGCTATATAAAAAAGGACTTCATGACTTTTTCGAGAAGTTAGCCCGTTCCTTGATTAGCCGGGTCGAAAAAGCGATCGAGGGGGCATCTGCGATCTTTTTGAGCAGCCTGCAACAAAGTTTTTCTCGGCAACATGCCAGAGCCGTCAGAGCGTCGTCGAGCTTTGGCAGATCGTCCCGATGCACGAGAAAATCCAAGTCCAGTGTCTGCCGCGGAACTCCCAACACTCCGAGAGCGAAACCGCCAAAGACTAGCCGAGCGCGACCCGGAATCCGGAAATATTAGACGCTTCTTCGAGGCAATGGTAATCCGGCCGCGAATACTTATACACCGCCTCGAAGACGTTTGGCTCGTATAGGAGGATTGGGCTCTACGCTGGACAGCGAGTTCAGATGTTTCAGTTTTCTGTCGCACGCTACGCAAGAGTTCGAGGAATTCCAGCGCCAGCGAGGAAAGCTTTCGTTTCTTCGAATAGATAATAGAGCTCTCCCCTTCCAACTCAATGCCCGGCACTTTGAGGATTTTTAATTCACCCGAAGCGACTTCGGATTTAATCGCGTCCTCGTAGACCATTCCAACACCCATATTCTTCCGGACCGCCGCCTTGATCTCCGTCGGCCCGTCGCAATACATAGCGATCTTGAGATCTAGTTCTCGGTCGCGAATCCGCTGCATAGCCTTATCGAACACGCCGGACCCTCCCTTACCGCCTCTAATGATCAGAGGCTCAGCAAACACGTCAGATAATTGCAATCGACTTTTGTGGGCTAATCGGTGATTCGACGGAACGAACATCGCGATCTTCTCCCGCCGCAATGGCTCGCAAGCCAAATCGGCCGAACGCGCCTCCCTTACCGTCACAGCCAGGTCCAATACCGAGCTCGATACCATTCGCTCAAGATGATCCGAAGTCCGAGTGCGCATCTCCAATTCGGCGGTCGGATGCACATGTCGAAAGCCGGCCAACAAAGACGGCAATAACTCCGCGGAAGCGTTGTCCGTTCCTCCTACCCGCAAAATTTCTCGATCGCTTTTCGCCGGCAGCTTGAATCCGCCCTCCAGCATCGCGACCTGCTCAAGAATCGGCATGATTTTCCGCAGGAACAACTGCCCCGCTTCCGTGATCTCGATACCTTTGCTCAACCGGCGGTAAAGCTGGGTTCCATGATGATCTTCCAACTGTTTCAACTGCTGGGTGATCGATGGCTGGCTGACACGTAGCTCCAGGGAAGCCTTTGTCAGACTCAGATGCTTCGCCACAGCGGCAAAGGAACTGAACTGGTTTAACGTCAGCGTCACTCGTTTCGCTGCACCAGAATTTTCCACAAAAAGCGCATCAATTGGTTTCGATGGCGAATCAACTCCAACCTGTACGTCCATAACTAACTCCCCCCCATGGCCAAGCGACAAATTCCCCGCAGTTGCGCTGCAGCCGACGGCCCTCTCCCAGGCACGTTGTAGGCCAGTTATTCTAAGTAACGCGACGGACCTCAGTTCATCAATTAACAAGCCGATAAGAAAATCCGGCTTGTATGGATACAAAGTCCGGGCCAATTCCGCAGACACGCATTAAAAGCAAATCGGATAGCGAAATCCTTGAAGAATGTTTATTGATCGAGATCGATCAATTTCCCGGCGCGTCTCCCAGTAGACACTCTCTGCAACCATTGGATAGACCGACTGTAAACACTGGTTGCGCGGCTGCACCAGGATCGAAGGTTGTGTTGATTGCTGTCGGCGGGCATCCACGACTGCGGCGAGAACTCGCCGCACCGGCGCAGAACTGCGAGCCGATGCCTCACTTCGCGGACCGGAAAGAGCCGAGCTGAGAGATATAAGAGAAACTTATAACAGTCTTATAAGAATTTTGTATTGGACCAGACGTAAGTGGGAGAGTAACTAATACAAGCACAGCCCTAACGGAATCATTCGGGGAGTACATAGATAACAGGAGTATGAACGAAGCGATTGGTTGCGGGTGATCAAATAGCAAACAACAAGACCTGAACCTAGAGTTTTAACGAATCGCGGCGTAACATCAAACACGAACTTTTGACGATTTCTCTTTGTGCAGTCACAGGTCGGAAAAAGAGGTTGGGCAATGGCGAAGAAAAGAACTCCTTTAAAAAGATCAAAACCACGGAAGGCGCCGACCTCGCGTTTGAAGAAAGCTGTTCCACCGCCGGACAACCCCTTGCTTCGCCAGCAATCGGAGGAAGCCGGCCGCAACGGTGAAAGCACAACCAAGGAGATGGCGCGGCGTCGGTCCAAAGCATGGAAGCAAACCCAGGACATGCCCACATCCGATGCACCTAAGGCGCCGCCGAAACGTCGCGGTTCCGACGATGATGATAATGACTAAACTCAATGAAAACTTTGCCCGTTACATGCCGACCCATAAGGAGTCCTAATCATGGTAAGGAAAAAGACGGTGTCCGCGAAGAAAAGCGCATCTAAAACGTCGCGATCAAGGGGTCTCAAACAAGCAGTTCCTCCACCGGATAATCCGCTGCTGCGCCATGAAGAGCTCGATGCCGACCGGCGCATCGAAGGGGAGGAAAGCGTTGTAGAGAGCGCAAGCCTGACGGTGGCGATTGCGGCTGCCAGGGGCAAGAGACCGCCCAAGATCAGCAAAGCCAGGCTCAAGCAAAGCACGGCGAAGAGACTCGCAGACCTGCGCCTGGCCGCCCTAAAACATTCTCGAGCCATGGGGGGGCACGATCTTGCCGCTCCCACCGTGGCAAGAGCCAGAGCATTTTCCGCCGCCGCGCCCGAAGGGATTGAGATGGTCCCGCCGGCTGCTGGCATAAGCAATTGGGTTCAGATGGGACCAACGGCTATTCCTAAGGGTCAAACTTACTCCCCTGCGCGTGTACTTGTCACAGGCCGAGTCACCGCGATCGTCGTTGACCCGAGCAACACCAACATTATCTATATCGGCACGGCACAGGGAGGTGTCTGGAAAACTACGGACGGCGGCCTTAATTGGACTGCTAAGACTGACAACGAAGTTTCGCTCGCCATTGGCGCGCTCGCAATGGACCCAAGTAACCATCTCATTCTCTATGCGGGGACAGGTGAAGGCAACTTCTCCGGTGACAGCTACTACGGCAATGGCGTGCTTAGAACCACAGACGGCGGCAACACTTGGACGACGCTGGCTCAGCCCACCTTTACCGGTACTCGCTTCAGTCGCATCGCCATCACGCCCGGTACGCCCGCGAGATTGTTCGCGGCCACGGGCAATGGCATTTATCGAAGCCTCGACAGCGGTGTGAACTGGGTTAAGATGACTGGCTCGTCGCTTCCAGGATTCAACGCCACGGATGTTTGCATCGATCCGGCGACTCCCTCTACTATCTATGCCGCGTTCTGGGGTGGCGGTGTTTATAAGACCACCAACGCCGGGGCGGCATCGCCGACGTGGGCGAAATTGACGGGCGGACTTCCGGCCAGCGGCTTTACGCGCATTGCTTTGGGACTCTCGCCCTCGTCGCCGCAAACCCTCTACGCGCTGATCGCGGACACTTCCTACACGGTCAATATGTTTCTGCGCTCCACCGACGGCGGCGCCAATTGGACTTCCATCCCATTGCCGGGTGGAAACATCGGCGGGCAGGGCTTCTACAACCTCAATGTGGCCGTCGATCCAACCACCCCGGATATTGTTTTTTTAAGCGGGATCTCGGTGTGGAAGGCGGTGCGCAACGCCATGAACGGCGTGTGGAGCATATCCGGACAACCATGCCTTCGCGTTTCAGCCCGGCAATCCCCTCATCGTCTACGCCGGCAACGACGGCGGAGTCTACAAATCCACCGACGGAAGCGCAACGTGGTCTGACACCATCAACGAAGGGCCGTGCATCACGCAGTTCGAATTCATCGATCATCACCCGACTTCGGATGCGGTGGTTTTCGGCGGAACCCAGGACAACGGCACGGAGCAGTTTTGCAACAGCCCAGTCTTCAAGCATGCCGACGATGGCGATGGTGGTTACTGCGCCGTAGATCGCCTCCAGCCGAAAAACGTCGTGAGCACCTATTACGGCGCCAGCCCCAAACGTTCGACGCAGGGCGGAAAGTTCGGAACCTGGTTCAATGTCAGCGGCGGCATCGCGGGCACGCCTCTGTTCTATCCGCCGTTGACTCTCGACCAAACCAATCCCAGTAACATCGCACTGGGCACGACATTGATTAATATCGACGATGCGCAGGGCGCCAACGGCTGGCTCACCAAAGCCAGTCTTCCCGGCATCACCGGCAACGTCTCGGCCATCCACTACGTCAACTCGAACCTGATCTACGCCGGGACAACCACGGGCCGGGTCTACCGGCTGGTCAAGAGCGGTACGTGGACGGCGACGGCCATCCATGCCGCGCCGTTGCCGGGACAGTGGATTTGGGACATCGAGGCGCGCCCGGACGACGCCAACACGATCATCGTCGTAATGTCCGGTTTCGGCATCGCGCACGTCTGGCGTGGCGTGGTGGCCGCGAACGGCTTGTCGGCTGCCTGGACCAACATCAGTGGAAGCGGCGCGGGATCGTTGCCAGACATTCCGGTGAACGCGCTGGTGATCGATCCCATCCCGCCTTACAATGCTTACTACATTGCAACCGACGTAGCCGTCTACCGCACGATCAATGCTGGCGCCAGTTGGACGCAGTTCAGCCAAGGGCTGCCGAATTGCGCCATCTACGATTTGCGCTTGCATAACCCGACGCGGCTCCTGCGGGCCGGCACCCACGGACGTGGGATGTGGGAGCGCAGGCTCGACGTACCGTCCATGCCGGACGTGGATCTGTTCTTCAGGGATCATCTGATGGCGACCGGACGCCAAACGCCGACACCGGCGGTGATCGCGGCTTTTGAGGACCCACTGCAGTACGCGGCACTCGGCGATCAATTGTGGTGGTGGCAATGCGCCGACATGAAAGTGGACGCTCTGGAGGGCGCCGTCCCAGCCTATCAGATGGCCGTCGCCACCGTCGATTATGCCGCGTTTGAAAGCAAGCTCCAGCATCGCAACGCGCAGCGCGATTTGCGCCTGCTGCGAACGTGACCGTGAAGCTCCTCTACGCCAATGCTTCCGCCGGGTTGCCTCCTTTGCCGGCGGACTTTTGGACGGCCTTCCCGAATAATTCATCCGACATGACCAATTGGAAGCCGATCGGGACGGCAAAAGTCATCCTCTCGTTGTCGCCCACCGAGCCAACGGTTTTAGAGTGGGACTGGAACACGCCGATAACGGCTGCCGACCATACTTGCTTGCTTGCAGTCATGGACAGTCCGTCCAACCCGATCCCCGCGGCTAACAAGGTTTTCGACGTGGGATCTCTGGTGCCCAACGAAAAGCGCGTCGGCTTGAAAAATCTGCACGTGGTGAACGCGCCGCCGGGAGCCAGCATCGGATCGCTACTCGGATTTTTCGCCCTCTCGCAAAAAGCTCAAACCATAAAGATTCTTCCCGGCGCTCTCGCCGGCTGGAGAGTCGGGCTGATTTTTCCCAAGACCGCCCAGATAGCGGCAACGCCCAAGGCAGGCAAGAGTTCGAAAAAATCCTCAAGGAAAGGAAAGGCCGCCGCTGCGGCCACTCTCACGCAGGAAGGGTGGACTCTGAAGAAACCGGCCAATGGGGTGCTTAAAAGTTTGAAGGAACGTTTCGGAGCGGAATTGGAAAAATACGACATCTCCAACATGTACGCGCTGGCGAGCGAAGACAAGGGAGGCATGCTAGCGGGCATCAACATTCCAAAGACGGGGCTCAACGCGCTCTTGGCGCTGAGCGCTCCGGCCAAACCCAAAGGAATTGCGACGCTCAACATCGTGCAGGAGGAAGACGGGCGAATCGTAGGCGGCAATACGTTCGTGCTGCGCGCGCTGAAGACGTGATGAAATCGCAACACTGAAAACGCGCAGGCGCCGCGACGAGCCTTCGTCGTCCGTCGTTCGACGCGGTTTTTCCGGGAGCTCCGACCCACAGAGGAGTCCATATGCCAATCGAGCCCTATTTGGTGGTCGCGACCTTCGGTACGGTTTTCCTCACGGAAATGGTCGGCGACAAAGCGTTGTTCACCATCAGCGCAATGGCTGCGCGTCTTCGCCCCTGGCCGGTATTCTGTGGGATCGCGTTGGCTTTCATGGCAAAAATGCTGGCTGCGGTTCTGCTGGGCAATGCAATTTCAGAACTCCCGGCGGGTCTGATCGCGGCCGCCAGCGGGATCACCTTCATGGTAACGGCAATCGTCATCTGGTTTAAAAAGCCCGAGGATGCGCCTGTGGAGCGCCGAGCGTCAAAGGTCTGGTGGAGGGCCGTGCTGATCGCCTTTTCCGCGATCTTCTTTTCCGAATGGGCCGACGCAGGGCAGCTCACAACCGCAATATTGACCGCGCGTTATCAGGCACCATTGATCATCTGGATCGGAGCGACGCTGGCAATGGTCGCCAAAGGGATTCTAGCGCTGACCGTCGGAGTGGGATTGCGGCGCTATGTGCCGCACAACGTCTTGCGCTATGGGGCGGCTTCGATCTGCCTGGCTATGAGTATCTTGTCGGCATTTAGAATTGAAATCTGAGAATGAAACCTAAAGCGCAAGGATTTGGGCCTGGATTTGCTGATTCGGGGTCGTGGGTTATATTTGCGATTTTAGGGAAAATTACAGGGTCACCCATTAGAAGGCAGGTCAAGAGGCAAAAACTTTCCTGTGAAATAAATTTCTTTATTTTTTCTGTTCAACTCGCTTGGTCGGTGATCGTTTAGTAGCGCGTCCCTGTTTTCAATGTTTTGGTGTCGGAGTAGATCCGCACCAGTCACCCATCAGGTTCAAGGCTTAGGAGTTGTCCTGTAAGGGAGACGAAGGCGACTCGATCTTTTATGATCTAGTAACAAGCCCCGCACAGCTTGTGAGCCACCGCTTTGTGACCAACACGCCGTGGCTCTTGGCCGTCTTTTTCTGATAGAAACTCTTAATCCTTGGCTGATAGCGCACCGCGAAGTTGGCCGATTCTATCAATGAGATGTAGCCTTGGGTAACACTCCCAGCCGCTGGATGTGCGCCAGCCAACGAGCATCGGAGTTGTCGTCGGTGTACTTAAGACCTTCGCACTGCTGGATCGCTGCGGTGTTAGCCAAATGTACCTTGTGACCTTTTTCCATCAGTCCGTCCACAGCTAGTACCAGTTGTAGGTGGCCTCCACCACGATGCCTTGAAGCGATACTTGATAGCCCGAGAGCGGTTCCACGATCATAGGTAGTTCGTTGGGCAAGCGCTTGTGATAGACAATTTGATCCTATTCGTCGATCACAACCGTGACGTTGTTATTCGAGTGCAGATCAATCGCGCGGTATAGTTTCATTTCCTCTCCTCCTTGGAGTGTTGGGGTTAGCTCCAATCGCCAACCCTACTGCCTCCTGGAGAAGCCTTCTAGATGATTATCAATTCTAGGGTTGAGAAATTTATTCATTTCCAATTCGCGACAGAAGACCAAGGTCGGAGCCCTGCGCCACGACCCCACCAATTCAGCGTCCATTTCTTGTTCCGACGTAGAAAATCGAGGGAGACTGATTTCCCACTTCCACCAATGGGAACTACAGCCGGCTGATATAAGAAAAACTTATATCTCTCTTATAAGAATTTGTATTGGACCGAGCTGAACCGAAGGAGCTATGAACTCGATCACAAGGTCAGCGAAAGCGAGATTGGTTAGAGGATATTTGAGAGTTCACGAAGAAGCATGAAATCAACGTCCAGAAATTTGATTCCCTAAAGGGAGGAATTATGCCTTCCCGAAAACTTGAAGACTTGCATCCCTTAGTGGTGGAGCGGCGCGCCAGTTCATAGATTTGGCGCAGACCGAGGAGATAGAAATCCTGGTAACTAGCACTCTGCAGACCTTCGAGGAACAAGCTGAGCTGTTTGCTATCGGCCGGACCAAGCCGGGAGAAAGGGTGACCGCCACGTATTGATTGGCTCGACCACCAGACACTTGGCATTAACGAGGATTGCTCAGCGTTCACTCACGTTGCAACCCGGCAACTTGCTCATCAGCCCGAAGCTGACTTTGTCGGTAGGCTCCAGCCTCTCGATTACTCTCCATGCTGCTACCCAAGCTAGGCGGCTCCTGGCTCTTACCGCCGCGGGACTTCCCTCATCCCTTACACGACGAGAGTCACCCTATGGATCACGACAGCAATTCATCTGGACACACCAATACGAATGCCTGACACTGCAAGTCTTTACCCGAGTTCGGTGAGAACTCGCGAAAGTAGGCTGTTATAAGAAAAACTTATAATTGTCTTATAAGAATTTTGTATTGGACGAACGACCTCTCAGGAGTTATGAGACTGAGGCGTAGAATTCATGCGGACATTCGCTCGGGTACTGAGGCAGCTCAATACATATAGCTCGTTATCTAGAAGGACGGCCAATGGCTCAACAATCTAGCAAAAAACCGAAGACAAAAAACTCCAAGCAGCGTCGGAGCACGAAAAAGCGCGCGAAATCGTTATCGGCAAAAAGAATGCTACTGGCGACAGCTGTCCTAGATGATCCTGCGTTGTCGAATCTGAATAAGATAAAGCACATTGTGATTTTAATGCTCGAAAACCGCTCATTCGACCATATGCTTGGCTACCAAAAGCTGCGGGGCCGAGCGGTCAACGGACTTACTCCTGGTATGAACAACACCTATAAGGGTGCAGATTACCTCGTGTCCCACCTGCCCGACACACAATTCGAGTTGGACCCGTGCCACAGTTCTAAATGCGTCGCGCGACAAATCGGGAATAATAATGGGGGCTTTATTGTAGATTACGCCCGGGCGCAACCTACAGCTACGAAGCCGGAAGAGATCTTGGGCTACTACGACGAAACGGATCTACCAGTGTATGATTTCCTGTCGCGCGAGTTTTGCGTTTGTGACCAATGGTATTCCTCAATGCCGGGGCCGACCTGGCCAAACCGCCTCTATGCTCTCACGGGTAGCTCGGGTGGCAATACAGACAACAAGGCAGTGCCGCTATATAATCGGAAGTCTTTTGTCCGTCACCTTGACGCGGCGAATGTTAGTTGGAGATGGTACTGTCACGATATTTCTACGCTCCGACTTGTCGATGGCAATTATCGTATTGGTCATGCTTCGAACTTTTTTTATTTCGACAATCGAACAATTTTCGACCCCGTTTGTTTTATCGATCATGCTCGGAGCGGAGACCTCGCCTCCGTTTCGTGGATCGACCCGAACTTTGTCGATTTTGGAACCAGTAAAACCTACGCAAATGATGATCATCCACCGGCCGATGTAAAGGCCGGGCAGGCACTCGCACTCAAGCTTTACAATGCGCTGGTTGCAAGTCCAGCCTGGGACCAGACTCTTTTGGTCATTACGTACGATGAACATGGCGGATTCTTTGACCACGTCATGCCAGAGTCTGCTCCGGGAGACACGAATTTCAATACCTTCGGATGTCGAGTGCCTACAATCATAGTCTCTCCCTGGGTGGCACGAGGGGCGGTATTTTCCCAGACCTTCGATCATACGTCGATAATTAAAACAATTCTGCTGCGCTTCTGTCGCACGTCGGATGGAACGATACCGGATATGGGGAAGCGGGTTGAAGCTGCTATGCATTTAGGCAGCGTTTTGACCGAGACAACTGCACGCCCACCCGCTGTCGGCCAAGAATTGATCGATCTAATTAAACGCGTGTCGGACTGGCGGGGGGAAGTCGAGTCAAAACGGCTCATGATTCAACCTGCTCCCACGAGGGCTCGTCGGGCAGTCCGTAATAGTGATGTTGAAGCTCGAATCAACGATTTTCAAAGAGGTCTCTTGAATGCGCGTCGTCGACTCGCTCGCTCGGGCCTTCCCGAAGGGCGACCATGAGAGGGGCCTTGGATGCTACTAAGTAAGGGAACTACAGGACGCCGCACACCTTAAATTTTGAACGAGAGATCCATAAATGAGGTTGATGATTAACGTCACTAGTCGTAACGAAAAATCTATCAAGTTTCAGCCAAAGAGTGAACGAGCAAGATAGTCGCCTTACCAGACGAGACCCGAGGACGCTACCTACTTTTTGCTAGTTCTTGGGGCTAATAAAGGGAGGTTAATAAATGGCTCCAGTCTACTCCGAGGGACAACCAATGCGCGTACAGGTGCGCTATGGATCAACTGCCGGGAAGAATTACTACGAGAAGAGTGCTTTGCATGGTGACGCATGGCCCATGCCGAAGGCGATTGCGCCTGATATTGACCCTCGCCGCTTGATGAGCTCATGTTCCACGGGGGCAAGGTAGTCCGCAAATGGAGTTCCAGAACATTTACCTTGGGGCGATGCATCGTGGACAGCGAGCGATATAGACTCGATTGATCGTGCGCGAGCGAAACTTGCCAAAAGCGTGAGGGTCATAAATGGACTCGTACCGGAAAATCTCTCCCGCGCGCTCGCCGGCGAACAAGTCGGCACGCTTATCTATGCATGATCACGGTGGTCAACAGATTGTAAGCGGCTTGTAGGGAAGACTTTTGTCACTCGAGGATTCGCCAAGAATACGCGTGAGCGTACTCGGAAAATTGCCGCGTACGTTTGTTGATTCACCTATCGTTTGTCGCTCCGGTACGAACGCCCCCACGGAAGTATGCAAGAAGCGATTGAACCGGCGACTTGCCATACTGCACGGGTACGATTATCCGGTTCCCGATGGCCGCGCCTTTATGGGCGGTTGGGGATTTTTACCCGGACCTTGGCTAGAGCCGGGGTTCCGGGAGAAGGGGTTTGAACAAATGCCTGAGCGTATCAGGCTCATGAAATAGCTAATCGATCGATTCAATACCATGGTTGAGGAGGTTGCTAACTTAGACGAGTTTTCGCACATAAAATATATTGATCTACGCAACACTTTATCCGTCGGTGCAGACTATAAGCGATTCTGGGCTAACGAGCTTCACCCGACGGAGAAGGGGTTAGAACTTGTGACCGATCGTTTCGCCACCATACTTGACAGACTGCCCATGAATTAAAACGAAAAGGAGAATATATGCTAATTCGTCAAATTGCTCTTACGTCAGAAACAAAAAAGGTTTCCCTATCTGAACTTTCAAAGGTAGCCGCCGCCTTACAGAAACAAACGACCCGCGACTTAGTGCCGATCTGGGAGATTAAAGCAACGGTCGACGCCTTTGCAAAATTGAACGAGGTACCCATTGGTTATTGGCCAATTGTCGTCACAGAAGAAGATTTGGGCGACGCCGCAGGAATTCATGAAGATAAGGATGGTCAACCTTTCTCACTTGTAAAATACGGTAATGGTTGGTCGCTAACCGCGAGCCATGAGTGCCTGGAAATGTTGGTTGATCCATTTGGCAACCGTCTGGTCAGCGGCCCATCGGGTATGAAGGGCCAAGGTCGCGTTCGTTTCTTAGTAGAAATTTGTGATCCTAGTGAAGATACGCCTTACGCATACCGTTCGAACGGTATACTTGTGTCAGATTTTTATACCCCGGACTACTTTGACCCCGTCACCTCGCCGAATATTCGCTACAGCTTTTCCGGCGCCATAAAACATCCGCGCCAGGTTCTCAAAGGCGGTTATTTGAGCTGGCACGAACCGAAAAGCGATCATTGGTTTCAGGAGACTTTTTTTAGCGGCAACAAGTCTCGCTTCAGAGATCTTGGAAAATTCACCGCCCAAGCCGGTCAAAATTTACGCAGCCTTGTGTACAAAAGGACACCGGAACGGCTTGCGGTAAGGCAAATAAAAGGCAAAGATTTGCAGCTCGTCAAAGCCACATTAAAAGCAAACAACGAGGCGTCGGAAAATTTAGCCAGCCATTTGAGCGAGCGCGTGCGCGAGGTCATCACCGAGGCGAAAAAATAATCCGGCTTGTAGCGTTGCAAATTGCCAGCACTGTGCCCTAGACTGAACAAGGACGAGGGGCACCTATGAAAATTAAAAAAGGGCTGACCAAACCGAGCCAAACGACCAAAGCCGAAAGCATCCGAGAACGAATTGAGGAATTGAAGCATATTGAATCTCAGGGCGAGTCCGGCAAAACGTCACCGATACCTTCCGCGGGCTCATCGCCACAAAAGGAAAGCCCGCGAGAGTTCATTGCGAGGCGAATGCGCGAACTCGATCAGAAGAAGAAAAGAAAATAAATTGGGTCGTACTTTGGCCATCCATTACTGAGTGGCTCTTAGTTAATTAAAGAGTAATTTCGCCACCGGCGAAAACTGATCGGCTAAAGAACTTAGCTCAAGCGATCGTTGCCGTCGCCCACGGGATTATTCGGGTTCCCGTTCCCGGACCCTTCTAAGGGGATACTTACAGTTTGGTGCAAGAAGAAGTGCCTTCCCTTCCGTGATTTCGCTTTTCGGACTGACTGATCGTTTGAGTTTCGCTCCGCAATTTGCTTCCAATTGTCCCGATAGCTAATACACCGGCCGTAAACACCCGTTGCAGCGACGTCCTTAGGGTCCAAGAACCTGAAGGTCGATCCGCGAATTCAGCGCCCATTTCTTGTTCCAGCCCAGACAATCGAGAGAGACTCACTCCCACTTCAAACCAATGGGAAGCACAGCCGGCTGATATAAGAAAAACTTATATCTCTCTTATAAGAATTTTGTATTGGACGGAGCTGAACCGAAGGAGCTATTAACACGGGCACAGAATTCACCCGTCGCTTTTACCTAGTTATGGGGAGAATCAGGTAGAGAGAAATACAAAGAGCAGAGCTTGACCTGAAAGAACAATTTTCCAAAGTCAAGCAAGTTGTTGTCCACTACGAATCGGACGAGAGGCAAAATTATGCAACAACTCAATCCTGACACCGACCACTCTCGTGCTTTTCGAGATCTCGCTCTCGTGCTTTTCGAGATCTCGCTCTCCTGCTCTGCGTGACGCTCCTCTCGGCCTGCTCGCTTATTAACCCTCACGTGACTTGGGACCGACCCGCAACAGGGCATTTCATACTCCAAGACGGCATCGAGTACGCGAATCGAGCGAAGGACCAATATAAGAAGGCCGTCGGGGACCAGGCCGTGCTGACTAATCTCGCTGGCGTTGGGCTGATCCCTCTCGGTGCTGCCGCGCTGGGTCTTGGCATCACCGGCGGCCACCGCAATGCAATCACCGCGTTAGGGCTCACGGGCGCCGCAGGGCCTCGGCACCGCTGCCTGGCTCAGCAGCAAGCCGCGTCAGCTCGTTTACATCGCCGGGATCAAGGGGATGAGCTGCGCCGTGGATGCCTTGCTACCATTGTCATTTTCACGCCCCGCGCACGATGCGTTCCGTCGCGATTTACAACAGCTCAACGTATCGATCGGGGCTTTCTCGCAACAGGCTGATACCGTGAAGCGCCTGCTCGCCCGGGTCAAAATGGAGGTGCCTACTGCCGAAGAACTGATCGCCGAAACCGCAGCCGATTTGCGCGCGGCGGAAGCACTGCTCAATACCGCGAGGCTGACGCTCACTTCGGGAGTACAGCTGGAACGCGACATCGATCGCGCCGGGCAGATGCTGATCTCGGCGGTAGATCAAATCGGCGCCGAAGTGGACCGTGCGATTGTGGCTACGATCCCCGACATCCAGACGCTGCCCGATGTTATCGGCGGATTGGCGCAGACGTCAGCGCGCCTCACGAAATTACCCGAGCCGGACAAAGGTAGTAAGCAGATGGCCGGCGAATCGAAAAAGGGCAATGATGCTAGCGAAAAGCTCAAGGCCCAGGCGGGAAGACGAGCAGTCGTCGATGAACTTAACAAGGCGAAGGACAAACTGAAGAGCGATGCAGTGACACTCGAGAATGATATTCGGACGGTCGCCACCGTGGTCAATTCCGTCTCTGAATCGAAACCCGTGCCTACCCTGAAGCAGTCTAACGTCGGTGAAGTTCCGACGGGACTGTCAGTCCAGCCGGCGGAGCCTATCCAGTTTGACAAAGGCAAAGAAGCTACTCGCCGATTGTTCATTAGTGGCGGCAAGCCGCCCTACTTTGCCGAAATCCTTGAGCGTCCGGTAAAAGGATTGAGCCTCGACCAGCCGCTGCCCGGCGGTCCCCGCGTTGCCGTTCAGTTAACTGCCGAGACGCCCGCCGATACCTATCACGTCCTCATCACAGACACGGCAAGCAACTCCCAGACGATCGCCATCGAAGTAAAAGAGACTACCCCTGCCGCCGCGCCGAACCCTACTGCACCACCGGCCCCCACGAATGCACCATCGGCTGCTGACCAAAAGAAAATTATCAGCGCGCTCTGTCTGTCGCCAGCCGAGAAGCTCGGCAGCAAGAACAGCATTGCCGCAGTCAAGATCTTTCAAGAAACGATAGATGTGCCCACGAGTGGAGACCTTAGTAACGAGCAGATCGAAATGCTGAAGCTGGCGAAGGCGTGCCAGACTGGCCGGAAGAACTTCTTTGAAAACGCGTTGACCGATGCGCGGATCCGCGGCATCCAGAAAAAGCTCGGTGCTTCCGAAACGGGTAAGCTAGATGACACTACGCGAGCCCGAATTAAAAAATTCGCCGCGGAAAAACAACTAAACCCGGACGACGGAACTCTCAGTGCCGGTTTGGCAAAAGTCATCGAGTCGTAAACATGCGGCGACGCCACGTGGAAAAGGCTCTTCGCGTCCTAGTGCACGGTGCCGTCGACACCGTCTCGACGAAGCACCGCAAGCGCGCGCAAAATGCTCACGAAGCCTCGCGCCGTTGGATTCGGGCGCCCGGCGTTCTCGGCTTCGGGATTTCCGAACGGATCAAGCGGGGACAGAAGCTGAAAAATGTAACGCTCAAAGTATACGTCGCACGGAAGTTGCCGCCCTCCCAGGTCGAGCATCCCGTGCCGCGGACGGTTCGAATTCCTGGCCTCCCCGATCCCATCGAGACCGACGTTGAAGAAATCGGAGACCTTCGGCCCCAATCCTTTACCCACCGTGAGCGTCCAGCGAACCCCGGCCTCAGCGTTAGCCACCCGCGTTGCGGCAACGGGACTTTCGGCGCTCTAGTGCTGAAACGCGGCCGTTCCGAGTTGTTCATTCTGAGCAATTCCCACGTCATTGCGGACAATGGCCGCGCCCAACAAGGAGACGCGGTGCTTCAACCGAGTCAAGAGCACGGGGGTACCGAGGATGACGTGATTGCGGTATTCGAGGACGCGGTACCGATCCTCTTCTCTGAGGAAGGCTACCCTAATACGGCCGATGCAGCCATCGCTCGAGTGCCCCGAGCTCGCGACGTCGGCGCAGTCATCAAGCTGATCGGCGTCCCGGCGGGCGTCAGCACCAAACTCGACTCGGGATTACTCGTGCAAAAGACCGGCAGCATTACCGGACATACGGTTGGGATCGTCAAGGACGCGCACTTTTCCGCCGAGATGAAGTACAAGCGCGGTGATAATGATGCGGCAAGGGTAGGCTTTCGGGACTGCGTGCTTTGCACAAGATTTACCGACGAGGGCGATAGCGGTGCCCTCGTGCTCAACATGGAGGGTAAGGCAGTCGGACTTCACTTTGCCGGCTCGGATTCAACCAGTGTATTCGCCAGAATCGACACTGTACTGGAAGCACTGGACATCGAATTGGTTACGCAAAATGTGTAAGCGATTCCTTGTAAGGAGTTAACCTGGGCATGCCTCGCTCTTACATAGTCAAGAAAGGAGATACGCTCGGGAAAATCGCCAAGAAAGAACTTGGTGATGCCAATCTCTTTACTCTTATTGCTAACTACAACGGCATCCATGACCCCGAGCGTATCTTCGTCGGCCAGCGTCTAGAGATACCGACCAAGAGGGATACCCAGCCGCAGCCGCCACCCATTATCATGGTACCAGGTTTCAATCTCATCCCTCCTAGCGGCCTGGACAATATCGTTCGTACTTTCGGCGACATTGTCGAATATATCCGCGATGATGGCACGCTGGATCAGCGGTGGGAGGACGAGCAGTTATTACGAACGCCGCTTCCTTTTGCTATCCCGTTATCCTGGGATCCGAAAAAACAGGTAGCAAATCTATACACTCATAAAAAACTAAAAGATCTCTTCCCGGCAGTGTTCCGAGAAATCGAACGGCGCGGATTGAAAAGCCAAATCCGCACTTTTGGGGGATGCTTCAATTTTCGCAGTAAACGAGGGGGCAATAAACTTTCTGCGCACTCCTGGGCGGTGGCCATTGATCTCAATCCGGAAACCAATCGAATGGGGACCTCTGGGGATATGAGTTCGGATGTTGTCGATGTTTTCAAGAGCTTCGGTTTTACCTGGGGCGGTGACTGGTCCGGAAATTTCAAAGATCCCATGCATTTTCAGTTCTGCAACGGATACTGAAAATCGGGCCACGCCTGTCGCAACGTTCTATGCCGGAGGGAGAAGGTTCAATGAATGACGATCCAAAGAAAGCTGAAACGAAGAAGGGTCTATGGGCGTTTCTGGACAAATGGGGTGGACCTTTGGTGGTACTCGCAATGTTGGTCGCACTCGGCTGGTACTATTGGACCGGCTCAAGCGTCGGTTACTGGTGGATAGCTATATTCACGGTCGCATGGTTCCTCTACGCTTTTACCAACATTTTTCCCAGAGAGGATTGGGAGCAGAGAACAGACGGCAAAGGCGTTGTCTGGGAAAGAAGAAGCTCAATGGTTTCTTTTTCCTATGTTTTCGCAATTCTCAACCAAGTGATGTGAGTGTTGTCATTGAGTTTCTAGCGAAGCATTGGGGAATTGGCATACAGGATACGATAAATCAGGTCTTTGAAACCTACTCCCAGTTGACCCCGCCGCAAAAAAACGGCGGCGGTTAATCAAAGAAACTAATTGCCAACACTCATTTGGTATTCTATTTCACTCAGGGGTCAAGTATGGAGTTGAATAGTTGCAGCTTTTTCCTCAGATGAAGAGACGTTAGCTGCGGAATGCAGTTCCGAAATCTCGCATTTCAGTCGACTAAAATCTATCGCCTCCCGATCGTCTTTCCAGATTTCGTCCGGCTGTCCCTCACAACTTCACATCGGTATAGTGAATCAACCGTCGCGGTTTCCGACCACCGGGGCAAACGCGCGCCATCAGAGTCAACCAATGGGCCAACTCGTCAACGCCGATCCTCCGTTCAATCGCCTCATTCCGACGACTTGTTCAAACCGTTCCAAACGTTCCAATAGTTCAAAACGTTGAAGCACAGGAACCATCGAAAACGCCGGCCTTGGCCTTGAGATCTTTTTGAAGAGACCGCAAGCAGAATTGTCCAGTAAACTGCCCGAGCGATGGAAAAAGACCGCTCAATCCCTCCACCCGGTTCGGATCAGCATCCTCAGCGGCGATTCGTCTTGTGCAATCAGAAATCTTAAATCACCCTTGATAAATGTAACCCTACCCAGTACTGAATGTCGCCTTCACGTTTTCGCGATCGCGAAAAAGAGAAAATGTCGCGAACCTTGTCGAGCATGTTTGGCAGCCGTGCAGATGAAACCACTAGTTCGCTTTCCGTTCTTCGGCGATTTTCTCCGCTAGATAGACCTTGATCAGCGATTGATATGGAATATCTTTCTTGTTCGCCAGCACCTTAAGCTCGTTTAACATTTCCCGAGTAATTCGAGCAGGCTAGAAAGACAGCCTAGGAATATAGTGCTGAGTTGAAAGTGCTGAGTGCTGAGTCATATTGGGATCGCGCGATACTGAATCGGCAGCACTGTCATCGCGCGATCGGGAATTGGAGAGCGCTGGGCTATGGAGTTCTTGGAGGACGCAAAAATAGCGTGCTCAGCGTCTCCGCAATTCGATCCATTTAGAAACTTGTACGAGCTATCCTTGGGGAGTATGATGTTTCACAAATGAGCCAGGTAGAATCAGCAATACCGAATGAGTTTATTAGTCAGACTCCCGACATATGTGGCGGCGCTCCGGTAATAGCAGGCACCAGAATCCGAGTCAGTCACATAGCCTTTCGCTATGAACGGGAGCGCCAGAGCCCTGACGACATTGTTCACGCCTATCCCCATCTAACCCTGGCACAAGTGCATGCGGCTCTCTCCTACTATTATTCCCACCGCGAGGATATTGACAAAAAAATCGCCGCGGGAGACGAGCTACTGACAAACGCTCGATTCAGATATCCATCAAAACTGCTTGATCAATAGGGTCTGTGATTCGGTTCTACGCTGACGAAAACGTCGACGAGCGGATTGTCCGTGGTCTGCGTCTTCGTGGGGTCGATATATAACGGTCTACGAGGCGAAAATGATCGGGCGATCTGACGAGGATCAGCTTACCAAGGCGAATAGGACAAGTGACGTCTGGACGTACCCCCACCTTTCCTTATAAACAAGCCTATAGATTTAGATATCCTTCAGCCGCAATCCGCTTCAAGGAGATTCGTCATGATATCAACCCAGCATAAGATCATCGACGGCGATGGCCACGTCGTGGAAGACATCGCGACGATTTGGAAATACATGCCCGAGCAATACGTCGGCAAGAGCTTTTCGGAGGCGCGCGGGCGGAGCCCATTTCCCCCCATCGATCATCTGCACAATTCCAATCGCCACTTCACCCCGAAAGGCGCTTTCGCCAACGTTGGGCGCGAAGGCTGGGAGCTTTTTCTCGACGACGTCGGCATCGGCACCAGCGTGCTCTACACCAGCGCCGGACTCGCCTTCGGCAAGATCGTCAGCCGCGACTGGGCGATCGAGCTGGCGCGCGCCTACAACAACTGGATGTACGACACTTATATATCGAAGAGCCCGCGCTTCAAAGCGATGGGCCTGATCCCGCTTCAGGAGCCGGCGGAGGCTGTCATCGAGCTCCGGCGCATCGTGCGGGATCTCGGTTTTTGCGGCGCGATGTTGCCGTCGACCGGCGCGAACATGCCACACTTGGGCTCCGACAAGTATTGGCCCATTTACGGCGAGGCCGAACGTCTCGGTTGTGCGATCGCCATTCACGGCGGCGCGCACGAGGGGTTGTTGATGGACGACTTTAGCCCGTATGCACCGGTCAACGCCCTCGGTCATCCGATGGGACAAATGATCAGTTTTGCGGGCATCATCTTCAACAGCATCTTCGACAAGTTTCCCGGCCTGCGCGTCGGTTTTATGGAAGCCGGCTCGGCCTGGCTGCTCACTTGTCTGGAGCGCTTCACCGGCTCCTGGGAAAGCCACGTGCAGCACGATCCGCGCGGCCGCTTTCTCCAACTTAAGAAAGGCGAAAAGATCATCGACTATGTGTGCCGGCACGTCGATGAAGGAAGAATTTTTCTCGGTGTCGAGGGCGAAGAATTGACGATCGCGGAAGCTCTGCGCATCGTCGGCAATAAGCCCTTCGTGTACTCAACCGATTACCCGCATGAAGTCGACGCGGATACCTGTAAACACGAACTTGAAGAACTGCAGGAAAACCCGGAGCTAACGGCGGTAGACAAAGAGGCGATTCTGTTTCGCAACGCCCAACGCTTCTATCAGCTGGCGCAACCATAAGGAGCAATCCGATGACCGAGAAGAAACCCAGAATCATCGACGGTGATGGCCACGTCATGGAAGATCATGCGGCGATCGCGGCGCGCATGCCAGAGGAGTATCGCGGTCGCTCTGACTCGGGCCGGTCGCCCTATCCACCGAACGATCATTTGCATGCGGCCAACGCTCACATTCTCGTGCCCGGCGCCTTCGCCAAAGTGGGCCGCGAAGGCTGGCTCCAATTCATGGAAGACGTCGGCCTGACGAGCGCGGTGCTCTATCCCACCAATGGCTTGTCTTTCGGACGCGTCATCAGCAAAGACTGGGCGATCGAATTAGCCCGCGCGTACAATGACTGGATGTACGACGAGTATCTCAGCAAGAGCTCGCGCTTTCAGGCCCTCGGCTTGATTCCCCTGCAGGAACCGGCCGAAGCCGTGACCGAGCTCCGACGCATCGTCACAGAGCGAGGTTTCTGCGGCGCCATGCTGCCGAGCACCGGGGCAATGCAAAGCCAGAATCATCTCGGCGACGAACGCTATTGGCCGATCTATGAGGAAGCGAATCGGCTCAAATGCGCCATCGGCGTCCACGGCGGCGTTCACGATCATATGGGTCTCGACGACATGAATCCGTACGCGCCGGTGAACGCGCTGGGTCATCCGTTCGGCCAGATGGTGAACTTCGGCGGAATCTTATTCAACGGCATTTTCGACAAATATCCCCATGTGCGTTTCGGTTTTATGGAAGCCGGTTCCGGCTGGTTCGTCGGCTGCATCGAACGCTTCGAGCGCTCGTGGAACAGCCACGTGCAGTACGATCCGCGCGGCCGATTCTTGAAATTGCGCGAAAATGAATCGATCACTGGTTACATCAAGCGTCACGTCGACGAAGGCCACATCTATGTCGGCGTCGAAGGCGACGAGCTCACCCTACCCTTCGCCGTGAGCGTGGTCGGCAACAAACCTTTCATTTTCTCTTCGGACTTTCCTCATGAGGTCAACAACGAAACCTGCAAGGCCGAGCTCGAAGAGCTCGACGAGAACAAACGGCTCACCGAGGAAGACAAAGACGCCGTGCGCTATCGCAACGCGGAACGGTTCTACGCGCTGCCAGCCCATTAGGTTTCGCCGGATTGCGGCGCCGGGCTCCTTCGATTGTTGAGTCCGGCGTCGTATTGACTACTTCTTCACTTCCCATTTTCGTGTTAGCTTCGGCCGGAACGGCCTAAAGCCACAATTCGACAGCGGCGAATTTCAAGACAGCATGCTCGATATCCCGATCAGTTATTTTTGGTTGCTGCCTCTCGGTTTGCTGATCGGCGCTTTCGGCACTTTGATCGGCGCCGGCGGTGGTTTTCTGCTGGTCCCGATCCTGCTGATCCTCTACCCCGATGAAAACACCGAATTGATCACCAGCATCTCCTTGGCCGTGGTCTTCTTCAATGCTCTCTCGGGTTCCTGGGCTTACAGCCGGATGAGACGGATCGACTACAAATCAGGGGTTATCTTTGCGGGCGCGACGATCCCGGGAGCGATTTTGGGCGCCCTGAGTACGGCTTACGTACCGCGGTACACCTTCGACATGCTGTTCGGGGTGATCATGATCTTGGCCGGAATTTTCCTTTGGATAGCGGCGAAGGATGATCACTCTCCCGGGCTCGGAAGTCAGACTCAACCGAGCTCCGCGGTAAAAGCGAAACGGCTGGTCGTGCGCGACTTCGTCGACGCGGCTGGCATTCGCTACCATTACTCTTACAATCCGGTGATCGGCATCGTCCTGAGTGTGTTCGTCGGGTTCATTTCAAGTTTATTGGGCGTTGGCGGCGGCTTCATTCATGTGCCGGCGCTCACGCGTCTGCTCAACTTTCCCGTCCATGTCGCCACCGCGACATCGCACTTTATACTCACCGTCATGGCCTTAACCGGGACCGCCGTCCACCTTGCCCGCGGAGTTTTCGTGCATGGTGCCCGTCGCACGGCAATCCTGGCCGTCGGGGTTATTCTCGGAGCCCAGGTGGGAGCTTACATGTCGACTCGCCTCGGTGGTAAAGTCATCATCCGGGGACTAGCGCTTGCCATGATATTCGTCGGAATACGATTGATTTTGACCGAGATTTAAAGTCCTCGACCACGTTAACTCTAACTCGGGTGCTCATTCTTTGACAGCATAAATGATGATGATTTACTGTCCGATTCACAATCAGTGATTGAATTCCGCGCGGGAGAACTTGATGAAACCAGATGGTCATATATTCCTGCATTCGCTTTATAGCTACCTTCAAGTTGCCATGGCGTTATTATTGATCCTGGTCGTGACTGACCCTGGCCAAACGCAAACCCTGACCACCTTTCGCATCGCCAACGGCACCAGCGGCGAGAATCCGGCGGTGCTCTGGGTCGGCGTCGAGCAAGGCTTTTACCGCAAGCACGGTCTTAACGTCGAGGTCATCTACATGAGGGTTGGATCGCTCGCGGCGTCCGCCTTGGTTTCCGGTGATGTGAACGCGGTTCTAACCAGCTCCAACGCCGTTTTGAATCTCGCCGCCGGAGGGTTGGATGTCGTGATCATCGGAGCGTTGTTCCAACGACCCGAAGGGGACTTCATGGCTCGCCCCGAGCTCAAGAGGCCCGAGGATCTTAAGGGCAAATTGGTCGCGATTCAAAGTATCGGCGGCGGCGGTTGGGCGAACAATATGCTGGCTCTGGATTACCTCGGACTCGATCCGGACCGCGACAACATCCGTTTCATCGTTCTGGGCGACCAACCCTCGCGTATCCAAGCTCTCGAAACCGGCCGCGCCCAAGCGTCCTGGATGGGCTCGACCTTCAGCGCGCCGCTCAAGAAAAAAGGCTACACGCTTCTGCTCGATTTAAGCCGCGCGCCGATTCCCTATGTCGGCTCGTCCTTGGTGGTCAGGAAGACCGCGGCGCATCAGGAGGCAAAGACCTACGAAGCGTTGCTTAAGGGAACCATCGATTCGCTGCGGTTCTTTCAAAAACCGGAAAACAAACCGGTCGTCCTAAAGACGATGGCCAAACATCTCCGGCTTAACCGCGTGGAAGATGCGGAAACCGGCTACAACGCGATGGTCGCGGCCTACAGCAACGACTTGAGGCCCAAACCTGAAGGCCTGCAAAAGATTTACTCTATCCTGTCCCGAACCAATCCCAAGCTCTCGACATTGAAGCCGGAAACAATCCTTGACGCTACGTTCATTCAGAGAATCCAATCGAGCGGATATTGAACGAAGGAGAGCTCCATGAACCGAGTGATTTTGCTGATTGCGTTGGCGCCGCTGCTTTTTGCCACCCAAGGCCTCGCTCAAACGCAAAGGTTTCGCGCTGCCAACGGTGGCTTCGGCACGGCGATCAATGCCATCCTACCCGGCGCCTATCACGCCAAGATCTTTCAGAAGTACGGGCTGGAGGCCGAATACATTGCGCTCGAGAGCGGAACCATAGGGATGCAAACTTTGCTCGCCAATGAAGTCCAGCTGCTCTTTACAACCGGAGCCTTGGCGGTCACGGCGAACCTGCAAGGCGGCGACAGCACGATCATCGCCGGCGGAATCAACTTCTTTCCCTTCAAGCTCATCGTGCGCCCGGAAATCAAAAGCGCCATCGAACTCCACGGCAAAAAGCTCGCGATCAGTCGCTTTGGTTCCGCATCCGACTATGCCGCCCAGTTGGCCGTGGAAAAACTCGGCGGCGATCCCAAGCAAGTGACTATGCTCCAGCTCGGCGGCAACCCAAGCCGGCTCGCTGCGCTGATCTCCGGCACCGCCCACGCGACGGTCTTTAGTGAACCGTTTGCCAGTGTCGCGGTCAAGCAAGGTATGCGTTCGCTGCTCGACCTGGCCGACAGCGGTGTGCCCTTTCCACAAAACACTTTTATCGTCCGCAGAAGCGTGCTGGCCGAAAAGCGCCCGATGGTCGTTAACGCGATGAAAGCATCCCTCGAGACACTGTATCTGTTAAAGAAGGACCGGAAGTTCGCGCGCGACGTTTTGAAGAAATACCTGCGTATCGACGACGATGCCATGATCGACATCGGTATCGATTATTATCTCACCAAGCATGGTGAAGGCGTGCTGACGTTGCCGGATCGAAAAGGACTCGAATTTGTCATCGCCGACACGGCGAAAACCAATCCGAAAGCGAAGGGACAAACCCCCGAGTCGCTGCGCGTCCTCGACGGCAGTGTGCTGGATGAAATCAAGAAAAGCGGATTTATTGATAGGGTAAAAGGCTAAGGAATCTGGCAAATACCACTGACGATTTATTGAGAACGCTTCCGTCCAACGTTGGAGTTTTTCTTCAACCAATTTTCAATCATTTTTCTCTTGAAGCGCCACTGATTGCCCACCTTGAAAGCTGGCAGTTCCTTATCAGCCAATAAGCGATAGACCGTAAACTTATCGACGTTCAAGTATTCGGCGACCTGTTCTAAGGTCAAAAGTGGCTCAGGCATGGCCTCCATTCCTCTGTGCGTCGTCCTTGTAGTGTAAACTTCCCTTACAACTCTTCTTGCGTCCCAGCCGATGATTTTGGGGAAGGATACATATTTCAAACGAACGAGAATAGCAAGAGGAGAATTCAGGCCAATTAGGTCAGGTGCGCGCTCCGTGATTTCATGCCCAGATGAGAACGAGTTCCTTCAAGGCATCGAGGCGAGCGCGAATAAACGCCAAATTACAGTTATCGACTTACTTCGCGGCGCAGACCGTGATTTCGACCAGCGTCCCCGGTGTGAGCGCTGCGCCGACCGCGGTGCGTGTCGGTAGATTTGACCGGTCCACCCACGCCATCCAAGCCTCATTCATTTCGTCCTTGAGAGATGCATCGGCCATGTAAACCGTCGTGCTCAAAAGGCGCGACTTGTTCGTTCCGGCTTTGGCGAGAACAGCGTCGATTTTGCGCAGCACCTGTTCTGTCTGGCCTTTCATATTCAACGACTTGTCATCGGCTACGACGCCGGAGAGAAAAACGAGATCGCCAAACACGGCCGCGCTGCAGTTCCACTCCCGCGGGTTGACGCGTTCGATGTCCATGATGTCATTCTCCTTAATGTGGGGTAAATCCACGTAGGGGCACGGCATGCCGTGCCCCTACATTTGGGTCGTGTCTGGTGCTAAATGGTCGGTCTGCGTTCATACCACTTCATGTGCTGTTGGTAAGTATACCCCGCCCGTAGAATCGTCAGCTCGTCGAACGGTTTGCCGACCAGCTGTAACGCTATCGGCAAATTGTTATCTGAAAAGCCGCAAGGCACGGACAACGTCGGCAGCCCGGTTAGATTGAAGGGACCGTGATACTCGGGGACGACGTGTTTGAACAACGTGTCGATCGGTCCCACATCCTTCACCAGCGGCGCTGGACTAGCCTGATTGGGCAATGCTAGGCAATCAACTTTGCGAAAAACTTCCGCCAACTCCGCCCGGCAGCGGCTGCGAATTCTTTGCGCTTGGATGTAATCTGCCGAACCGGTGAGTAAGCCCAGATAGATCCGCGCGCGCCGCTGCGGCGCGCCGTTTTTTAATACCGCTGCCGCATCGCTTTTGTGCGCCGCCCAGAATTCATTGTAATAGATCACCGCATTGGCGATGGTCGCTAAACTCAGGGTCGGAATTTTGACTTCCTCTACCCGGGCGCCAAGCGCTTTCAATTCGTCAATCGCCTCGCCGACAAGCTTAAGAACTACTCGGTCAGTGCGCGCCGCACATTCATTGATGTAGTCGCGTGGCACACCGATGACCATCCCATTAACGTCTTCGCGCAGCGCGCTCGTGTAATCCGAGAGAGGAGCAGTGCTCGACGTCGGATCACCAGGATCATTGCCAGCGATCGCGTTGAGCATATGCGCCAGATCTTCAACCACACGAGCCATCGGTCCGCAGTGATCAAGTGACCAACTCAACGGTGCCAGACCGTAGCGGCTGACCCGGCCATAGGTCGCTTTCAGCCCGGCGATGCCGCAAAAAGCCGATGGATTGCGGATGGAGCCGGCGGTGTCTTCGCCGAGTGATCCGAGGCAGAGTCCGCCAGCCACAGCTGCGCCGGAGCCCGTGCTCGATCCGCCGGTGATATGTTCCGTATTCCACGGATTGCGCGGCATTGGCAGTTCGGCGTCAGGCAAGCTGCTCATGTGCAGTTTCCCCATCATGATGGCGCCTGCCTCCCGCAATTTTCGCACGGCGGTTGCATCGCCGACGCCTTTGGTGAATTGGCGAATGCGCGCCTGAGCGCCCTCGACATCCAACTGATCTTTGACGGCGACCGGAATGCCGTGCAGCGGCCCGCGCCAATTGCCGCGCGTGACTTCCGCCTCCGCGATCCGCGCTTCTTCCATGGCGCTGTCCGTCATCAAATTGATGTAGGCGTGAAGTTTTCCGTCGACGGCTTGAATGCGATCAAGAACCGCACGAGTGAGCTCTACGGGCGACAATTGACGCCTCTGGATCAATTGTTGAGCTTCGTGAATTGACAAGTAATAGAGCGGCTTTTCTGCGACGGCCATGGCGAGACTCCCTTCTTTTCAACGGACAATTCGCCGCGAGCAAATACAAGATTTCTCCCTTCGGTCGAAATGACATTTCGACACTCGCGATGATTGCCGATGCGTGTCATCTCGAATGAAAAGTGAGAGATCTTTCTTAGGTCTTACTTATTTACCCATTCCGGACGAAACACTGGCCCCAACTCCTCGGCCCCAAGATTGACCGAGTGCAGCTGCTTGAGATTTTCCATGTAGAGTTCGATAATCTTGGCGAACTGTTCCAAGTCGCCCTCTCTGGGTTCGAGCCCCTCGCGCGCGAGCAACGCCGTCAGACTCTGCTGAATCAATTTGTCCATCTAACCCTCCGCTAACGCGATTTCCGTATTAGGCGAGGACTCTATCGCTATGCCGCAATTTACGTCAAGCTCTCTTTACGGTTGCCAGATGCGCCGATCTAGAACCCGTTCAGCCGCAAAAAATGCCACCGTTGGTCAGGCTTGTTCGCCTTCTGTCATCGAGATCAGCAAAAAGATAACCCGAAACCCTCCTAAGTGCCCGTTAGCTCCCAAAAACCCGCGCTGGCATACGGCTTGCTGCCATGTCTGTCTTCGGCGCTCAATTCTTCCGAGGAGCAGCCTGCGGACACCAAATTCTTATGCTGAAGTCTCTCTCTAGCTTGAGATCAAGACTTATTCTTCTGATTCTCATGACGGTTGTTCCCGCCTTCGGCTTGATTCTCGATAGCGCGGCAAGGCATCGAGAATTGACTGCCAGCCAGGTCAAACAAAATGCTCTCGTGGCGGCACGGGTAATCGCCTCCGAGCAGGATCGGGTTCTGGAAAATGCCCACGAATTCCTGGTCACATTAGCTCGAGTTCCACAGATCCGCGAAAGCGACAAAGCTGCATGCCGCAAGATCCTTTCGGGGCTGCTGGAACCGCGTTACGCGGACCTGTTGGTTGCCGACAAAAAGGGAAATCCCTTGTGTACAGCGTTGCCGGCAAGCAGTTCTCTAGCCAGTTCAAGAGGTGTACATCACGCTCGGAGTTTAGAGACCTACGATTTTTCCGTCGGCAATCTGCGCTACCATCCCGCCAGCGCGAAAATACTTTTAGACGTCAGTTATCCTGTGTCGGACCAACCCGGAGTCGTGCGCGCAGTCGTTTCCGCTGCTTTGGACATGTCCTGGATCAATCACCTTATCGTAGACAGTCATTTATATCCGGGCGCGACGTACACTCTGGTCAGTAGCACCGGCACTGTGCTCCTGCGGTATCCTGAGCTGACCGACTGGATAGGAAAGCCGATATTCGCCGAAGCCGCCGAGCAGAGCCTGGCTTCCCGTAATACCGAAAAAACCATTGAGGCTAACGGACCGGACGGGGTTCGTCGCATGTTTGCTTTCAGTCGACTGAAAAATCCCATCGGCGGACAAACTGTCTACGCCGCCATCGATCTTCCAGCGACGCTAGCAATTGCCAAGACAAAAGAAATTCTAGTTGAAAATCTAATCGCCCTCGGCATCGTTTCCGCCATCATTCTCAGTTTGGCCTGGTTCGGCACCAATGTTGTCGTCCTGCGCCGCATCCGCGACATCATCGCCGCCACCAACAGAGTCGCCGAGGGAAATTTGAGCGCCCGAACCACGCTGGCCTATGAGAATAGCGAGCTCGGCCAAATGGCGAGAGCCTTCGATAACCTCGCACAGGCCCTGGAAAAACGCCAAGTGGAAGCCGTTGAATCGGCGCAACGAATTCACAAACAGCGACAACAGCAAGAGGTGCTCTACGATCTCAACCGCGGGATCACCTCGACGCTCGACCTTGGCAGTGTCCTGAGCATCTTGCTGGATCATATCGCCACGCTGTTTCCAACTTGCGCGGTCACCGTGAGTTGGATCAACAAGCAAACGAACGACCTGGAACCCATCGCGCGCCGAGGTTTTGACGATATCGAGCAGACGGAGACGGACCTCGAATCGGCGCAGCTGTTACCGCTTCTTGTGCTGAAGCAGCAGTCTCCGGTGGCGATCTCCAACGCGCGCCGAGACCCGGATGCGTCAAATCATGATTTCTTGCTCCGTCATAAACTGACTTCTTATCTCGGGCTACCGTTGCTTGCGAAGCGCGAAATATTGGGAGTGCTTTCGTTTTACACTCGCGAAGAGCGTGAATTTAGCCATGAGGAAATAGACTTTCTAAATGCGCTGGTAAATGAGGCAGCCATCGCGATCTACAATTCCCGCCTGTTTGAGCAAACTCGGGAACAGGCAATCGAATTGGAGCAATCGAACAAGATCAAAGATGAATTCCTCGGGGTCATGTCTCACGAGCTGCGGACGCCTCTCAACATCATCATGAATTATTCGGAGGCGTTAAAGATGGGAACCTTCGGCGATATCAGTCCCGACCAAGAACGGGGCACGGAAAAAATACGCGCGCAAGCAAGCCACTTGTTGTCATTAATCAACGGAATCCTGGAAATCACCAAGATCGAGAGCGGTACGGCAATCGTTCAGACCGATCATTTAGATATTGTGGATTTCATGTCCGAGGCCAAGTCCGATTATATGTTACCGATGGAGAAGGATCTGATTCTTGACTGGGATTACGCGACTGACCTGCCAATCATGGAATGTGATCGTGTCAAACTGAAGCAAATTTTGATCAACCTGATTAACAACGCGATCAAATTCACGGACCGGGGGTACGTGCGGGTATCGGCCCATGCGTTAGTTGACGAAGGCATTCTTGAATTCCGAGTAGCAGACACTGGGCCCGGCATACCCAATGAACTCCTGCCATTTATTTTCGAGAAGTTTCGCCAAATCGATAGTGCTACCACTCGTAATTACTCAGGGGCGGGGCTCGGGCTCTATATCGTGAAAAACTTCGTCGAATTACTTGGTGGAACAATCGACGCGCAAAGTAAAGTCGGCGTAGGATCGGTTTTTACCGTACGCCTTCCGATGCAACCAAGGCGCGCTCGAACCCAGACAGTCCATTCACAACCGAAACCGGCCGTCATTAATGCGATCTAGCTGGGAGAAGTGTTTCATGGATATTCCGATTTTTTGGCGACTCATTCTTGGAAACGCGGGAATTTTATTTTTGTCCGTTGTCGCCTGTTTATATTCCATCGTCCAGCTCGGCACCCTAAGCGGCACCGCCCGCGCGGCGTTGGATATAGACCACCGCATGATCGGTTATCAGGAAGCATTGACGGACTCCTTCCTTTCGGAAGTTCGATATGGCGGGAAATACATCTTCACCCATGCTGAAGATCGGCATGAACAACTCGGCCAATTTAAAAATGATTTTGCCCGGTATCTGATGGAACTTAAGTCGCTGACGAAGTCTGAGGAAGTCGCGAATTCACTATCCAGGGTTGAGCAATTTCATCGTCAATACCACGAACTGTTCGATCGAGAAGTTGGCTACATTCGCGCTAAACAAACCTACGCGCAAAGCCGCTACCAACAAGAACGGGACAAGGTCTTCGAAAGTGCCATGAATGAGTTCGAGCGCTTAAAAATACTCTTGCAGACCGACTTGCACGATAAACTCCAGGGAATCGATCGCGCCGCCCGTGCTGCCCGGCAAATCGCGATCACAATGATGCTGATAGCGATGCTTTTGGGAACATGGTTTTCCTTTAGAATTAGTAAGAGCATTGCCGCTCCACCGGAGGCGCTGAAGCTAACGACAGAGGCTGATTTTTTGATTCCGGCAAAGCTCTGGTCAAAACGGCTGACGACAGTGGCGCGCAATATCTTGACCTCATTGAAGCGACGTCTGGCGCTTTCAAAATGCCTAGCGACGCGGAAAGGCACAATTAAGCGATGAAAATCTTTTTTGATATCCGTGATGGAAAATCTCCCCGACGCCGAGGGCTTTATGGCGCCGCAGCGGCGATCGCCTGCCTTGCATTGGTCTCTTGCGCGAAAACCATAGAGAACGTGCAAGGCCCCAGCTCAGAGCAAGTCAGTCATTCTCCGATTGTGATGACCACGCCAGCGAACTTCGATGTCGCATTGAAGGAAAATCAGACCGCGCTCGCGGCACGAAAAATTGCCCCGGACGTTGCGATTTATAACACCGGATTCCTTTTGGCGCATCCGTCGAATCCCAAAAAAGATTATCCGAAGGCGATCCTTGCCTTCCAAACTTTGCTCGCCGAGCATCCTCGGAGTTCTTTGCTGGAGCCAGCCAAGACTTGGATCCAGGTTTTGGAGCAGCAGCAAAAGGTCGCCGAGGAAAGACGGAAACTCGCGGAAGAAAAGCGCGCCTTGGATCGAGAGCGAGAGACGCTGTCACAGGAACGACAAAAACTGAATTACGCCAGCGAAAAATCGCGTCAGCTCGACCTGGAAATCGAAAAACGCAGAAGACAAACGCTGAGCAAATAGATAACGAACTGATGCTTCCTTTGTCGTTCTCCCCGGCTCTTCAAAAAATGAACAAGCCGCATGGTGCAACCGCGGTTGCGACGTAATATCAGGTGGCTGCACCGTGAAAAAACCTGTAACCGCAGTTAGGAGATTTCGGGCTCGAGCGAACGCTAGCCTACCCCGGCAAACTTTCCTGGCCGGCTCGCTTTAAGTATCGAGTCTTCCAATCCAGATTTAACCTTTTCAAAGCTAAGCGGTCAGGCCATTATCAACTCCTCCAATCTTCTGGTTTCTGCAATTCATCGGGTCTTACTGGTAAGGTAAGCAGAATACATTGGCCCGAGAAGCTTCTTCAAACCTATTTCCAAAGGTAAATAGTTAATGTTGCGCAATTCATCGGCATAAAAATTAACGCAATCCGCAAAATGAGGAGCCTTTCGTTAACAGTGATTACCAACGTGAAATTATCTCGCTGATCGCTACAGGAAAGCCCAACAAGGCTATCTCAAGCCACCTTAGTATCAGCGAAAAAACGGTTAAGGCTCACCTGACGACAATTTTTAGAAAGCTCGGTGTATCGGGGCGTACTCAGCTGGCGCTGTTTGTGAGTCAGGGCAATCCCCTGCATTACGATGCCCACTTTAAGCCCCCGACGAAAGCCTCATTACCCATAAGTCCTATTGAAAATTTAAAAATAAGCGCCTAATCCTCAGACATCAACGGCAACTGAGCTGTGGCCGAATTCTTCCCGATGTCCGAGACAACCGTGATCATAGGTGATCGCACAAATTTCTACGCTGCCTGCAGCGACGTGCTGAGCAAAGAAAGAGGAGTCAGAGTCTTAGCGTGCACCGAAAACATGATTGAAACGGTAAAAGCGGTGGACACGCGGAAACCGCGTATATTACTCATCGATCTTAATCTCATTCGCGAGTACGGGCATCACGTGCTATCCATCTTTCGCTGGCGTAATCCTCGGACCAGGATCATTTTATTATGCGAACGCGCGTCGACGACCGAAATCGTAGACGCTCTCTGCTATGGCGCCATGGGTTACCTCGATAAGAAGGACATTCATACTCTTCTCGCAAAATCGATTCGTGCCGTTGATCGCGGAGAAGCCTGGGTACCTCGCCGAATAACGACCGCGATTGCCGAACGTCTCGTCCGACAATCCCTTCACTAACCAACGGGAAAACTGGTCCTCCGTCTCTCTGCCCGTCGAAGCTCCAGTACTTTAGGAATCTTGCTCGATGAAGAGCTGCACTATTCTGCAGCCAATACTCCCGTAGCCCGCCGCCTCGCTGCTGACACAATATCCGTAGCGATTTCCGAACCACCGCATTGCGCGACCTGCCTCTCCGCGTAATATCTATCGCTCGATCGAGTGATACCAGCAGAAATCGGGTAGCTATACCTTCTTTTCTCCCTCCGTATCGGTTGAGATGCGTTTCACCCTTAATGTCTCAGACTGGATCAGAGTTACTCCTCTCGAAAAATCATCCTATAATTCAATGTCTTCGTTCTTGCGCGCCTCAGGCTTCACCGGTGGCATGCCGGTTGCTCAGCAGTCACGGGAACGCGAATCTTTAATCTCAGACGAAGGAGGAATCGAAAAAAACTGCCCTAGCCCCTCAAACCATATATAGGCTATCAGCCGCGCGCTGACCCCAGGAAATAGCTCCGTAAAGAATTAACTTCATGTGTCACACGCGCTTTGGGCCGCCCATTGCGGGGGGCCGATTAGCATTGCTGAGGCGGCTTATGATCATGAGCCTGATTCTAATGTCCGAAACAAATTTATGATTCTAATTGCAAGCCCATCAAAATCGCTTTGTCGCTGTTGGCGTGAAGCGTTAGCTGGAGTTCGTCCGATACACGAGGTTGGCGACAAGCACGGGTTGTTTCATTTCCTGAGTGAATCTAAGCCATCGGTTCTTCTCGTCGACTATGATAGCAACGACTTCGGCACAATCTCGTTTCTACGCGCCACGATAAAAGCAAGCCCTTCGACTCGTGTCGTAATTTTGACGAGTAACCCAACTTCTAAGGAGGCAGTTGCTGCTATCAGGGCCGGGGCAAGGGGTTATGGCCGCAAGGATCTCAGCAGATCACTTCTTAAGAGAGCTGCACGCGTCGTTTCCAAAGGTGAGATCTGGATTGCGCGTCAATTTGTATCCACGCTGATTGAGGAGCTAGGCGGCTTCAAGCCGATTTCGAACACCAACGGTACCAAACCGGAAGGCGGCGGGCACCCACCACATAATGCCTTGAACACCCTGAGCGCGCGCCAGCGTGAAATTGCCTCGCTGATCGCTATGGGTAAACCCAACAAGGGAATCTCAAGCCATCTTAGTATCAGCGAAAAAACGGTTAAGGCTCACCTGACGACAATTTTCAGGAAGCTCGATGTCTCGGGTCGTACACAACTGGCGTTGTTTGTGAGTCAAAGCCGCCTGTCGCAGAAAGATTCCACTCGATCCGTAGCAAAGCCTCATCGCGGAGACGTCCTGGTGAAAATATAAATCTTACTTTCGTCGTTCGAATTAGAGCAAAGATTCGATCAATGCAGCTAGACCAAAGTCCAATGGACTTAAATCCAATAGAATGTGAGCTCTGATTTCGATTATATTGAATTACCGATGCCCATGAGGTTTAACCGCTGGTATCTTTACCATCAGCTGCTCCGTCCAAGGCCGAAGTCACTTTTTAGATAACGGAGCGCGAACTCTGGAGGAATATACGAAATGAAACGGATCTTACTTTTCGTGGCTGTAATGATTGGGTGGAGCCTGTTTTTTAGCGCCTCCGGCTTTTCCCAGGGCAGTAGTGAGTTAAACGAATTGAAACGGGAGATCGACGCGCTCAAAGCGGGCCAAACCGCCATCCAAAAAGAACTACAAACGCTTATAGAGATGCTCAAGCCACGGCAGGCTCCACCAGTTGCCGCCGGGCCCACAGCAGAGAACCCAACCATTGTGAGTATTGAGGGCGGTGCAACTAAGGGAAACAAAGACGCCAAAGTTACGCTCGTCGAGTTCACTGACTATCAGTGTCCTTTCTGTAGCCGTCACTTCCGCGACACCATGCCCCAGATTGACAACGATTACGTCAAGACCGGCAAGATCCGATATGTGCTTCGTGAATTTCCTTTAGAAGCAATTCACCCTCTGGCTTTCAAAGCCGCCGAGGCCGCCAACTGCTCCGGTGAGCAAGGCAAGTACTGGGAAATGCACGACCGATTGTTCGCCAATCAAAATGCTCTGGCCGCAGAGCAGTTGCCGGGCCATGCTGAGGCCGTTGGCCTAAATGGGCAAAAGTTCAAAACTTGTCTAGACAGTGGAAAGTACGCGGCTAAACTGCGCAAGGATTTGGCTGATGCGCAGAAGTCTGGAGTTAACGGAACACCGACGTTTTTCATTGGTCTTAGTGACTCCAAGGGTTCCGAAATAAAGGCTGTGAGAAAGATTGTCGGAGCCCAAAACTACGCTGCATTCAAGGATGCCATAGACACTCTACTCGCCCCACAATAATCCCTGGGCGAGCGCGTGAGACTTCAGAACTTTTAGGAGCCTTTCTAATCGTCCGCCCCTGCTTTCCTACACGCAGGGCATCATCCCCGGTAAATTTCGCGCCCGCTCCTCAAAAAATTTACTGCGACCTTACTCTCGGGATCGGAGCGATCTAAGTAACTCATCCGGAGTTCTCCCGTCTTCCCGCCCTAACACTGAAAGAAATTCAAGCAGCCTGCAGCCATCTAACGGCCTTCAAGTATCTTAGAAGCTTCGCTGCACGGAGTTAGACCAAAGTCCAATGGACCTAAATCCAATAGAATACCGTCAGCGATATCTGATACATCCGCGGCTGCTTGCAGGAGATCGTGTCAGTGAGAGGTGCGTTGCTCTTACTTCTTAGTAATGTGCCCATGCAAAGGACACGTGAAAGCGTCAATCGCAGGCGCACGGGCAACCAAAGCAAAGGGGGAAAACTATGAAGCTCATGAAACTTTCTAAAAGGAGGGTGGGCCTCGGCGGCGTCCTCGGTCTCTTGGCGCTGGGAGGGCTACTCCTGGGCGCCCAGCCGGCGTCTGCGCAGAGTTGCATCACAGAGCAAGCTGGTAGATCGCTTGTGTGTACGGCCAATGACATCCAGGTTGCCTTCGCGGATAACGTAAGGGACACCAGCGGCACCTCTCTTACCCAGTGTATTAGCGGCCAGACATTCTCGTTTGTCGCAGACTTTCACGTGACAACAACCGCTTCTACTCGGTATGACATCGGTCTCTACTTCGCCACCGATGGCGACCCTAACGGCGACGGCGCAAGAAGCGGAGTGTGTTCAGCTAACATTATTACACCCCTTCACACTGATCCTGCGTCTCCCAACCTCGTAACGCTGGGATCCGCCGACGCCGTAAATGCAGATGGCGACACGTGTCGTGACGTCACTACTAACGCTGGGTGGGGTAAGCCGAATGGCAAGGTCGTCACCGTCCGGGTCGACAACGTCAGTTGCGTTGATACCGATGGCGACGGAAAGTTGAACCTGCCCAATTGTACGAGTTGGTCGCAGAACAGCGGCGGTGTTTGCAGCACTGCGGCTGATGCGGCTCCGGGCTCGCCTTCGAAGTGTAGTTGTGACCTCACGTTCAATATACCCATCTTCGTTGAGACTGGTACGATCTCGGTTGTCAAAGCGGCGAGTCCAGCCTCATTACCTGAGCCGGGCGGGGAATTTACGTACACTGTCACAGCCACTAATACAGCGCAATTCACGAGTCTGACTCTGGACAAAATTTGCGACGACAAATTCGGTCTTGTTGATAAAGTAGCGGCTGCGACAGCGTGTGCGACTGGCACCCTGGGGACGATTAACAGCGAGACCTGCTCACTGCCACAGACGCTTGCGCCCGGAGGTCAATACCAGTGTACGTTCAAAGCAAACGTTACCTCGAATACGCCTCTAGCAAACGTTACCGACACCGTGACTGTCTCCGGGCACGACCAGAACAACAAGCCTGTATCCGGTTCCGGGAGTGCCTCGGTAGCAATCACTGACGTGCCACCGTCAGCGCTGGTAACGAAAGCACTGGATAGCCTCCAGTGTGCAACGGTGAGATATAAGGTGGACGTCAAGAACACCGACTCGGCAGAAGCGCTGACTCTGACAACGCTCACCGATAATACGTTCGGGTCAATCACCTCCGTGCACGATGCCGTTGACGCCACGACCTGTGTAGTGCCCCAGACGATAGCGAGCGGCGCCACCTATAGCTGTAAGTTTGACGCTACGTTCTGCGACGCTTCATCGCACACTGATAAGGTTACGGCAAAGTTGCACGATAATGACAACCCGAATACAGATAGCTCCTTTGATTCAAACAGTGTTACGATAAACGTGAGCGCGCAGCAACAACCGTAGGGAGAGTTGTTTTCGCGGCTCAATTGGAGCTCGATCGTAGAAGAGACCTTCCGCTCCGGCCTGGCATTTCGCTAGGCCAGCGGGAGGTCTCTACATTTTACAGAAAGAAGGAAGTTGCCGTTGAGTTTCTACTGCACCATGAAATTCGTGGCGGCGCTAGCGGACATTGCAGCTGCATCCGCCTCGTAGTTTCCGACCGGATCTTTCTTCGTCAGCCGGAGTTTGTAGACAGCGGTGCCATCGCTCCCAGTGGTTGCGGTCCCCGCCACGAGAGCTCCGTTTGATTTTTTGACGATGAAATTTACGGCAGTATTGGCGACTGGCGCGCTGCCGGAACTGACAGTAGCCTTGATGGAGACCGACTGGTTGCGCGTGTAGCTCGTCTGATCGGTCGCGACGGTCACGGCCGCAGGGCCTCCCGCTCCGAAGCTTACCGTCACCGACGCTCCGTTCCCGTTCGTCCAGTCTGTGGTCATGGTTACGCCTGTGTCGGGATCTGCAAAGCTTTGACCCACCACGAGGGCGGGATCATACCACCAATAATAGACGGGGGTTGCTGGCGTCATGTCGAGCAGGTAGCCGCTATTGCCATTCGCCTCAGTTCCGGTATGTACAAGAACACCGTTCAAGACATTCTGGCTTGGCTCGTTGGCGAGAAAACCGTCGAAGCCAATCGCCTGGCGGGATTCTATATAATACCACGTCTGCTTTCCCGTGATCGGGTCGATCGATTTCGAGATCTTCAGCGCCTTCGGCCCAGAGCCGACTGACTGGTATGTCTCTAGCAGATACGTTCCGTCCGAACTGACGGTCGTGATTGGCGGCGATGCGCCAGCGTTGAGCCAACCCAGACGCTCCTTTTGGAAAGCATTATAATGAGCGGAGTGCGAGGCTCCCATCATGTCCACGATGTCGCCGTACTCATTCGTCGCGCAGCTTGAGCCGATGACAGCGGTGGGTCCGCAATCAAGCGAGTGAGAATGATAAAGGCCGAGGCCGTGCCCTAGTTCATGAGCGGCGACGCCTAGCTCGATGGTGCCGTTGATCCAGGCGCGCGAGGGGTTGCCACCTACAGATCCTAGTCCCCACCAGCCGCATCCGGTTTGGGGAAATGCATAAACTTTTCGACTGTAGTTGGACAAGACCACTCCCGCACTGGCAGCGGCTTGATCAGCCAAGCTGGAGATTAGCGAGTAGTCGCACGTTGAGGCGCTGGTCGGGCTGTCCATATTGATGGTGTACCAACCCTTGATGACCCCGCTAAGATAGGTTGTTCCGAAGAAGACGTTATTGGCAAAATCGACCGCGTAAGGCTGCGAATTATTATTTCTGAAATTGACAAGGACGACTAACGTGCGTTGCTCGCCTAGAGTATTGGGTAACACTGACGAAAGCACCTGCACGCTATCACCGCCAGACTGTAAGGCGAGCACGCCGTTCGTGCGTACGCCACGCACACGAACCTTGGCGCCGCTGGCGAGATGCGTCGGCGGATCTTTGGCGAAGTTCAATGAGAAGCGTCCATTGACGGCTTTCAGGAAATAGAGATAGCGGCTCCCCACGTCGCGATCCTCGTGGAGAATTTCCAGCTCCCCTTCGATCTCCTCTAGTATTCCGGATCGAACGCTCTGAGGAAAAACGTTCCGGCTCCACAAGCCGATAGCCAGAATTAAAAAGATGATTGAAGAAACACGGAAGAAAAATGAATCATTGCATGATAAACTTATATGCTTCGGGATCATAGAAGACCACCTTTCGCGCTAGTGTGATCTCGATCCCGTCAATCATCGTTCCTCGTTCGGTAACCCGGCTATCCAAAATAATTCAGACCCGTGGCTTTGCGTCCTCCGATTTCTCAGAGTTTGCCTTTGTCGGGAGGAGATCCAACGTCCGAGTGCCGCAACGGCCATGCCAAGGCGGCATTGGGCGATGGCTTAAGAGACTCTGACAAAGAAAGGACGGAAGTTATTCAAAGAGGTCGAACTCACCTAGTAGTCAAATGGGAGAACTTTCGAACGTACTGCGAGTGATCCAAAGAATTTGCGCGTCGAGACAAAAACGAACAGGCAAGAAATCCAGGAACGATCCCGCAAGTATATGGCAAAGGAAGACGAGGATTTGGGACGTGCAGGTCTTGGCTTATGGCTTGGAAATCTTTACCTGCTCAGTAAATCTTCGCGAGAGCCGCGTTAAGTGGACGCTCCAAGAAAATGAAAGAGCGGAGACCGATGATCCACCTCGCCGCTCCCTGCGAGATTCGCTGGGCGTGATCGCTATCGTAATCCCATCACCCCTATCGCGGCTGGGTAATCACGTCGACCACTACGGGCTTGCCGTTTTCGACGATTTCAATCGCTTTGTCCAGTGTCGGTCCGAGTTGTTCGGGTTCAATGATCGGACCGAACCCGTCCACATGTAATGCCCGAGCGATCGCCGCCAGATCCGGGGCGGGCTCTTCGATGCGAATACCGATTCCCTTATTTTCAATGGGCCGCTGGCGCCACCGTGCCATGCGCTCCTGGTGCTCTTCGTCGTTGTAATAGGATCGATTGTTGAGTACCACGACCAGCAGCGGAATCTGATACTTTGCTGCCGTCCAGAGCGAATTCGACGTCATCAGAAAGTCGCCATCGCCGACAATGCCGACGCACAGGCGTCCATTGTCTTTGAAGCCCAGCGCCGAACCGATGGATGACGGCAAGCCGTAGCCGACCCCTCCGCCGCGACCCCCGCCGATGCCATGTGCCGGCTCGGTAATGTCGATCGCCTCGCGCCAGCGCCGGCCATGCGAGGAGACCAGAGCCCAGGGTTTTCCTTGCACGCGCTTGTTAATTTCGCCGAAGAAGCGCGCCTGCGAGATCGGTTTTTCATCCCACGTCTTTGCGATCCACTCCTGGCTCTTTTTCCGCGCTTCGCGATAGATCGCTTCTATCTTAGCGCGACGCTCCTGAACCTGCCGTGATGAATGTGTGTTCGCCCCCAAGCGCTCGCGCACCTGCTCGAGCAATTGCGGCAAGACGGCTGAGCTGTCCGCTGCGATCGGAACATGCACGGGCAACAGCCACATGTTGTCACTCACCCAGCTCTGCCGTTCGAGATCGAGTAAGGTAATGTGAATGACTTTACAGCTCGGTGAAATCACCGGCGCGAAGTTGCCGCGCTCGCGCACCGATGGCCCGAGTGGAACGCCCAAGCTAGGAACATCCAAAGCCAGCACGACGTCGGCCCCACGCAGCGCCTCTTCGCGCGCGGTGGTCAAATTCAATGGATGCGTGCTTGGAAACGCGTATCGTCCGTCAGAGTCCACGACCGCCGCGCCAAGCGCTTCCGCCAGATCAAGCATAGGCGGCAGCGCCTTCGGATTGCGCCCCACTTCGCCGGCAACGATCACTGGCCACTGCGCTTCAGCCAACAATCGCGAAGCATTGCGCAGCGCTTCGGGATTGGCTCCCGGCCCCGCAGGCGGGCGGAAAAATTGCGCGTGGGGCACGACCATCGGTTTATCGATTTTCGCTTCCTGAACATCGGTATCGAGGCAGACGTAGACCGGCCCCTTCGGCTCGGTCATCGCAATGCGATAAGCTTTCAAAAAAGATTCCGCGACGGCGTCAACCGAGTTCGGCTGGTCGTCAAACTTCACGTACTCGCGCACCGCGTTGCCTTGAACTAAAGCCGTGTGCACCCAGTCGGTCGAGCGCCGATTGGTCGTATCCTGCGGCCCGCCGCCGCCCAGATTGAGAATCGGTGTGCGGTCACACCAGGCATTGAAGATCGCCATACTGGCGTGCTGAAGACCGACGATGTTGTGTAAACCTGTCGCCATGATCTCACCGGTCGCGCGCGCGTAGCCGTTGGCAAGCGCCACGGCGATCTCTTCGTGGGTGCACATGATGAGCTCCGGCCCCTTGCCCGATTCGAAGTTCACCATCGAATCGTGCAAGCCGCGATAGCTCGCGCCAGGATTGAGCGCGATGTATTTGATGCCTAGCTCGCGCAACATTTCGACCATCAGGTCGGAGCCGTACTGCGCGTTGCTCTTGCGGCCGATCCCCGCAGCCCAGACTTCCGGCGTTCCCTTAGTTTGCTCTGCCACAGTTTTTCTCCTTCATCGCTTTGATAATTGTTACATCGAGCCAGACGCTCTTATTTAGACGAATTTACCAAAGTCGCATGGATTTGCCGCCCGGCCCGTCAATAGTTTGCGTCATTTGCGTTCTCTGGGTTAATTGTCTCGATCGCTATCGTCCCAGCCGCTCGAGCGTCGCCACGTAATCGCGCACGCCCCGTTCGACATCGTACGCCGGCTCATAACCGATGTTCTTTTTCGCGGCGGAAATGTCGAAGACACAGTAACTCTGTTTGCTGCGGCCGAGCTTGCTCGGACCCGGACCGAGCTCGATTCGATGATTAGGAAAAAGCTTTGTCGCAGCATTGAGAAAATCTCTCGGTGTCCAAGCTCTACCTGTGCCGATGTTAAAAGTCCAATCTCTCGGCGTCGACGCCTTGATGGCGAGATAAACCGAACGCGCCACATCGCCGACATATACCGCGTCGTTGAGTTGGTCGCCGCCCTGTGGGATTGCCCATTTCTCCCCGCTGCGCGCTTTCTCGATCAGTTGCCCATAAAAAGAAAGTGGACCATGACGTGCTTCTTTGCCAGGACCGTAGATCGAGACAAAGCGCAGCGCGATAAACTCGATGCCGTAGGTTTCACGATAGTAGCGCCCAAGTTCCTCACAGCAGACTTTGATCGATCCGTACAAATCCGCCGGTTGTTTCGGATAGTCCTCCCGCACGGGCTTGCACGTCGGTGGGGCGTACTCCCCTGTGATCTCGCCGTACGCCGCTTTCGAGCTGGTAAATACAACGCGCTCTATCTTCTTGGCGCGCGCGACTTCCAATACGTTGGTCGTGCCATCGGCGCCGACTCTGACGCCGAGTCGCGGATTGGCTTCGGCCGGCTCCGGCATCAACGCCGCCAGATGAGCGATATGGGTTATTTTGTAATCGTCAACGGCTTTTTCCAATGTCCCTTGGTCGCAAATATCACCGATAACGATGTCGACCTGATCTTTGATGTCGCCCATCAGAGTCAGGTCCATGCGGTTGTCCATCAAAACCGGGCGCAAACCGTCCTGTGCCATCAAACGGGCGGTCACCGCGCCATTAACGCCCAGACCACCGGTAATCAGCACTCTCATCGCTCTGGCTCCCTGTGTTTTTCGCTAGCCTCAGAACAGATTTCCTTCTAGCCGGTTGCGCCCTCTTTGTCTATCCTAACTGGTTCCCGGCTCATAGATGGAACAGGAACGCCGCAGACTCTAGACTTGAAATGGCGGAGTCGAAAATCGTCCCCAACGGTGTTGACACACATTTGCATGCCCTTATACAACCAAATCCTAGAGTGAAGAGATCGCGTACAGAAAGGCGATAGAAATGTCTACAGAAAAACAATATTGGCAACCCCCCGAGTTTGTTTCTCGCGAACAGTGCATCAAAGATACCGAAGAGATGCTCGGCAAGCCCGATCTTCAACTGAAACAAACCGAGGATATTTTTCGCATCAATGTCCTCGGCATGGAATGGGATCTCGGTATGATGGTGTACGAGCCGAACGATCCCGGCAGAATTCCTACCGGCGCCGACGGCAAAAAAGCCGGCTTCTTCTTGCTCCACGGCGGCTCGGGCGACTTTAGAGGCATCGAACGCCATTCCAAACTTCTCGCCAACAAGTTTGGATTCAAAGTTGTCGCCGGAACCTTTCCCGGAAGATTTTATTTTCCTGATCCGAGCAGAAATTGGCCCGATGATACTATCCGCGCCGATGGCACTGTGCGGACACCGATCTGGAAACAAGGCGAGTTGATTCAACGGGACGAGTATGACGTTGTGAAAGATCCCTCGAAACGCAATCGGTATGGCACGCGCACACTCGCGCGCGCGAAGCCGGATACCAATTTCTGGTTTCGTATGGCTGCATGGCCGGCTGCTTTTGAAGAAGGCATGATCGAAGCTTGCCGCAGGCACTTTCCGGAAAACGAATTCTCAATCTACGGTCAAGGCCACTCCACCGGCGGTCCGTTTATCTGCATGTTGTCGCAGCGCATACCCAACATGGCCGGCGTGTGCGCTACCGAGCATTCGCCGTTCGGCTATCTGTGCTGCGAGCGTGACAAGTGGGGCGGCGACATGGGCAAGATCAGCGGCTTCGAAAAGGTTGAAAAGAAGGGCAAAGCACGGACCGATCCGTTCAATGAGCTTTACATCCGAACATGGCGCGATCTGGCGCGTTATCAAGGACCGGAAGCCCTGGGTCAGGAAGGGCCGACGGCTTTGATGAGACTGCCGGCGATCATGGAAGATATTCTTGATGCCTGGGAAACCGCTAAGTCGCGGCCGCAGTTCAAGGCCGAATACCTCGTCACGCACGCCATAACCGATTCGCTCGCCGAAGCGGCGCGGGTCAGCGCGGCGCGCTTAAAGATGAACCGGGATGAAACCGACGCGCTGGTAAAACGTTTCGTGGGTTATACGCGCGAACGGTCAGGATCAGACCTGAAGCCCGTGCCGCCGTTCTTGTTCGAAATCTCCAAAGACAGCCGCGACCACAGCCCCGAAGTCTACGAGGAAGTGATCATGCCCGGCTTCCGTGCCATGAAACCCGCGCCAAAGATCGGCATCACCCGCTTCGGTGCCGGAGTACACAGTTTTTGGAAGGCGGAAAAAGATCTACCAGTGGGCATCGTACCATCGGTGCTGAAATCCTGGGATCAAGCAGTGCGAGGCGGGTATTTTGTAGCATATTGGGGGGTATGCAATACGTCAGCCTACCCCCCAATATAATAGCGAATAGGTAACACGCCTGTACGATCACCGGCCTGACGTTGACGTTGGTGTATTGAAATATTCACGTCCAACGCGGTTCTACTATGCTCTTCAGGTTCATTCGTGCCGCATAGCCGCGTCGAGCTGCCGCAGCGATTTTTCTCCCTGTATTCTCTCACAAGTCTCGTCATCACCTTGATCGCTCGATAATCGTTCAACGTCTAATGTCGTTTAGACATAGAGTCGAACTTAACCAACTTGCTGATTCAACTCCGGTCCGCGGTTGACGCTGACGCGCGCAACCGCTAAATTTAACAGCGACCGACCCGCGATTTTCACATCCACGTGACAGCCGATCTTGACATCCCTTCAGGCGGCCACACTCGCGGCCCGATCCGCCCCTGGTCTTCGCTCCTGATTCGCGACTATCGTCTCATCTTCGTCACCATTCTCTGCGCCAACACGGCCAACCACATGCGCAATGTGGCGAGTCTCTACCAGGTCTACCAATTGTCGGGATCTTCGGTGCAGCTCGGTTTAGCCGGCTTCTTTCAGGCTTTGCCGTTTATCATCTTCGGCTTATTCGGCGGCGTGTTGGCTGACGCATCAAATCGCAAGAAGTTGATCGCGATCACGCATACGTGCAACGTGGTTCCCGGATTGGCTTTAGGAATTCTGACCATCACCGGAGATGTCCAAGTCTGGCATGTCAACGCCCTCAACATCATTGCTTCTTCTTTGCAGGTGCTCGGCGGCCCGGCGCGCCAGGCCATCATCCCGAGTCTCGTGCCGCAGTCGCATCTTCTCAATGCTATCACCATGGCAACATTGCTGATGCAGGGAAGCCAACTCACGGCCCCCGTAATCGCCGGCTTTCTCATTGATTTATTCGGCGTTCAAGCTTCCTATCTTGCCGACGCAGCGCTGCTGCTGCCCTCGGTACTTTCCGTGCTGCTGATTCACGCCTCGGGCCAACCGCAGGGCGAGCGCAGACAGATCCGCTGGCGCAGCTTGATTGATGGCTTCGAGTTCTTGTGGCACACGCGCATCATTCTGTCATTGTTGGTCCTGGATTTTTTTGCGGTGCTGTTCGGATTTTACCGTCCTATCCTACCCATCTTTGCTGACGTCGTGTTCAAAGTCGGCGCGCGTGGACTGGGACTTCTCTACTCCGCGCCCGCGATCGGCGCCTTGATCGGCTCCGCGATTTTGCTCTCGGTCGGCGATATCAAACGTAAAGGAGCCGTTTCGATCATCGCGACGCTCGCGTTCGCGCTAAGCCTGGGTTTTCTTGGGCTGTCAAAATCGTTCTGGATGGGATTGCTTGCCGTTGGCGCGCTGGGCTTTAACGATGCCATCAGCGTGGCGATTCGCCGGACAGTTGTGCAAATTCTCGCGCCCGACGACATGCGCGGACGGGCGACGAGCTTTCTAACTGTCTTTGCCCAAACGACGAACGGGATCGGCGCAGTTATCGCGGGGGCAGGCGCAGCGCTGCTCGGCGCACCCGACGCCGCGCTCGCGGGCTCTGTGCTGTGTGCGCTAACGGTTTTCGCAACTTGCTGGGCGCTTCCCCAGCTGTGGCGTTACAGAGCGGCCTGACGACTATCCGAAACCGGCGTCCTGAATTTCGCGCGCGTCGGGAGTTCTCGCGAAGTCGTTGTGCTGCTCACGCGTGCGGCAACGCTTTGTCAAGCAAAACCGCCGTCTCTACCTCTTTGGTCTGAGGAAACATGTCGAAAGCTTGGATTTGGTTAATCCGATAATTTGCCGCGACGAATCGGTCGAGATCCCGCGCCAGACTGTGCGGCGCGCAAGAGACGTAAATCAGCTTCGGCGCTTCGAGCTCTAACACGGCTTCCATCGCCGCGGTCTGGACGCCCTGGCGCGGCGGATTCAAAATGGCGAAATCGATGTTCGGCAGCGTTCGCTTGATGTCCCGAAGCTTCCCGGCCGTATCGCCGGCGACGAAGCGGCAATTTGAAATTCCGTTGCGCCGGGCGTTTTGCTTCGCCGTTATTATCGCGAGTTCGTCATTGTCGATGGCCCAAACCCCATAGGCCTTTCTCGCGAGATAAAGAGAAATCGGCCCAACGCCGCAATAAAGATCAACAACGGTTTCTTTGCCGGTTAGCCCGGCCCATTCATATACCTTGGAGTAGAGCTTTTCCGTGACGGCGGGATTCGCCTGAGAAAATACGCCAGCGGGGAACACCAAGTTGAAACCGCCGATCCGTTCGAGAATCGTATCGCGCCCGGACAGCGTGCGGTACCTTTCGCCCCAAATGACATTGCCGCGTGATTCATTGACGTTCTGAATCACTCCCGTGACAAAGGGAAATTTACGCTGCAGGGAACGCGCCAATTGCTCGCCTTGCGGCAACGAAGCATGCCGGCTGATCAGCGTCACGCTGACTTCCCGGCGTGCGAAGCTGTAGCGCATGTCGACATAACGAAGATCCCCGCTGTCGCTGCGCTCGTCATAGGGCAAAATGCCCAGCTCAAGCACCTTGCGCTTGAGATAGCGAATCAATTGGTTCACCGGTCGTGGGTGAACCGGGCAGGACGATATATCGATGACCCGATGACTCCCCGGCACGTAAAGGCCGATCGCGACGTCGTTGCGATTTTTCCGCACGACGACCTTCACCCGACCACGATAGCCCAGCCGCCGTGGCGACGGAGTAACCGGTGGAACTTCTAGGGCCGCGAGCGATGGAAACGCGGCGAATGCTTCCCTCACGATGTCGCGCTTACGCGAAAGTTGCTCGGGATAATGAACGTCGACGAATGGGCAGCCGATGCAGTGCGGATAGTGCGGACATGGTGGCCGATACGGATCCTCCGGGCGCGCCTTTAGGGCAGGTTGCTTTGAGTCACCGCGCCACCCAAGCTTTTCTCCATATCGCGAAGCCGGCATCCCTCGCACCGGTTTTCGATCATTCTCCAATGATCTTCACCAGCACTCGCTTGCGTCGCCGGCCATCGAACTCACCGTAAAAGATTTGCTCCCACGGACCGAAATCCAATTTACCGTCGCTGATCGCCACCACGACTTCGCGTCCCATTACCTGCCGTTTTATATGCGCGTCGGCGTTGTCTTCTCCCGTATCGTTGTGGCGATACTGCTTGATCGGCTCATGCGGAGCCAGTTTCTCGAGCCATGCCGTGTAATCATGGTGCAGTCCCGATTCATCATCATTGATAAAAACTGACGCGGTGATATGCATGGCGTTGATTAGCGCCATCCCGTCTTTGATACCGCTCTCGCGAATGCATTCCTGTACCTGGTGCGTGATATTGACGAACGCAATCCGGGTCGGCGTGTTGAACCAAAGCTCTTTGCGATAGCTTTTCACGGCTCCGCTCCTTGACCGTTTGATCTATGACGCAGGAGTTTATAGGGATATCAGATGTCCGTCATACTAGCGACGCCCAGAATAAATTAAACAAAGCTCCCATACATACTGGACGCACGATTTGAACGTTTTGAAAGGCTTGAATCTTTTGAACGATCATCCGTCGGAGGCAAGATGAGCGACGAAGTCCGTTTTATCGACACCACGGTGCGCGACGGCAACCAAAGTCTGTGGGCGCTCAACATGCGGGTCGGCGCGATGCTGCCGGCAGCTGAGCACCTCGATCAGGCCGGTTTTGAATCGATGGAGTTCTTCGTCAGCGTCATGTTCAAAAAATATGTCCGCGAACACAAAGAGAATCCCTGGTCTTGGATACAAGAAGGCACCAAGCGCATTAAGAAAACCCGCCTGCGCTATCACGGCGGCATGCACAGCGCGTTCGAGAAAACGCCGCACGCCCTCCTCAAGCTCTTGGTCGAGCGCCTCGTGTCATATGGTCTTACATTGACGCGGACTTCGAACTGTTGGAACGACTACAGCGTGTTCAAAGAGGAGATCGCCGATCTCAAGAAAGTTGGCATGGACACCGTAGCAAATCTGATCTACTCGGTCTCGCCACGCCACACGGACGAATATTACGCGAAAAAGGCCGAGGAAGCCGCGGCAGCTAAACCGTGGCGTATCTGCTTCAAGGATGTTGGCGGGCTTTTGACGCCCGCGCGCGCGCGAACTCTGATCCCGGTCGTCCTAAAAGCCGCCGGCGATATCCCGGTCGAGTTTCACGCCCACTGTAACAGCGGTCTGGCCCCGCTCAATTATCTCGAAGGCGTCAAGCTCGGCATGCGTATCTTGCACACGGCCACGCCGCCCCTGGCGAACGGCTCTGCTCAGCCGTCGATTTTTAACATCGCCAGTAATTTAAAGGCTCTCGGATATACGCCTGCAATCGACTTGAAGCCGCTCGCAGCCGTGGAGAAACATTTCACCTATGTCGCCAAAAAGGATGGCCTGCCCATCGGCAGGCCCGTTGAATATGATTACTCCTTATACCAGCACCAAGTGCCCGGGGGCATGATCTCCAACATGCGCCACCAACTTAAGATTGTCGGCATGGAACACAAGATGGAAGCCGCGCTGGAAGAATCCGGGCGGGTGCGCGCCGAATTCGGTTACCCGATCATGGTCACGCCGCTCTCGCAGTTCGTCGGCACCCAGGCCGCCATCAACGTGATCCTCGGCGAACGCTACAAAGAAGTCCCGGACCAGGTGATCCAATACGCTCTCGGCATCTGGGGCAAAGAGGCGATCGAATTTATGGACCCGAAGGTCCGCAATAGGATCCTTGACCGTCCTCGCGCCAAAGATTGGAGCCGTTGGGAACAACCGGAGCCGACGCTTCACGAGATTCGCCAGAAGCACGGCGCAAGTGTTTCTGACGAAGAACTGATCATCCGCTACTACGCCGGCGCAGATTATGTGAATGCGCTTGGCGACGATGGCAAGCCACGGGAATATCTGGACGCCACGCAGCCACTGGTAAAAATGATCGAACAACTGAGCAAGCGCAGGGAATCGAACCAGGTGTATATTCAACGGCCCGGATGCACCATCAGGATGGAACGGCGCAGTTTGCCGACAACGAATACTTGAGCCGCGGCGATTTTCTTGAACGCTCGAACGCGGCGCCGCGACTACGGATCTTCGCCTTCGGTTCGTCCGTCCGGCGCGAGGTGACTCACGTCGCCCCAGGTCAGGAGAAACCAGTTTCCTTCTTCGTAGGCGAAGATATTGAGCCCGGCATTGGTGAACTCGAAACGGCGCGGCGCATTGAACGGAATCGAAAAGGTGTGCCGGAAGAGCCCGCTGATAACTCCGCCATGCGTGACCACGACAATCGTCTCTCCCAAATGCTTTGAGCCAATTTCATTTAAATAAGCAATGTTGCGCGCCACCTGCTGCCTCACGCTTTCTCCACCGGGAATGACATAATCCGGTCCAAGGCTGCGGTGCAGCTTGTACTCCTCCGGATGCTTCTGCTTGATTTCCTCGCCGCTCAATCCTTGGAAGATGCCCAGATGCCGCTCACGCAATCGCGGATCAGTGATGATCTCATGCCCTGTCACGCTCGCTACCTCTTCGGCCGTTTGAACGGCGCGACCGAGATCACTACTGTACAGCGCCGTGAAACTCTCCCGCGCCAGCCGTTGCGCCAAGGCTTTCGCCTGGGCCATGCCCTTTTCTGTCAGCCGACTATCGAGATTACCTTGGCGAATGCTCTTGATATTCCATTCCGTCTCACCATGACGGACGATGATCAGTTGGGTACGTTGCATTGACTTTGAACCCGTTAAAATCCCTTCTCCCGTGCAACATCCATTTTGTCGTTGATCTTGTCAACGTCCGGCGATGGAATTGCGGTTTTGCCATATCACGATTTCTGCTTGTCGATAATCTGACTCTCTGCTATCCAAAAGTAAAATTTTTCTATTATTCGTAGCACTATGCCTAAAGATAGACCCCACATGCAATCTGCGCTTCGGGTCATTGGTCATTCCGTGACGCGGGTCGACGCACACGCCAAGATCGCCGGCGCGGCCGAGTTTTCCGCCGACCGGTTATCGTCAAAACATCTTTTGCATGGAAAAACGCTGCGCAGTCCCCATGCTCACGCCGAGATCCTAAGCATCGACACCTCGAAGGCCGAAGCGCTGCCAGGAGTGCGCGCTGTGATTACCTACCACGATGCCCTGGTAAATCCCTTTGAAGCTGGCGATTCCACGCCGACTCAGGAACCCATCGCACCGGTTTACCTGCTCAATCGAACATTACGGCATGTCGGCGATGAGGTGGCGGCCGTTGCCGCCGACACCGAAGAAATCGCCGACGAAGCGTTACGGTTGATTCAGGTTGAGTATCGTTCCCTGCCCTTTGTACTGGATGCGGAGTGCGCTCTCGAACCCGACGCGCCGTCCGTTCGCGGCGGGACAAATCTCGCGGGCAAAGTACCGATTGAATTTTTCCGCGGCGACATCGATCGCGGCATGAGGGAAGCCGAAATAATCGTCGAGGAGACCTACCGCACGCAATCCACCAGCCCCGCTTGCCCTGGAGCCGCGCTACAGCCTCGCCTGGTGGGATGGCGATAAACTCACGGTTTGGAAAGCCAGCCGCAATGTTTACGGCGACCGCGAAAAACTCGCCAAAATTTTCGCCCTGCCGCACGATCAGGTGCGGGTGATCGCGGCATACCTGGGCGGGGGATTCGGCAGTAAAGATGAGACGCGGTTGGGACCGATCACGGCGCTGCTCGCTCGTAAAGCGGGCAAGCCCGTGCGCATGGGCTACACGCGCGAGGAAGAACTGGGTTACGGCAAATGGCGCCACGCGACGACCACCCGCATCCGCATGGGACTCAAACGCGACGGCGCCATCACGGCCATCGACGCCACCAGCGCGCTCAACACCGGCCCCTACGCTCCGGGCTACGGCGTCGCCTCCCGGCTGGGCCACGGTCTCACATATCTTTACACCTGCCCGAATGCCCGCTTCGTCGGCAAGGTCGCTTATACCAACAGCCCGGTCGCCGGTTCGTACCGGGGGCTCGGCGCGCCCCAGGCGCACTTTGCGCTGGAGTCGTTCGCCGACGAAGTCGCTGAAAAGCTCGGCATGGACCCGCTGGAATTTCGCCTGTGCAACTGCGTTCGCCCCGCAGGTCAACCCGGCGCGCGCATGACGCCGCTTGACAGTCTCATCCCGGCACAACCCATCGAAGGCGGCGTTCCCTTCTCCAGCAACTACTTAGCCGAATGCCTCGAAGAAGGCGCCGCGCGAATCGGCTGGAAGCCGCGTCCCGACGGCCCGCGCAAGCGCATGGTCGATGGCAAATACCGCGGCATGGGCATGGCTGCGTGTATTTACAAGACGGGTCAATCGCAGTCCTCCGCCGTCGTTAAAATGAAACCGGATGGCAGCGCGGAATTGTTGATGAGCATCACCGAGATCGGTCAGGGCGCCTGGACAATTCTTCGACAGATCGTCGCCGAAACTCTCAGCGTTAATTTTGAAAGCGTTCACGCGATTTTTGCCGACACCGCGATGACGCCGTTTGCGCACAGCACTTCCGGCAGCACCACGACTTTCACATCAGGATTGGCGGCGCACCAGGCTGCGGAAAACGCCAAGCAACGTTTGCTGGAAAGCGCCGCGAAACTGCTAGAAGTGGAGCCGGCGCGCTTGGCATTGGGCGATGGATTCGTCGCAATCGCCGATACACCCGACATAAAAATCCCCGCGAGTCATGTCATCCGACGCCAACCGGACCAGACGATTGTCGGCGAAGCTAAACTGCGCGCCGGCAGCAAGACGCATATCATCAATTCCTTTGCCGCCCATTTTGGCGAGGTCGAAGTCGACCCAGACACCGGTGCCGTTCGCGTCTTACGCTACGTCGCGGTGCATGACTCCGGCCGCATCATCCACCCCGAAGCCGCGCGCGGCCAGATCATCGGCGGAGTCGTCCAAGGCCTCGGCTACGCGCTGATGGAAGAGATCCCGATGGATCCCGACACCGGCGCACCGCTGACCTTGAATCTCGATTCGTTTAAGATTCCCAACCTCCTTGATACTCCGCCCATCGAAGCGGTATTGATCGAGCACCCCGATCCCATCGGGCCCTACGGCGCCAAAGCACTCGGCGAACCGCCGCTCGTGCCGGTGGCCGCGGCCATCACCAACGCGGTCTACGACGCCACCGGCGTGCGCATCCGCGATTTGCCCATCACCTCGGAAAAAGTTCTAAATGCAATGCGTAATCAAAGGCGTTAGGGCTCTCGGAGATTACCGAAATGCCGCTCGCTCACGGCCGGAGTTATTCATAGGCCGAGAACAGCGGTGACGCACCACGTGAAGATACGATGATAACTAGATCTTTGCAGGTGTGGCGTTTTGGGGCGAGACGAAAACACCAAACTAAATATCAATCTCGCGAAAGCACATCACGAGATAAGACTCTATTAAAGGGAAACTATCCAGGGTTGCTTTTGTCAATTCAGCTTGCGTGGTGAGATCTCATCGTCTGAGTTTATCGGTCCGGCCCCCAACCGAAGTAAATTGACCAGCATCTCTTCCCGATCTTCGAGCTTCGGCGCTTCCAGCAGTGCTTGCTTTTCCGCCGGATGAAATGGCAATGACACCCCCAGTAGATTGACTAATTCAAGGTCGGAAAACTTTTCGGCTTGCTCGGTTTTCACCTGCATGCCGTGGGCTTTGCCGTAAGTCGCCAGCGCTTCGAGAATTGCGTGCCGGTCGCAGTTCCAGCCCTGCGCTAAGTTCGCATCCGGAAACTCGTGATATTCGGCCCTAACGCGGCGGTAACCGCGCTGCAGTCCCAGCTCTTCCGTAAGACGAAACCGGTTAACGCCCTTCAGCTCGACAAAAAAACGGCCATCCGGAAGCTTTTCCCACTTGTCAATGTAACCGGCACAGCCCACCTTGTATAAATCCGGAGCAAGATTTTCGCCGCCGGGTCCAGGACCACGATTATCGTCTTGCGGCACGTACGGTTGGATCATGCCGAAAATTTTATTCGCCTCCAGCGCATCTTCAACCATCGCACGATAACGCGGCTCGAAAATATGAAGCGGCAGCACAGTGCCCGGTAAAAGCATTACGCCAGTCAATGGAAATACCGGCAGGATCTCCGGCAGTGCCATCTGTGGAACAGTCATCGCCATGATGATTTCCTTGTCATGGATTTGTTATAGGGCAACCGATCTGACCGGTCAAGGTGACATCCGAAAAGGCAGGAATTACCTGCGTGAAAGGCTCTTGCAATCTTCGCAGTGCGTATTTAGTTTAGCAAGAATCAGGTCGATTTGGAAAATCCAATCTCACAGTTGAGGTAAGCAAACGATGGCGGAATTTGTGCCGATGGAGATCGATAGAGCGGCAGAGTTCCTCAAGAACAACCACTGGGGCGTCTTAGCGACTCGGCGGAAAGATGGCCAACTACAAATGTCGCCGATCACAGTTGGGCTGGATAGCCAAGGGCATGCGATCATCAGCAGTCGGGAGACTGCTTACAAGGTGAATAACTTGCGCCGCGATCCGCGCGCGTCAGTTTGCGCCTTCACCGACAGCTTTCACGGCGAGGGATGGGTACAAGTCAGCGGCAGCGCGGAGATCATTTCTCTCCCGCGCGCTCTGGACACGCTCGTCCACCTGCAGCGCCAAGCCTATGGCGAACACAACAGCTGGCCCGAGTTTCACGAAAGAATGGTGCGCGAAAAACGTGTGATCATTCGTATCACGATTGAAAGCGTCGGTCCGAAGGTGCGCGGCTAGACCGATTATTGCCAGCACATGAAACGCGATCGTTTAATCAGGACGTGCATAAGACTGCGGCAGCCAGTTGTGCTGTACGGGTTGATGATCGTAGCTGTCGCCTGCGCTGGAATCGACATTACGGCTGCCGCCGATCAGGATCGTTTCATCACCGGTCAATTGCTCGTCGCGACGCCCGAGATGAAAGACCCGAGGTTCGCCGAAACCGTCATTTATATGGTGAAGCATGACGCGGACGGCGCCTTTGGGCTGGTTATCAATCGTCCGATGGCGAAGGGCCCTTTTGAGGACCTTCTCAAGGGTTTTGGCACGGAGATCAACGACGCGAAGGGCGAGGTCGTCATCCATTATGGCGGCCCGGTCAGCATGCAACAGGGCTTCGTGCTTCACAGCGATGACATCACCATCGAAAGCTCGATGAAGGTGGCAAATGGAATAGCTATGACGGCGGACGTCAAGATGATAGAAGCGATGGCGCGAGGCAAAGGACCAACGCAGTCGCTCGTGATGCTCGGCTACACAGGCTGGGCGTCCGGACAATTGGAGATGGAGTTAAAGGCAGATTCTTGGTTCGTCATTCCTGGTGACAAATCGCTAGTCTTCGGTAAAGACGCCGACGAGAAATGGCGCGAAGCGATGGACAAGCGGCAGATTCCGCTGTGAGCGTAAACGATTGGAACAGTTCAAGTCGTTCCAGCAGATCCAATCGTTCAAGCCGTTTAAAAATACTTAGAGCTGTCGTCCAGGAGAAATTATGCTACGCATCGCCGTCCCCGATCTAGTATCGAATTCTTATTTTCCCGCCATCGCCGCGGTGGAGTTGGGCTTTTTTAAATCCGCGGGGTATGAGGCGAGCATCGATCTGCTTTTCCCTGTACCCAAAACTTTCGAAGCGTTGCGTGATGGTCAGCTCGACTTCGTCGTCGGCTCGGCCCATGCCACGCTGCTCGCGTTTCCGCAATGGAAAGGCGCGAAGCTTCTCGCCACAGTCGGGCAACACACCTACTGGTTTCTAGTGATTCGCAGCGATCTGAACCCCAAGCGCGGTGATTTGAGCATTGTCAAAGGGCTCCGCATCGGGGCGGCTCCCGGCGTTAACCTGAGCTTGCATAGAATGCTCGTCGAGGCCGGCATCGATCCGGAAAAGAACAACGTGCAAATTATGCCGATCCCCGGCGCCGCCGGCCCAAATGTCTCTTTCGGTCTCTCAGCGGCGAAAGCGCTCGAAGACGGGAAGCTCGACGGCTTCTGGGCGAATGGCATGGGTTGCGAAGTTGCGGTGCGCCGGGGTGTCGGCACCATGGTTCTCGATGTGCGCCGCGGCGACGGTCCAGCCGCTGCGCGCCACTACACTTTCTCAGCCTTGGTGGCAACTGAAAAGCGCATCAACGACGACCCGCAGTCGGCTGTCGCCGCAATCCGCGCGCTGATGAGAGCGCATAAGGCGCTGCGCGACGACGTCAGCCGTGCCAGCGAAGTCGGCAAGAAACGCTTTCCGCCGTCCGAAGCAGAACTCATCGCCGAACTGGTCCGCCGCGACCTGCCCTACTACGATCCGACGATTCCGCGGGAAAAAGTTGAGAGTATGAATCGCTTTGCCCAGGATATCGGGCTACTCTCCGATTCGGTGTCTTACGAAGACGTCGTGGCGACGCAGTTCAGCCATTTGTGGAGCGAGACAGTTTAGATCTGCACGCACCGAAAACGAATGAAACCGCGCATTCTTCTTGTCAACCCGCCGATCTATGATTTTTCCGCCTACGATTTTTGGTTGAAGCCCTACGGCCTGCTCAGGGTCGCAGGATTCTTACGCGCGCAGGCTGACTTTTGTCTTTTCGATTATCTGGACCGGCTTGATCCTCGCGTGCCGCCGGGTCGCTATCGCAGTGATCCATGGGGGCGCGGCGAGTTTTATTCCCAGCGGGCTGAAAAGCCGCAGATCTTCGGCGAAATTCGCCGGCAATTTCGCCGCTTCGGCATCCCGCGCCGGGAATTTCAAAATTTTCTCGGCATTGACGAGCCGTTCGACTTCGCCTTCATCCAAACTAGCATGACGTACTGGTATCCCGGCGTAGAAGAAGTCATCGGCGATCTGCGAACCTTGTCACCGCAAACTAAGATCATACTCGGCGGAGTCTATGCGACGATTTGCCCATCGCACGCCCGTTCTCTCGGCGCTGATCTGGTCGTGGAAAGACTCGATCTGAGTCCGCTTTGGCAGTTTGTCGAACTCTCACCGGACAATGATCAGCTGCCGCTCTGGGATCTCTACCCTCACCCGAAGACCGGAGTAGTGAAACTAGCGGATGGTTGTCCGTTTCGCTGCACCTATTGCTCCGTGCCGCAGGTCTATCCGAAATTTCATCCACGTTCTGTCGATCGTTCGTTGGCTGAGTTAGAGTTCCTGCTTCGCTGCGGCGCGACGGATGTAGCGTTTTACGACGATGCCCTACTTTACCAATCCGAGCAGATTCTCGAGCCATTTCTAAAAGAAGTGCTTAAAAGGAATCTCCCTGTCTATTTTCACACGCCCAACGCTCTTAACGCTCGCTTTATCAGCCGCGAGCTGGCCCAGCTAATGATCGACACTGGTTTTAAAAATCTCTATCTCGGATTTGAAAGCAGCGCCTACGCGTGGCAAAAGAAGACCGGGGGCAAGGTTTATTCAGACGAACTGGCGAGGGCAGTGGACCATTTGCTTGCAGCCGGTGCCGATCCGAGCCGCCTCCATGCCTACGTGATCGTCGGGCATCCTCGCGGTGACGAGCAATCCGTGGAGGAGTCCATGCATTTCGCGAGTAGCCTCGGTATCAAAGTCATGGTGTCGGAATTTTCGCCCATTCCGGGGACGCCCGATGGCGAATCTTGCCGTGGCTGGGTCGACGTGGACGAGCCGCTTTGGCACAATAAGACCGCCTTCGTCATCCGATTGCTCGGCGACAGCGAGACCAACCGGCTAAAGAACCTGGCCGGCCACTTGAATCGACGGCTCGACGCGTCCAATGGCAAGATTGGCTTGCGACTACAGAGGGGAGACCAGTATACACTTCAGTAGCGGACGCCCCCCAGCGGCGGAACCTATCGGGGAACCTTTTCTTGAGAGAGCCGTCTAATACATCTGAATCGATGGTGTCTGACTCGATCAGCGACGCTGACTGCGTTCGGCGGATACAGCATGGCGAAGCGGATGCCTTCGAAGTCCTCGTGCGTCGTCACGAAAAGACCATTTTTAATCTCGTGTACCGCATGCTAGGCGATTATGATGACGCCATTGAGGTTTCCCAAGAAGTGTTCTTATCGGCGTACCGCGCCATCGGCCAGTTTCGCGGCGATGCCAATTTTTCAACTTGGCTATACCGCATCGCGCTTAACCACGCCACCACCCGGCGTCGCAGCAATAACTCGCGGCAGCATCGCACAGCGCCGATCGAGGACATGGAGCTTATCCGTGATTCGCAACCCGGACCCGCGGAAACACTAGAGAAAAAGGAGATGCAGGAACGAGTGCAATTAGCCCTGAATAAACTAGCCCCGGAGGATGCCGCGGTTATCTTGCTACGAGACCTTCAAGATGTGCCGTACGACGAAGTGGCTCGGCTGTTAGAAATTCCCGTCGGAACCGTAAAATCCCGCCTTCATCGCGCGCGGCAAGCGCTCAAGTCGTTGCTCGCCACGTATTTCTACGCGGGGAGGAAAGCAATATGAACTGCGACGAAATCCAAACGCGTCTTTCGGAATATGTGGAGAAATCCCTGGACGCAATCAGCGCGAAAGGCATCGAACTTCACCTTTTGTCATGTTCGCGCTGTCGCGTTGAAGCCGAAAGTTTGGATGAGTGCATGCAACAAGTCGCTGGTTTGCCAATGGTCGACCCCCCTTTGGGGTTTGTCCAGCGCGTCATGGCTCATGTCCGCGAAATCGATAAAACGCCGACCCTTTGGGAACGGCTGTTTTTTCCATTGCGAGTTAAGATCCCGCTTCAGGCAACGGCGGTGGTATTGGTTGGAGCACTTGCGATCGTACTTTTCCAAAAGGAAGAGCCCTTCAATAGGCAAGAATCTTCCGAGCACGGCGTCGCGATCATTGCTTCACCGACACCGTCGGAGAAGAAAAATGAACCGTCGAAAGGCTCCCCCATTGTCGTCGAACGATCGGCTCGGGACCAAAAGACAAGCGACTCGACAGTAACGCCAACCGCGGAGTTGGCAAAACAATTTGCCGAGCAAAACCAGTTCAACAAAGCAGCCGCGGCAACTCCACCACCCGCGAAAGCGCAGGCCGCGCCGCCGGCTACTGTACAGCTCGCAGACGAGAGCCGCCAAGAAGACAAAAAGGAAGCGCCGCGACGGCCGGCCATACCAGCACAGGAAGTGTCGACGAGCGGAGAAGTTCAGCGTTCCCGCGGCGACGCCTTCGGACTCGGCGCAGCCGTCGAAGCGCTACGCCAACCTTCGCTTCGCCCCGGTCCCTTCCTTGTGGAAAGATCGTTGTCGCCGCTGAGTGAGCCGAGCGCCGACGTCGAGTTCGTCGTTAGACGCCGGCTTCGAGAGCGACGCGAGCAAAAGGACGCCGCGAGCTTCGATGCTGTTAGCCAGAACGCCGAAGCTAAACGGACCACGCCAGCACCGGCGGCTCCTAAAACCAGTTCCCTAACCGAAATCCGATGGTTCACTGTACCTATCGATCGCTTTGAGCAATTCAAGAAAGAGCTAGCAGCTGAAGCAACCATCGAGTCCGAAAGGACATTAGGAGTTATGGAAAATGATTTTGCCCAAAAGACCGGTCGAGAGCTGCTGATAAAAGTCAATATCATCTCGCCGTAGGCATACCTCTGAAAGAGGGAATTGCCGTTGAACCGAAGACCGGACAGTCTCTTAAAAAACCTCGCTCGGCCAAAACACAATCGTCACAGACAAATCGGAAAATTCAGCCAACGAACAGAGTGAACTTGGCACCGTTTAGGTTGGCCAGGGGCATCGGCGACAGCAAACGCCGGTCGGCAGAAAGTACTCTTTGGGCAATTTCCCAATTCACCGGCGGCAGCGGGCTCAGATTGCGAATCTGATCGAGAGTGAAATAGCCCGCGTGGTCGACCTCATGGCCATCCGCATTGGGTTCACCGCTAATCGGTCGTAAGAGCAGCACGACGTAGATTCCGTTGCCACTGTCAGGATCGTACCGACTTCGAAGGCCCAATACGGCTTCTACTTCAGCCGTCACACCCGCCTCTTCTAAAACTTCACGTACCACCGCGTGTTCGATGGTTTCATCCGGCTCGATAAAGCCGCCAGGCAGCTGCCAGTTGCCTCTTCCGTGCCGCGACGCTCGGCGCACGAGCAAGAGCTGGCCGTCACGCACCACAGCGCCGCCGACACCGATGTTGTAGCCTGAGTTGTACCGTTCAGGGATTGCCATACAAAACTACAATCTTA
>VBKY01000617.1:0-3757 GCA_005879255.1 Deltaproteobacteria bacterium
CGGATCTGATGTATTCCACGGCCGTGTCGACGTAGGTGTTGGCTAGAACCGAAAACTCGCCGGCCGCCAGAAGCTGGGTCAACAGACTTTTGTTTTCCCGCATATACAAATCTTTGGCGGCCAGCCGCTTCATGAAATTCAGACCCTCGTTTTCTCCCATGATCTCCATCATAACGGCAAACCACGTGCTGTCGCGGTAGTCCATCGCAATTTCCTGCTTCTTCCATCTGGGGTTGAGAAGATCTTCGTATCTTTTCGGCGCGCTGCCGGAAGGGACGAGTCTGGTGTTGTAAGCGATGCCCATGACTTGCAAATAGAGGATGGTCCAGTAGCCGTTCGGATCTTTTAGTTCCTTGGGATAGCGCTGACTTTCCGGAGATTGGTAGGGCGTGACTAGTTTTTGTCTGATCAGCTCGGGCCAAATCGGGAAGGAAGCGGTGAAAACATCAGCCTGGTGCTTTTTCGTTCTCGCTTCCAGTTCAATCCTCGGCAAAAGCTTTAGCGAGTTGGCGCGATAAAGGTTGGTATCGATAAAGGGGTACCGTTTCTTGAATTCCTGCAGCAACACCGTGGCATCCCGAGCATTCATCGAAGTATATACAAGAAGTTTCCCCTCTTTTTTGGCGCGCTCGACAAGCGTGGCGGTAGGATCTTCCGCTGCCTCCACGAGGAGCGGCTGCGCGAGAGTCAGGAGCAAAACCGACATAAAACCGAGTTGTTTCACATAATCCTCCATTTTTTTGTGAGCGCTCCCGTTCATATCTCGTTGAGAACGTCACTATTGTCAATCGCCGCGCGAGCTGCTATCGCAAAAACAAAGCGGACTCTTGTCCAAATCAAAAAGTTAGAGCGGCAAGCTCTGAAAAGAGGCTATGATGAAGTCGAACATGCTTGAATACACCCAGCAAGAAGTCTCCCAGCTTCCCGACGATCGTCTGGAGGAGGAGTGGAAGCACTTCATGGCTTTTTCCACCCAAAGACAGCGCCTGCGCGAAGATGTCCAGAGGATGATGCGTAAGAAGTCTCCACAGCAACGGGTCAAATCCGAGGATATTCCGGAAGGCGGGATGACGACCACGAAAGCAGGGACGAGAGAAATTCTCTTGGCAAGAGTGGACGGAAAAATCTATGCGATGGACAACGCCTGCGGTCATTCAGGTTATCCACTCCACGAGGGCACATTGGATGGTTGCGTCGTGACCTGCGGGTGGCACGATGCCAGATTCGACGTGCGGAGCGGTGCCGTTCTTTCTCCGGGACGCGACTTCAAGCCGATAAAACGGTTCCGCGTCGTGGATGCCGAAGACGGCACGATCAAGATAGGAGAGGAAATATGAAAACGCCTACCAGGGCCGAGTTAGAAAAAATGTCTTACGATGAGTTGGACGAGCTGGCCAGCGAGCTTGCCGAAGAGGATGAAGCAATCAAAACGATACGGCACTATTTTATCGATGAGTTCTGGAAGCGCATGTCGGAGAAAGCCATTTTACCTAGCGACCTGGGCGATGGGGAGATGATTGGCGTTTCGTTGGAGGGCACGCCGGTGTTGTGGGCCAAGGTCGAAGGGAAAATCTACGCCCTCGGCGACAGGTGCCCACATCGCGGGTTCCCGCTTCATCATAAGGGTAAATTGGATGGCTACACGCTCACCTGCGCCTATCACGGCGGACAGTTTGATATCCGCACGGGCGCCTGCCTCAGGCATCCGACGGAAACTTATCCTTGTCAAACCTTTGACGTTCAAACCGCTGACGATGGAACCATCGTTTGCCAGGTTGTCAAAGGAAAGCCGGGATGAGAGTCATTGCGACGCTGGTTTTAATATGCCTTTTCCGTACCGACTCGCTTTTTTCGCAAGAGTTAGTTGCCAAGGCTCGCGATGAAAAAAAGCTCGTCCTCTATCACAGCACCGGTATTGAAGACACGCAGCAAATCCTTGAGCGATTTCGCAAACGCTACCCGTTCCTTCAGGTCGAGAACCACCGAGTACCCAGCGTAAAAATAATTCAAAGAATCACGACTGAAATTCGCGCGGGCCGCGATCTGGCCGACGCCTATATTATCAGCGGGCTTCAGACATGGCTGCTGAAGGACATGGGGTATTTGGCGGTCTACAATTCTCCTGAACGCGTGAAGATCAGACCTGCCCTTAGGGACCGCCAGGGGTACTGGACCGGTGTGCTGTGGAATCTCGGCGTGCTCGGATACAACACCAATATCGTGTCTCCAGCCGCAGTTCCCAAAACGTGGCAAGATTTACTGCAGCCGCGTTGGAAAGGGCAGATCGGCTTAGAGGCAGAGGACGTGAGCTGGTATATTTTTATACTTCACCTGATGGGAAAGGAAAAAGGCAAAGCGTTTTTGCAGCAGCTTTCGCGGCAGCAGCCGCAGGTTCGAAGCGGACACAACCTGATTGCTCAGTTACTGACTGGAGGAGAATTCGGGTTGGCTCCGACGGCTCGGGTTCATCGCGTCGAGGACGCAAAGCGACAGGGAGCCCCGGTTGACTGGTCGGCCATTGAGCCTCTCGCACCTGAACCGCCGGTATGTATCAGTCTCCCCAAAAACGCTCCCCGTCCCAACGCCGGCAAACTGTTCATCGACTTCGTGCTTTCAGCCGAAGCCCAAGAAATCATATATCAGGTAAAAAGAATCCCGAGTCGAATGGACGCTCCCCACCCGATTCCACGGTTGGCCCAGATCAAGCTCCTTGAAATAGAATACGATCAAGAGGCCAAGGATTACACGCGCTACGCGCGTGAATACCGCGACGCTTTCGGGCTGCCATAATACCCCGGAAAATTAGCCCAATACCCCACACGCCATAAGACCCGCCGGCGCTATGGAGCGGGGTCAAAAGCGGGATAATTGGAACTGATTCCGATTTGGCAATATCACGCCCGACAGTGAGAATGGAAATCCGGCACTATCTCACTGCGTCCGGCAATGATCCGTATCAGCAGTGGCTCGACAGCCTGAAGGACCTCAAAGGGCGAATTGCTATTCAGCGTCGAGTTGACCGGGTAGAAGGCGGAAACTTCGGTGATCACAAGTTCTGTCAGGATGGTGCTTGGGAATTGCGAATCGACATTGGACCAGGGTATCGCGTGTATTATGCGCAAGAGGGAAAAAACATTGTGCTGTTACTTTGCGGCGGTTCAAAGCGTAACCAGTCGGCGGATATCAAAGATGCCGTGAGGTATTGGCGCGATTATCAGCGGAGAAAAAGATGACCATGAAAACAAAATCAAGAGTAGCTCGGAGCCACGAACACGCAACGATAGAGAGCTTTCGCAAGGACCCGGCTTTTGCGGCCGAGTACTTGAATTCTATCCTTGAAGACGGCGACCAAAGGGAATTAATGCTCGCGCTTCGCCGTATGTCCAAAGCTTTTGGAGGAGTACAGAAACTTGCTGATCAGGCGAAGTTAAATGCCAACACCCTTTACCGCACACTCTCGCCGAAAGGCAATCCGGAACTAAAGAGCCTGAAAGCCGTTCTGAGGGCGATGGGAATGCAGCTCACAGTCCGCCCGCTGCGAAAACGGGTGGCGTGAGTCCGCGCGGCGAAGTGATACAGCCGGAAATACTTCAAGCCGCACCGAATCATCTGCCGCGTCATCGAGAAACTCGTTTACATTTAACTGATCGGGATGACCGCCGCGACTTTCGGACACTCTTTGCGCGGCGGTTGCCTAGCTCAGGACGGAGAATCGTGTGAGGTGATTATTAAAATTCACCAAATCGACGGTAAGCGA
>VBKY01000617.1:3805-6519 GCA_005879255.1 Deltaproteobacteria bacterium
ACTCAGGCCTGACCCTCATCAACCTGCTCCCGGCTGACCATAGGGAACGTCGAGCCGCGTAGTGGAGGATGAAATCCTCCGGCGACCACATGAAGTTTCGGAACCCGGCAGCAATCTTCGGGGCCGCTTCAGCGGGCGTCCGAGCCCACCATCCGAGGGACGGCTCCATTCCAATCAGAACGGCATCAACGGGTCCAGAGGGTGTGAAGTTCGGAAGATAGACATCGCCGTCAACCGCTGCAGCAGCGGCGAACTCTTGCTCGAGCTCGCGCATCTGTGTGATGAAACTCATTTTTGGCGCTTCGCCAAAAAGCACCATCTCGTCTGCCTAACGTACCGGTGTTCAGCTGTGAAGGCCAGAGGGAGCGCGAAGCGCGACCGACGGACTTCGTCAGCTGCAACACCTTGTTAGCCAGCATTCTTCGCCGCTACTGCTGCCGGCGCTGCCCCGCTTCGAGCGTGTACTCGCGATATTCGCTTCGTGCAGGCGTGTAGGCTCCAAACGGCAGTTGCCACATTGTGTGCACCTGCTTCAGCTCAGGACGCATCTTAACCGGCTCATCTGTCTGAATGCCGACGGCTACCCAGGGCACGGCTTCCTCTTCCGGCGTCAGTGGTGGCTGCCACCTCCACACGTCGATCGGAGGCGTACCACGCGACCGTAAGACGCTCTTATCAGCGGCGAAGAGTTCGTAGTCATTAACGTAGAACGCGACGGACTCAATTTTCTCGAACAGCGGTGCCGTGACCCAAATCATCATTGTACGTTCGTCAAAATCCTTGAGGTGTTTGAAGGGGCCCTTGCCGGACACATGACTCGCGGAGACGAAGTCTCGCTGTCGAGCCTGCACGCCCAAACGCGTGTCCTGGATGGGCTCATCCGGTGCCTGCGACCAGATCAGCACGTGTTCCCCAAATGCCAAGATTGGTCCCTCCGGTACTTGAGCGACGAGATACGCATCTCGTCCTCCGACAAAGAGCGTTGGCGCAGGGTCTTCTGCCCCAACCTTGGTTACTACGAACAGAAATCGAAAATGGCCCAGGTCGTTTGGCGTGTAGCCGCCGTCCAACGTCACGACGCCAGCGACGTGTCGAACTGGCTTCTCGCATTCGTGCAGGAACTCTATCCGAGCGAGCTGTTGGTCCACTTGGTCAAATCGACCGGTGAGCAGTTCCTCAATCCGTCCACCTAGCTGGGCGAAGAACGCCGCTTGCTCGGCATCCGACATTGGGAGGCGGAGATACTGATAGCGGTATGCGAGGCCCTTCGGACTGTCGAGCCCTATGCGAAGTCTTTCGCGGTAAAAGATCTCCACGAATCTTATGCCCGCCTTCTTCGCGTAGGCTTCGAGGTCTCCGACTTCACCGGGAGTCAGGTCGATATTTGTGAAGAATACGAACCCAGTCATCGGTGGAGTCAATGGCGTTGTTGCGAAACCCGACGCCTCCCCAGACAAGGTGCGACCCATCGAGCACGGCCTCGATATCGCGCCCGCCGTCGGGGCCACCCTTCGGGCGGCGTGGCCGCACGTTCGAGAATCGCTCATCCAACGCGAGCAGCCCAAGACACATACGTTCACGCTCAGTTTGCCCGAGGGTCCAGGTCCGGAGACGCTCCTCGGTTTCTTGCGGCGTTGCCATTGATCCTTCAGCCCAGCGCAGTCCCTGGTCTGGCTAACTAGTGAGTGTACAGGTCTGCGAACGACAATCGTTAAACTTCATAAAGCGACGGCATTCTCTTGAGTATTCGGTCGCTTGTCAACCTTGTTTCGGAATGACTCATGCCTTCATATACAGGTCTGCGAAATCTTAATATACCCGACCAGGCGGGAGGACTATTGTCGGTCGGTGAGGGGACTTTGGACGCTCCTCCCACCTCGGTTTAGGTGGGAATTCCAGGGGATATGATGCCAAATGCCGCGGAGGTTGAACGTGCGGTCTGAGAAACTTTAGCCTAATAATTTTTTTAACCGGTCGATGATCTCTGGAGGCTGGGTCATGACCTCTTTGACCATGGCGTCCAACTCCTCGCCGCTGATGGGGTCGAGCTCGAAATTTTTCTTTTTGATGTCGTCTAGAAAGACCGGGTCTTTGAGCATCTTGTCATACGCGTCGCGCAAAATCTTCACTCGATCGGGCGGTGTCCCGGGGGAAGTGAATATCGGCCGTCCCATGGAGCCATGGGCAAGAATAACGGTCGCGAGACGTCGCCCGCTCTCGGTCGTTTTGTTACGATCCATGATCTCGTGCAAGGTCGGAGTATCGGCCAGGCGCGGATCGCGCTTGCGCCCGGTTTGATAGAGGTTGCGGACGAAACCTTTCTTTTTCCACGTAATGTAAGGCTCGCGCGCGAAAAACGTCTCGATCGTGAAGGTCCGGCAGAGAATCTCGCGTCGTTCGATCGCGAGATCCAGTTCGGGTCCCCCTGCATAACCCAGTACAGAGTGAATTTTCAGCGGCGGCAGAATTTCCTCGAGAAGCCGCGACAGCTGATAGTCTGAACCCGAAGTGCCGGTGCTGCCGCACCTCACAGGCTCTTTCGCATTGCGCATGTCGTCGATGGACTTATACGGCGTGTCGGTGCGCATGGTCATCTGGGATTCACTCTTCACCGGTGAGCCAATCCAGACAAACTTTGCCCAATCAAACTTTACCTCGGGCCGGCCCACCAACTGGTCCATGTAAACGCCCGGCAGGATCGACCCCATGATCGT
>VBKY01000618.1 GCA_005879255.1 Deltaproteobacteria bacterium
GCCATCAGTGCGGGTTCGCCCGAACAGCGACTAAAAGAACAGGACCTAGACGGCATCGACGCGGAACTGATATTTGCGACTGAAGCGCGCAACACGGCGATCAAGGACAGAGACACCTTTCTCGGAATTCTACGCGGCTTCAATGATTACTTTATCGAGGAGTATTGCGGCGTGGCGCCGGACCGGCTCGTGGGGGTTGCCGTGCTTCCCAATGTCGGCGTCCAAGAAGACATCGCTGAAATGAAACGTTGCAAGGAAAAAGGTTTCAAAGCGGTTCGGCTTCATACGTTCCCGAGCGGCAAAGACTATCCGATCTCTGACGACGATAAGTTTTGGGCAGCGGCGATTGATCTCGATATGCCGCTTACGATTCACACGTCGTTTCCGAAGCAGTACCGCGGGCGGGATGTGTTTCTAATGAAGTATCCGAAGGAGCCGGAAGGGGAGGAAAGGCCGATGGATTTTGTCGAGCGCGTGGCGCGCCATGGCATCCATCACTGCGGAGCGATTGAAGCTGTGCAACTGATCTTGAGCGGCGTCTTTGACAGATTTCCGAAGCTGCAAATCTACTGGGCCGAAAACAACATCGGCTGGATTCCTTACTTTTACCAGCAGATGGATCAGGCTTATAAAGTCAGCTGCTCCTGGGCGGAGCGGCTGTTGGGGCTCAAACGGCTGTCCCGCCTCCCCAGCGAGTATTTGAAGGAACACGCTCATTGGGGCTTTTTCGACGACCCCATCGGAATACAGCTGCGGCACTACGTGGGCGTGGACAGAATCATGTGGTCGACGGACTTTCCTCACATCGTTACTCGCTGGCCCAATTCTCTACAGGTAATGGAGGAGCAGATGGCCGGGGTGCCCGAGGGCGAGAAACGTCAGATGTTGGCCGGCAATGCCGTCAAGTTTTTTCGCCTGGACGGTTAATACTATTTATGAGTATAAACGATTGACCTGGGAAAAGGAGGAGCCTATGGTAACCGCAAAAGATGTGCAAGGAGTGATGGCGATGATGCCGTCGTTTTCGACCAAGGATGCCGGCGATCTGACTTCGAAGAACACGGTCGATGTCGACAATCTCAAGGCCGGCGTGGACCGGATGATCAACGATGGGATCGACGTGATCACCACCACCGGAAGTTTCGGCGAGTGCTACAACCTCGATTGGGACGAATACAAGACGTTGGCTGTGGCGGCCGTCGACGCGGTCAAGAAGCGCGTCCCTCTTTTCATTGGCGCAACCAGCCCGAACGCGCGGGAAGTGGTCGAGCGGCTGAAGTTCGTCCAGGACATCGGCGGTGATGGCACGTTGCTCGGCGTGCCCTATTATGACGCGCAGTCGCCCGAGTACATGGCCGACTTTTACACTCAGATCGCCGAGATGTTTCCCAAGCTGGGCTTTCTTATCTATCACAATCCGGTCAACCACAAGGTGAAAATTCCGGTCTCCGTATTTCCCAGACTGGTTAGATGTCCAAACATCATCGGTATGAAAGACAGCCATCGCGACACGCGGGAATTTGTCCGGTTGATGGACATAATCCGCGGCAAAATCAGCGTCATGACGAACCAAGCTCAGATGTTTCCATACTACCGGATGGGTGCGGCCGGCTGCTGGTCCATCGACGCCTGGATGGGGCCATGGCCTGTGCTCCATCTGCGAAATCTAGTGAGAGCGGAAAAAGATCAAGAAGCGCTACACGTGATCAGAGAAATCATGGCCGCGGCCGGCGGCGAACGGCCTGGAGGGAACGAAGGCGCTACGGCGAAGCTGCCCATCGAATTCGCTGGCTACGTAAACCCAGGGCCGGCGCGCACGCCGATCATAAACTTTTCCGACACCACCATCGAACGGGCGAAGAAAAAAGCCGAAGGCTGGAACGCGCTCTGCGCGAAGTATCGGCCGCTGGTTGAGGCGGAACGCAATCAGGTCAAAGCGGCGTCGTAGTTTCCAACAAGGTTGTCTCGAGTTTCGTGTCTCGGTTAACCCGAAACGCAAAACTCGGAACTGGAAAACCCATAGCACGGGAGAAATTCATGAGTTCAGTTCCACTTATTCCCCAACAAACGGCGATTGCGGTAGCCGATATGATCGACAACTGCGCCAAGGTCAAGCCTGGCATGAACGTCCTGATCATTGCCGCCAACGATGGTCTCCACGGCGGCGTTAACATCGTTGACCAGGAAACGGTAGCGTGGCTGCATGCGGCCGTTGTGCAGCGTCGCGCCGACGCTACCGTGATTTGGTGCGACATTCCTTCGCGCCCGGCGATTATCTGGGGCGAAGGCGCGGACCCGAGCAAGGCCTGGCGCGTGCCGCCCGTCGTCGCCAACGCTATGCGCGCCGCCGATGTAGTGATCAGCAACGCGGTCGATCTGACTTACGAAGAAGAATTGCGCGAAATTCCCGATATACTCGAAGAGCGCAAGATCAAGTACGCGCGTAATATGGCGACGACGGCGTCTTTGCTTTCGAGTAACTGGGGACTAACGCCGTACGAGCTTGTTTCTGAGATTCGCATTCAAGCCAACGCGCTCGCCAAGCCCGGCGCCAAGTGGGTGATGACCCATCCTAACGGTTCACATATCGAGGGCTATGTGGTGAAGCCTGAGGACATGGATGACTACGCCCATTACCGCGACATCGGCGTTTATTGTCCGTTTCCTGAAGGAGTGTGGTCGTCGATTCGCGCGCGGGATGCCGAAGGTGTTGGAATTATTAGTGAAATCGGCGTGATCTGGGCGCGGCACATCGGCGTACCTTGCCCATTCAAACAACCGGTTAGAGTTTATATCGAAAGGGGTTACATAAAGAAGTTAGAAGGGGGCGAAGAAGCCAAAACGCTGACTCGGTTCTACAAGTTCATTTCCGAGTACCTTGGAGAGGCGGCTTATGAGGTCCGCGGCTTTCATGGTGGAGTGCATCCTTCCGCGATTCTCGATCCGCATCAGTGTCCGAATGCGCC
>VBKY01000623.1 GCA_005879255.1 Deltaproteobacteria bacterium
ACGGCTGCTGCGCTCGGCATCCTGCTGGTCGGCGCTGAGCGTGTTTTCCTCTCCATCATCATCGGCGCCGTTGCTGCTGCGTTGATCATCGCTCTGCACATCGTCGTGCCGCGAGATACAGGCTACATTCCGGCGACGAGGCTCTTCTACGGGAGCTTCGTCATCAACGTGCTCGCTGGCTCGACCCTCCTGTACGCCATCATCTTCTACGCGGTGCGGCAGTTCACGCGTGCCGAGGAGCGGGCGGAGCGCGAGCACCAACGTTCGGAAAGCCTGCTGGTCAACATCCTTCCGCCGACCGTCGCCGAGCGGCTGAAGGACCGCACCGGCTCGGAGATCGCCGATGCCTATCCGGAGGCGTCGATCCTGTTCGCCGACATGGGTGGCTTCACCGCGCGCGCCAGCGACACCACGCCGGAGGAATTGGTCCGCTTCCTCAACGGCGTGTACACCAAGCTCGACAGCCTGGTCGAGCGGCACGGCCTGGAGAAGATCAAGACCACGGGCGATGCCTACATGGTGGTGAGCGGCGTGCCGGAGCCGCGGCCGAATCATGCCGCCGAGTTGGCCGATCTCGCTCTCGACATGCGCGATGCATTGGCTGGGTTGACCGACCCCAAGGGCCGCGCGGTGCCGGTGCGCATCGGGATTGCGTCCGGCCCGGTGGTGGCGGGCGTGGTCGGCACACGCAAGTTCTTCTACGACGTGTGGGGCGACGCGGTGAATACGGCATCGCGCATGGAGTCGACCGGCGAGGCCGGCAAGATCCAGGTTGCGCCCGCGACCCGTGAGCTGCTCGCCGGCCGCTTTGAGCTCCAAGAACGCGGCATCATCGAAGTGCGCGGCAAAGGCCCGATGCAGACGTGCTTCCTGATCGGACGGAAACGGGAAGCGCCCGAGACGGCTTGACCGCGATGTGCGAGACCCAATCCTTGCGGCCGCATCATCGAGTGGCCGGGCCTGCACGTTCGCTTCATTCCGAACATTCGCTACACACCGAGCGATACCCGGAAAAGGTGGCCCGGCGATTGCGGGCGGTCAACATCGCAGCCTTGATTGCGGCCGCCTCCTCGTCGTTCTTCACAATCCACCGGCTGATTGACGGGCCGGCAGGGCAGTGGAGATACCCCGACGCCATCGCGATGCTCGTCAGCGCGTCGATTCCGCTGCTGCATCGTTTTCGCCGCTGGCGGGCTGGCACGGGGTAACTTGGGGCAATTTTGAGTTCTGGTGGCTGACCCCTCAGAAGAAAATTCCTATCAGTAATGGTTTATACACACGTATTGAATCGAGGGCGGACACGGCGTCCGTAGCCCTGCTGACAGCTTAATTTCATAACGGAATCTCGGATGTGACGAGTCTGAATATACGGAAGTAGCTTTCAGTCTTTAACAGATGGATCTCTCGGAAATGGCTTTACAGCCCATCGTCCCCGTTGTAAAAGCGGTCAAAGCAACAGCTACACGAAAACATAATATACGGGAAGTAAGGCGGTGCTATACAGAACTAGATACTTGTAGCCGGAAAGTATCTTAGGGTCGTACATGGAGGAATCGAGAGATGTTGGACGCGAGCAAGCGAGCCATAGACTTGCACGCCATCGGCGAGAAGATCGAGTTTAGCGACGCTCGGGAGCGGACTCGCGGTCGGCGCAGTGACGGGATCATTACGCTTGGACCAGGGAGGGACGGGCCAAGTGCTCATATTCACACGCAGCAGGTCGAGGGTTTTGAAGTGCTGAGTGGCACGATGGTGGTTGTCGCCGGCGGGAGGTCGGTTACGTTGCGAACCGGCGAATCGTTCCTCGTGGCACACGGCGAGGCCCATACGTGTCGGAATGGGGACAAGACCACACCTGTTGTCGCGAAATTCTGGTTCGAGCCGGCGCTCAACCTCGAGTGGATGCTGCAGAGCATGGGCGAGTGGGCGATGGATCGTGGCGGAGACTGGAAGAAGGTCCCGCTCCTGCCCGCGGCGTACATCCTCTTTCTCTTGCGCAGAGAGTATCGCCTGGCCGGAATACCGTTCTGGGTGCAGGACTTGCTCTTTGGCGTTCTTGGCGGTGTAGCACACATCACTGGTCAGGCAAAGCGGGTGATACGCCCTGTCAGCGATGTCAGCACATACAGCACGTCCGGCTAACCCGGCGATGGAGCCGGCAGCGCCGAGGCGGTGCCTTCGCGCTGCGGTTCATCGCCAGCCGCTATGGCAGAAAAGGTTGAGCGTCGAATTCTTGGGCGCTTTCGATCCGGACGGTGCCCACCGGCTGCAACCCGGTGTGCACTGGGAGATCAGCAATCATGTGAGATTGGATCTTTTCTACAACGAGTTCGGCGGCAGCGAAAAAGGAGCCGGACGATTGGGAAGTCTCTTCCGGGCGAATGGCG
>VBKY01000625.1:0-518 GCA_005879255.1 Deltaproteobacteria bacterium
CGCGATGCATGTACTTCCGCGACACCGCCATGCCGTGCAACAAACGAGAGCCCGGAACCGGCTGCCCGGCGATCACCGGCGCCAACCGCATGCTCGCTATCCTGGGCACTAGCGAACACTGCATCGCAACCAATCCCTCGGACATGTGCGTGGCGATGGTGGCATTGGAAGCGACGATCCATGTGCAAGGCCCCAACGGTGCGCGCGCGATCCCCATCGGTGAGTTTCATCTTCTGCCCGGCAGCACACCGAATCGCGAAACGGTGCTCGAGCCGGGCGACCTTGTCACCCACGTCACACTCCCACCGCCCGTTGCGGAAAGTAGGCAGGTCTATCTAAAACTGCGCGACCGCGCGTCCTACGAGTTCGCGCTGGCGTCGGCGGCCGTCGTGATCACGGTCGCGGGCGGGAACGTAACGCGGGCACGCGTCGCACTGGGCGGCGTCGGGACCAAGCCATGGCGATCTCCCGAGGCAGAAGCTGCGGTCGCCGGCCAGCCTATAGATGAGGCGAACTTC
>VBKY01000625.1:568-3510 GCA_005879255.1 Deltaproteobacteria bacterium
ACGCACGCGCTCCAGATGGCGACAGCGTGATTCATTGAAGGAGCGAACATGTCAGTGACACAAGAAATCCCCACGACATCGCCGATTGGTCGCAGCACCCCTCGTGTGGATGGCCCAATCAAGGTGAGCGGCAAGGCGCAGTACACCTCCGACTTCCACTTTCCAGGGATACTGTATGCCGTTCCGGTCGAGGCGACAGTCGCCAACGGCCGGATTAACAAACTCGACACGAGCGCGGCCGCGAAGATGCCTGGTGTGCGCGCGATTTTTAATCGCGAGAACATCGGAAAGATCTTCCGCTCGACCTTGGGACAGGGCATAGAAGGCATCTGCGAAGAGCGTCGCCCGCCTTTTGACGATGATCTCGTTCGCTACTACGGCCAATACGTCGCGCTGGCTGTGGCGGACACGTTCGAGGCTGCTAAGGCTGCTGCCGATGCGGTTCGCGTGACGTACGACAAGGAGATGCCAAACGTCGAGACTCACCTGGAAGCGGAAGATGATCCGGACTCGGTGGCCACCACGTTCGGTATGCGCAACCGCCTGGACAGCCAGCGCGGCGACGCCGATGCAGCTTTCGCGAGCGCGCCGGTAAAGCTCGACCAAACCTATGTCACGCCGGCCGAGACTCACAATCCACTCGAGTTGCACGCGACGACCGCGATCTGGGATGGATCGACGTTGACTCTGTACGAATCGTCGCAGGGAGTCGTCAATCTGAGGGGTGTCCTCGCGCAAATGTTCGATTTGCCCAAGGAGAACGTCCGGGTCATTAGCAAGTTCGTCGGTTCGGGTTTCGGCAGCAAGTTATTTCCATGGACACACTGCGCGCTGGCGGCCGCCGCGGCGCGGCAGTTGGGCAAGCCGGTAAAACTCGTACTCAGCCGTAAGATGATGTTCCAGACCGTCGGTCACCGGCCACGCACGCAGCAGCGCGTGCGGCTTGGCGCGACTTCGGACGGTAAACTCGTTTCGCTCCAGCACGATTATATCTACCACCGGTCAATGCTCGACGGCCATCACGAGGACTGCGGCGAGGCGACGCCGTTTCAATACAGCGTGCCCAATCTTCGCGTGACATTCGGACGCGCCAGGCGGAACGTCGGCGCAGCGGCCGATATGCGCGGCCCCGGCGCCGTGCCCGGCCTCTACGCGACTGAATCGGCAATCAATGAACTAGCTGATCGACTTAACATCGACCCGGTCAAACTCCGCGTCATCAACGAGCCAAAGATCGACGAGGGACTGGGTCTTCCATTCTCATCACGCCATTTGGTCGAATGCTTCGAACTTGGCGCGGAGAAATTCGGCTGGTCCAGGCGCACGTCCGACGTTGGCTCGATGAAGCGCGACGGCTTGATCCTGGGCTGGGGAATGGCCGGATGCGCGTGGATCGCGGCACGATTCCCCGCCGCAGCGAGCGTGGAACTGCGGGATGACGGCACGGTCCGCGTCGCCTGCGCTACGCAGGACATCGGCACCGGCACGTATACGAATCTCGCGCAGCTTGCATCGCACAAGACCGGCGTGTCACTCGACAAGGTTGAAGTCGCACTCGGGGATACGTCGCTTCCGGAAGGTCCGCTCTCGGGCGGCTCGATGGCGACTCCATCGATAGTGCCGGCCGTCTTACAGGCAGCAGACAACGCGATCGCCTCACTGCTGAGCATCGCAGCGACAACGCCCGGATCGCCGTTCGAGAATCGCAAGCGCGACGATCTGGCGTTCGAAGATGGCCGGGTCATCGTGAAGGCCGGTGGTTCTGCTGCCGGCGTGGCGTTCGCGGATTTGCTCCGCGGTGCCAACCTGCGCCTGGTTACTGGCAACGGCAAGTCCGAGGCGACATTCGGTAATCCGAAGCCGAAGTTTTCGACGCACTCGTTCGGCGCTCACTTCGTCGAGGTCACATGGCAGCCCGAGATTGCTCGTTTACGCGTCAGCCGCGTGGTGACGGTCATCGATGCCGGTCGCATTCTGAACCCGCTCGCCGGCCGGAACCAGATCGAGGGCGCCGTCGTGATGGGAATCGGCATGGCGCTGTTGGAGCACACGTCCTACGATCCGCAGAACGGCGCGCCGATCAACGGCAATCTAGCCGACTACGTGGTGGCGGTGAACGCCGACGCGCCACCGATCGAGGTGTACTTCCTCGATTACCCGGACAAAGAGATTAACGAAGTCGGGGCACGCGGCATCGGCGAGATCGGTCTGGCCGGAGTGGCTGCAGCGATCACGGCGGCGGTTCATCACGCAACCGGCATTCGGATTCGAGAACTGCCAGTGAAGATCGAGAATTTGTTGGCGTGACACATTCGCCTCTTCTGAGGCCTGGAGGTGTAAGCGGATGAAATGGCCCGCTGTCTGTTGGGGGCAACAGCCAAGAGCGGGTCAGCTCGGGACCAGACGATGACTGCCGGCACTAACGCATATCAACCACTGCAGAATGGAGAACTCCTTCCCAGAGCAAATGTGAGTGAGAAGAGCCAATGGATATAAACAAGAACGACACCGCAGTGGTATTCATCGACCCGCAAAATGAAGTCTTGAGTGACAAAGGCCTCGCGTGGGGGGCGGTCGGCGACAGCGTCAGGGAGAACAAGACCGTCGAGAACATGGAGCGCATCTTCAAGGCCGCGAAGGAGAACGGATTCGAGGTCTTCATCTCGCCACACTACTTCTTCCCCACGGACCGTGGATGGAAATTCAACGGACCCCTCGAGACCGATGAGGTGGAGACCAAGATGTTCGCTCGCAGTGGAAGATTGAGCCTCGACGGCTTCACCGGGTCGGGCGCCGACTGGCTCGATCGCTTTAAGCCTTACATTGATGACGGCAAAACCATCGTTGTTAGCCCGCACAGGGTGTTTGGTCCGCAGACCAACGACCTCGTCCTGCAACTGCGCAAGCACCGCATCGGCAAGGTCATCCTCGGCGGGATGTTG
>VBKY01000625.1:3558-4895 GCA_005879255.1 Deltaproteobacteria bacterium
CAAGGGATGCGACAGCTGCCCCCCGGCATCCCGAATGGGGCTACGGCTACACGGCAGCGCTCATCAACTTCAGATTTCTTGCACACGGAGTTCCATCGACGGACGAGGTCGTGAAAGCTATGGAGTAGCGGCTGCGCACGAGTAACGGCTTAACGAAAATAACTTAACAGCTAAAAGGAAACCAAAAATACCGAAAAAGTAATGCAGTTCGACCGAAAGCAATATATCGAGTGGATGGCACGCACGAGCCCCGATATCGAGTTTTCCGGTGTTACGGTACTGACACGCGACGAAGACGGGGCAATTGTCCACATCGCCAACCCTCTCAACTCAAGAAAGGATATGTCACCATGATGACCAGACGAATGTTCTCCACTTCGATTCTTGCTGGAGCGGCGGCGGCGCTGCTGCCTTCCGCCGCCCGCAGTCAGAACTCCGTCAAAGCACGTAACGTTGTGTTGGTGCACGGCGCCTATGCCGACGGCTCAAGCTGGTTGGAAGTCATACCCTACCTACAGGCCGCTGGGATGAAGGCGACCGCCGTACTGGCCGCCACGAAGCGCATTCTGGCTCTGCAGGATGGTCCTACCGTTCTCGTAGGCCATTCTTGGGCCGGCACCGTGATTAGTCAGGCCGGCGTCGATCCAAAGGTTTCGGCATTGGTCTATGTTGCTGCGCGCGCTCCAGATGCAGGTGAGGATTATGGCGCCCTCGCAGCGAAATTTCCCAAGCCGCCAGCCAGCACTGGTTTGGTCGAGTCGCACGGCTACGCTCAGTTAAATGAAGAAGCGTTTGTCAAATACTTCGCGGGTGATATCGACCCGGTGAAAGCACGTGCCCTGTACGCGGTACAGGGCGGCATCTCGTCGACGCTCTTCGCCTCCAGAACCACAGTTGCTGCATGGAAATCCAAACCGACATTCTATGCGATCTCAAAACAAGACAAGACGACCTCGCCGGAATTGGAGCGTTTCCTTGCGGATCGAATGAAAGCCAAGACGATCGAAGTCGACGCTAGTCACGTCTCCCTTATTTCTAAACCGAAGGAAATCGCCGATCTCATCCTATTGGCCGCAGGAGATGGTGCCTAGCGGCACGAAAACACGAAAAGAGGCATCCTAATGCCCAACGAACTCCGCGCCATGACGAGGCACGACATGGAAGGATTGACGACGATACTCAGTAACTTCGGGCCCAAGGACACCATGGACCGGCTTGAGACCGAAATCAGAGCACAGCGAATAACGGTTTTTGCGCGCATCGATCATGCAGCGGGAGCGGCGGAGGCGGGACTTACAATGCGGTCTACGGAAGTTTTGATTTTCGGAAATCCGCAG
>VBKY01000626.1 GCA_005879255.1 Deltaproteobacteria bacterium
ACGGCCCCTTGATTGCCGAACCCAATCTTTGTTGCAGGTCGGGCGTCTGGGTATTCTTTGCCGTAGTTTTCTAACATTAACTTCGTACCATTGCGAATTGACGGCGGGGAGAACATCAAGGGACGCTCCAATGCTCGCGACGAGCTTTCCAATGGAGAGGGAAGCTGCTACGCTTTTTTCTGTGGAGTTCGAGTGGGATCCGAAAAAGGCAGCCCTGAATCGGCGCAAACATGGTATCTCATTTGACGAAGCTGCAACGGTTTTTGGCGATCTGCTGGGCACCACCCTACCTGACCCCGACCACTCGCTCGCCGAAGACCGATACATCACGATCGGTATGTCCAATCGCCGCCGTCTTGTGATGGTGGCACATACAGAGCGACGGGAACGAATTCGTATTATTAGCGCGCGAGAATTGACCCGATCTGAGAGAGAAGCTTATGAAGAAGAAACAAAATAATGAGATGTTTGACGAATTACGCCCGGAATATGACTTGCGCAAATTGCTCAAGAGTGGGGTCAGAGGGAAGTACGCAGAGCGCTATAGGGCTGGGACGAACTTAGTCCTATTAGCACCCGATGTAGCCAAGGCTTTTAAGAATGATGCCGAAGCGGTCAACGAAGCATTGCGGTTGGTGATCCAATTGACCAAAGTGCCGCTCCGCAAAAAGCAGCAGATTGCCAAACCCTAGTTTTGCCTGACACCAGCTGCGCAAACTGAGAACGTTGCGGACTGGAGCTTCGCGCAATCGGGAATGTTATCTCTCTGAAATTCGTTTCATTTAATCCTGACTACACAATCTGCGATTAGTACTTCAATCCTTCAGCAAACTTCTCTTGCTTTAGCCGTTCGATCAACGAGCCGTCGACAAACTCTTTCGGATCGCGGCGCGGAGCGTCAGGATATTCCTTGCCGAAGTTTTCCAGGATGAGGCGCGTTCCTTCGATAGTCGGCGCGATATAATCCGGCATCAGCGATGAGACAAACTCGAACTCAGTAGCGGCGAGTTTAGGGTCGGTGATTTTCATGTGCTTGCCGATGATGCGCTCGCTGTCGACGCGATTGCGTTTCATGGAGACGATCGATTCTGTCGCGCACTTCATGTAGCGGTAGGCAAGATCGCGATTCTTACTTAGCCAGTTTTCATCGACGACTACGGAGGTCCAGGGAAACGGGATCGCCATTTGCTGGGCGGTCGCCATTACACGAAAGCCAAGTGCACGAGCTTGGTCGGTCGCCGCGGCGCCGAGAAAAGTGTACTGGATCGCGCCGGCTTTCATGGCGGCGACCCGGCTCGAGTCGCCGCCCATCTGCAGCATCTTCAAATCTTTCTCAACATTCAGCCCGTTCCTGCGGAAGAGATAGCGAAAACCTTGATCGGTGGACGAACCGAAGCGTGAGATGCCGGCAAATTTTCCCGCGAGATCCGGTATGCCTTTGATGTCGGGATGCACGACGAGATTGGAAGCGAGCACCGGTAACGGATTGCCGAGAATCAAGAGCTTGATGCCGCGCAACCGCGCTTCAATCGACACCGGCCCGCCGCCGGCGATTTGCACGCTGCCGCCGACGAGCGCGGCGATATTCATGGTGCCGCTGTTGATATAGAGTAATTCGCCTTCGAGTCCGTGCTTGGCGAAGAAGCCTTTTTCCTGCGCGACCCAGAGAAACGCTTGAGTCGCGTTGACAGCGGAATAAGAGATCCGCAATCTATCAGCGGCAGGTGCATTCGTGGTGACCGCCAACAGGGCAACGGTCACGAATACGGCCGAGAGCCGCGCGCCGCCTAAAAGAGTTTTTGTCATGACAGTGTGGATACAGCGGTTCAGGTCGAATGGTCAAGGGTTTGTATTGCGACATATTCGTGATTTATAACTCATCGCAGGAGGACGAACTTCATGGCTACTCGTTGGTTGTTCAAGACGGAACCGTCCGTGTATTCCTATCAACAACTGGAAAAAGACAAGAAGACGATGTGGGATGGGGTGGCGAATAATCTCGCGCTCAAGAACCTTAAAGATATTCAGAAGGGCGACCAGATCTTAATTTATCACACTGGCGATGAGCGTCAGGCAGTGGGCATCGCGCGCGCGCTAGGTGGCGCGTATCCGGACCCGAGCAAGAAAAACCCGAAGCTTCTGGTGGTGGACATCGAAGCGGTAAAACCGCTGCCCAAGCCTGTCACGCTGGCGGAGGTCAAGGCGAACAAGAAATTGGCCAACTTCGATCTCGTGCGACTTTCGCGTCTTTCGATCATGAAGGTGACCGACGAGCAGTGGAAAATCATCGAAGAGATGGCAGGGCGTTAAGCATGGAAATCAAGCTAAATTACATGACCGTGCTAATTTGTTCGAAATGCATATAGCCGAATTGCAAACATAGAAACTTTCAAAGGGGAAAAGACTTGAGTTTGTTCTCAACCGTTTCGAACCGACTCTTTCGCTTGGTAAACAACCACGCGGTCACGCCCGGCGTTTTTCGCAGCATACAAGGCCTGGTCAGCGGCACGCAGTAATTCATTTGGGCTAGAGCTGTTTTCATCCGCCTGGGCGACGCCGGCCGATACAGTTAGCGCGCCGAGGCGTTGCTCCCCGTGCGGAATCTGCAGTTCGTTGATGAGCACGCGGAGCTGTTCAACGCGGTGCTCGGCG
>VBKY01000627.1 GCA_005879255.1 Deltaproteobacteria bacterium
CTGCGAAGACCCCCACGGTCGCGATGGCGGACCAGCAGATCACCGGCGGGCGCCTTCTCGCCAGGGCGCTCAAGAACAAGGGCGTGGACGTCATCTTTAGCCTCATCGGGACGGGCTGCGCCGTGGTCGCGGCCGGTCCCGGAAGCACCGACCCCATCACTGGTGTCGCCAATGCCTGGTACGAAGAAAGCGCGATGGACGCTGCAAAGGCGGGAGTCGAACCTTGATCAAGTTGTTGTCACCGGGTGCACGGGCTGAGCGAAGGCTGGCCATCTGCCTTGCACTGATCGCCGGCTACGTGGACGCTTACGCTATTGTTGCCCTTGGTGGCATCTTCGTGTCGTTCATGAGCGGGAACACGACGCGGACCGGCTCTATAATCGGGCAAGGGAATTTCGTGGCGGCCCTACCTTCCACGCTGGCGATCGTGTTCTTCGTGGCCGGGGCCTTTGCAGGGACTTGGCTCACTCATTCCGGGCTGCGTCATTCGCGCCGGTTCCTGCTCGGAGCGGTGGCGGCCTCGCTAGCGGTGATCATCGGTGTCACGCAGCTTGGCTCGTTGGACGCCGCGGTTGGCATTGCGACGCTCAGTCTGGCGATGGGCATGATGAACACCACGGAGTCCCGGGTCGGCGCGGAAGCGGTGAGTCTCACCTTTGTGACGGGTGACCTGCACAGGATGGGGAGCCACCTCGCGCTGGCCGTCAAGCGGGTGCCCCTGCAGGACGCGCAGGGACCGTGGGATACACACCTCCGCCGGGCTCGTCTTCTGGCGAGTTTATGGGCTGGCTTCCTGAGCGGCGCGGTGCTGTCCAGACCGGCCATCTCGTACCTCGGGGCGTGGGTCCTGCTGCCTCCCTTCCTGATCCTGCTGGCACTGGCTCTCGTATGGGTTCCTCTTGCATCAGATAATTTACCAATAGAGCAGCCGGCGCGCTCGTCGTTGCAGCAAAGAAGGCGCCCTCCCACATTAGCTCCGATGATGGACCCGACGACCGAGGCGGTCCAGCCAAGGGAGGTCACAAGCCGACAAGGGCCACGGAAGGGCGGGGGATGACGCAACGAACGACGCTCGCGCAGCTGCTTGCAGATCCCAAATCTGCAGCACCAGCCGTAATAACAGAGTCACCGCCTGTTGTACTCTCCTACCGAGCCTTGGCCGAACAGATTGAGCGACTGGCCGAGCAACTGCGAAGCGCCGGACTCCGTCCCGGCGACTGCGTCGCGATGGTCTTGCCCAACGGACTGGAGTTCCTCGTCCTCTTTCTGGCGCTCGCTCGGGCCGGGCTGATAGCGGCGCCGCTGAACCCCGCCTACAAAACCGATGAGCTGCGAATTTTCTTTGAAGATATACAACCTCGTGCGATCATCGTGGAAAGCAGCAATGCCGCGGTGATAGAGGCCGCGGCTGGGCTTAGCTTGGCAATATGGCCATCATACGTCGAATCATCTGGGGCAGTTGGCCTGAAAGGAGTCCCACAGTTATCGCGCTGCATTCCGGGGAATCCTGGTGGCGACGACTTCGCGCTGCTTCTACATACCAGCGGAACTACGAGCCGGCCAAAGGGCGTGCCTCTCACCCACACGAACGTGCTCCGTTCAGCACTGAACATCGCCTCACATTATGCCCTGACATCTGCTGACCGAAGCCTCGTGGTGGTGCCGTTGTTCCACGGTCACGGATTGATTGGCGCCGCTTTGGCAACGCTTGCTTCGGGGGGAGCCGCAATCGTGCCGCCCCGCTTTTCCGCCTCGCAGTTCTGGGGGCTGTTTCGCAAGCATGGCGCCACTTGGTATTCCGCCGTACCCACGATTCATGAGGTGTTGCTTGAACGCGCGGACACGGACGGTGCTCCAGACCGCGGCGCGCGCTTTATTCGTTCGTGTTCGGCGGCGCTCGCGCCTGCTGTCCTGGCAAATCTGGAGAAACGCTTTGGAGCACCCGTTTTGGAAGCCTATGGACTGACCGAGGCAGCCCACCAGGTCGCCTCCAACCCTCTGCCGCCGCGTCCACACAAGCCCGCCACCGTCGGCTTCGGCACTGGGGTTGAGATTGCGATCATCGATGAGAAGGGCAGGCACCTGACGGCGAACAATCGCGGAGAAGTAATCGTGCGTGGGCCCGACGTCATGCGCGGTTACCGCAATGACCCGCAGGCGACTGCCGCCGCGTTCATTGATGGATGGCTTCGCACCGAGGACGCCGGTGTGCTCGATGACGATGGCTACCTTACTCTGACGGGGCGCATCAAGGAACTGATCAATCGAGGCGGGGAGAAGATCGCACCCTCGGCGATAGAATACGTGTTGCTGGAGCATCCCGCGGTGCTTGATGCGGTAGCCTTCGGTGTGCCGGACGCTAAGTATGGTGAAGAAGTCTGGGCAGCCGTGGTGCTCAAGGGCGACTCCGACGCCGATCGGCTGCAGGCATTCTGCAGAACTCGCCTGGCCGATTTCGAAGTACCCAAGGTGATCCGGATCATTTCTGCATTACCCAAGAACGCCATGGGCAAGGTCGAGCGGCGCGTCCTTACGGCCCTGTTCGCTCCACAGGGTTGAGCCCACGCGCGGCGAGGGAAAGGAGCTTTCATTAGGGGAACAGACAACACTACAACCTGGGACACTCAGCCAATGCGACGAGTGCCCGAGTCGAGAATTCCGGAAGGGGAAGAAAGAGGCGGTGTTGACGCTGCGGGAGTTCTTGGAGCCGGCTATTGCAACTACACGACGTTTCTGGTTGATGCAATCCCTTGCAAAGGATCGGGGTTGTTGCTCCTTTACTTCGGGAACCCCGTACTCGGTGTGCATCGGCTGATGACTCCTTGCACATCATTGGAGCGTCATGTAGTCCACCGCTGCAAGCGACTTGTGGCAGCCGTGAAGCCCTCAAAGGAGGCAATATGCATCCATGGCATGATGTGGATTTGGGCAATGGCGTGCCGGAGATTTTCCCGGTCATTGTCGAAGTGCCCATGGGCTCAAAGAATAAGTATGAACTCGATAAGGCTACCGGGCTTATTCGCGTCGACCGTGTGCTCTTCAGCGCAGTACATTATCCGTCGAACTATGGTTTCATCCCACAGACCTACGCCGAAGATCACGATCCTCTCGATGTGCTGGTGCTTGGTCAAGAGCCCGTCGTGCCGCTGGCGATCCTGACGGCCAAGGCGATAGGGCTGATGCAGATGCGGGACCAGGGCGAGATTGATGACAAGATCATTGCTGTGCACTTACACGATCCCGATTATGCGCACTATTGCTCAATTTTTGAATTGCCTGTACATCGCATGCGCGAAGTCAAACGCTTCTTCGAGGATTACAAGGCTTTGGAAAATAAAACCGTTGTCGTGGGAGATTTCGTTGATAGGACAAAGGCACTGGAGAGTATTACGCAAGCGATCGAACGCTACCGGCAGCATCGACATGCACTCGTTAACGCAAACAGCAAAGAAGGAGCATTAATAGGGGTTCCAGGAGTACAGGTGGAGAAATGAGGGCATTGTACCCGGTTTACAGACCGTGGGAATGAGCCGCCCAAGGTGATCCGGATCACGTCTGCATTACCCAAGAACGCGATGGGCAAGGTCGAGCGGCGTGTCCTCACGGCCCTGTTCGCTCCAGAGTTGAGCCACGCGCGGCGAGGGAAAGGAGCTTTCAAGGGTCGACGAATGCCCGAGTCGAGAACTCCGGAAGGGGAAGAAAGAGGCGGTTGTGACGCTGCGGGAATTCTTGGAGCTGGCTATTGCAGCTACTGAGAGACAAATCGAGCGGCTCATGCCAGTAGGCGAAGGTCTCTTGCTACTTCCCGGGGCCGCGCTCCGCCATCGCCAGGTCGGACAGCAAGTGCGCTCGCTGTCGTGAGTCGATGGCGTCCCCGTGCGACAGCGTGAACTGGAACTGGCGCAGCGCGTCTTCATATGCGGCGGCCTCGAGTCCATGTTTCTCCGCGAGTGTGAGGTAGTGGACAAGCTTCTCGATATCAGCCAAGGATCCGGCTTTGACGAGATGATGGGCGATCTCGCCAGCGCGTTCGTGCACAGCGCCGGCATGGACCCGCTCAATCGCCTCTGCTACCTGCAGGTGCAGGCGCTGGCGGCGCGGGAGGGCGAAGCCCGCGAGCAAGGTCTGCCGTACGAGCTCGTGGGCAAAAGTGAAGAGCGCCTCGGGCCCCTCGACACTCGACACGATTAGCCCGATGCGCTGCGCCTCCTCGAGGGCCGTCAACAGGTCCTCAGCTTTCTCCTGCTCGAGGAGTGACTCGAGCACGGGAAAGCTGAAACTGCGGCCGATTGCCGCAGCCGCACCTAGCACTTGCCGCGCCTTCTCGTTTAGCTGGTCGAGCCGTCGCCCGAGCACCAAGCTCACGTTGTCGGGTACATCGACTTCGTCGACTCTGAGGTCCACGTGAAACTGCCCCATAGTGTCGAAGATTTTTCCCTCCTCCACTAAGTGCTTGTACATCTCCTCCACAAAAAAGGGATTGCCCTGTGTCTCCTCGAAGATAACCCGGACCAGATGCGGCGGCGGCTCACGATGGCTCAGATCCCGGAGCAGCTGAGCCACGGCTTCGTAGGACAGGCCTTGCAGCTTGAGCGGAGGGAAGCCGGTCCGAATCAGTTCCTCCAAGGTTCTGACGAGCGCCGGGTTTCTATCCAGATCGTTGTCGCGATAGGTCCCGACGATGACGACCGGGAGTTGTGCCACGCGATGGGCCAGATGAGTCAATAAGGCCAGGGTGGATTCCTCAGCCCACTGGAGATCGTCGACGATGAGAAACTGAGGGACCCGGCTCGCCTCACGTGCCAGCGACACCGCCAGGCTCTGGAAGAGATAACGCCGGGCTTGTTGTGCGGGCAGTTCCAGGGGCGGCGGGATATCCGGGAAGACGCGGCGCAGTCCGGGCACCATCTGCGCCAGCTCAGCGGCGTTGTCGCCCAATGTCTGGCGGAA
>VBKY01000628.1 GCA_005879255.1 Deltaproteobacteria bacterium
TCCGGATAAAATTCGCCGCGCGCGCCGAAGCCGCCCCCGACTTCCGGCTCTATAAAGTGAATACAGCTCTGCGGCAGACCGATGAGGTCGGAAAGAATGCGCCAATTGGTATGGGTCATCTTGGTTGGACCCCACATGGTCAGAAGGCCGCGCCCCTCGTCCCACTCCGCTACCAAGCCGCGATTTTCGAGCGGCACAGCGGAATGGCGCTGGGTCGAAAACTCCTCCGCCACGATTAAGTCCGAATCGCGGAAAGCCCCATCGACGTCGCCGACATTGACAGCCGCGGCGCGCCCGGTTGCATGCTTGCGCGTGCGTCGGTCACCGCGCCCAGCGCGGCGTATTCAACGTCGATCAATTCGAGCGCGTCCTCAGCGATGTAACGATTCTTCGCGACGACCACGGCGATGGGGTCGCCGACGTAACGAACTTTCGTCGTCGCAATCGGAGGTTGTTGCGAGCGCTCCAAGCCGGGAATAACTCCGGTGCGCATGGGAATAGTTTTCAGCCCCGGCATGTCGGCCGCCGTGAGGACGCCGAGGACGCCGGGCAATTTCAGCGCCGCGGCCGCATCTATTTTGACGATGCGCGCGTGCGCGTAGGTGCTCCGCAGAATCGCGGCATGCACCATGCCGGCGCGATGAATATCGCCGACATATTTGCCGATGCCGCGCAAAAGCCTGACGTCTTCCTTGCGCTTAGCTCTTGAACCGATGTAGGGCATGGGTTACTCGTTTCTTGTATTTCAACGCGCTGCTGTCGTCACTTTGTCGCCTGGAATGTCACTCTCCATCCGTCATTCCGGCGGAAGCCGGAATTTAGGCAGGTTTGTACGCGAACAAAAAACGAACCTGGATGCCGGCGTTCGCCGGCATGACGGACTTCACTTCGCCTGAAGGCGAAGGGGGATTTCAACCATCCCAAAATAAACTTAAGATTTGGCGCTATTGACTGCATTCGCCGCTTCCTGGATCGCGGTGACGATATTTTGATAGCCGGTGCACCTGCACAGGTTGCCGCTGAGCCATTCGCGAATCTCAACTTCGCTCGGATTCGGTATCTCTTTTAGTAATGCTTCGGCGGTGAGCAAGATTCCCGGCGTGCAAAAACCGCACTGCAGGCCGTGCAGCTCCCAGAACTTTTCTTGGAGCGGATGCAGCTCGGTTGCGTTCGGCGCGATCCCTTCCACCGTTTTTAGATCAGCGCCGTTCATTTGTACGGCGAAAAGCAGGCAGGAGCGCACCGGCTCGCCGTTCCACAGGATCGTGCAAGCGCCGCAAACACCGTGCTCGCAACCGACGTGCGTTCCCGTGAGTCCGAGATCGTCGCGCAAGAAATCGGTGAGAAGCTTGCGCGGTTCTACTGCGCCGCTGTATTCGCGTCCGTTGATCCTTAGGCGTACCTGCCGGGTGCTCATCGCAAAGTTCCTTTCACCGATTCCGCAGCGCGTTGTGCCGCTTGCATGAGCGCGCGGCGCGCCAGCGCGGCGCAGGCGGCGCGACGATATTCAGCGCTGGCGTGAATGTCCGAATCCTGTTCCAAGTTCTCAGTCGCGCGTCGCGCAGCGTCGCCGAACAGCGCTTCCGAAGGCCTTTCGCCGAGTAGAGATTCTTCCACTTTACGCACCCGAATCGGCGTTGTGCCGGTGAGCGTAAGCCGGGCATGGTGGATAAAGCCGTTGGCATCGAGAGCGAGGACCGCGGCGGCTCCCGCCAACGCAAAATCGCCATGTCGACGGCTGACTTCTTGGTACGACCAGCCGGCGTTCCCCGGCAATGGTGTGACGGCTATTTCCAACAACAGCTCGTCTGGCTGCAGCGCGGTGGTCATGTAGGAAAGAAAAAAATCTTCAGCGCGTACGGAGCGCCGGGTCTTCTTCGCGCCCAGGACCATCGATGCGTCCAAAGCAACCATGGCGACGGGCAATTCCGCAGAAGGAAAGGCGTGCGCCAAACTGCCGCCGACGGTGCCGCGGTTGCGTATCTGGATATGGCCGATGAATGCCGCTGCATCGCGCAGCAGCGGGCAACGCTTGGCAACCTCGGCCGAACGTTCGAGCTCACGCTGGCGGGTCGTCGCGCCGATGCGCAGCGTGTCATTGTCCGCTCTCAAGTAGCTCAGCTCGTTGACGCCGTTCAGATCGATCAGATGCGCCGGCCGGATGAGTCGAAAATTCATCAGCGGCACGAGACTCTGACCGCCGGCAAGCGGTCGCGCTTGATCGCCTCAACAGAGGTCGGATCGTGGTAATCGAATTTTGCCGGTTTCATATTCGCTCAGTTCATGTCGCCTTCAATTCGGCATGCATTCCCGAAACAATCGCTTTACTTGCTCGTATCAATCGTTGATTTCCTCTGTCAACCAGCGGCGGCACCGGAGGCATTTACCACATCACTTGACCCCCATTGGGTTGAATCAGCTGGCCGGTAATAAAACTTGCGCCGTCGCTCAGCAGAAAATCGACCACCGCCGCGACTTCCTCGGGCCGCCCGAGCCGCTTTATCGGAAGCCGGCTTTCGAAGACGTTGCGGGCATTTGCGTATTCTTCCGGTGTCCTTCCGGCACGCAGCAACGGCGTGTCGATGGGTCCCGGACCGATGGCATTGACGCGTATGCCGTCAGGCGCGAATTCGAGTGCCAGCGATTTGGTTAAAGAATACAACGCAGTCTTCGCCGCGCAATAATTGGCCGCATTGGGCACACCGACAATCGCGAAATCAGACGATGTAATCACAATGGCGCCGGATTTGCGCTCGACCATGTGGCGCAGCACCGCTTGGCAGAAGTTGAATGTCCCGGTGACATGGGTGTCGATCAGCAATGACCACTGGTCAAGCGTCATGTTGGCGACGGTGGAGCGGGCATTGACCCCGGCATTGCTAAAGAGACAATCGATCTTGCCAAAATTTCCGACGACTGCCGAGATCCAAGCTCGTACTTGCGCCTGATCGCGCACGTCGACGACTCCAGTGAATGCTGTGCTGCCTTCCGACTGAATGAGCGCCGCAGCTTCTTTCAGATTTGTCTCGTGAAGGTCGCAAACGCACACTGTGTCGCCGTTGCGGGCGAGGCGCAGCGCGGTCGCGCGTCCGATACCGCTGCCGGCGCCGGTGATGACCGTGATGCGCGGACCGCTCGGCGCTACCACAGCGTGGACCCTCCGTTGACGCGGATATCCTGGCCGAGCACGTAGGAACTGTCGTCGCTCAACAAGAACATGCAAGATTCGGTCATATCCTTGACGTCGCCGATGCGACCCAACGGGATGCGGGATTTTCTCGACAGCATGACTTCGTCGGACAAAACTGCGCGCGGCATCGGCGTGTCGGTAATCACCGGCGATACGGTGTTGACCCGAATATTTTCCGTGGCAGATTCGATTGCGAGAGAGCGCGCCAGTCCCAGGATACCGCCTTTGGAGGCGGCGTAGTGGGCGACCTGGGCTCCTCCGGTGCGCGCTGCCATCGACGAAAACATCACAATTCGGCCAAATTTTTGCGGACGCATGAAACGGAGCGCGGCGCGACAGCAGAGAAAGTAGCCCGTCAAATTGATTTGCAGAGTTTGCCGCCAGTCTTCGAGAGTAAGCTCCAAGAAAGGCCTTGGGCGATAGATCCCCGCGCAGCAGGCCAGATAATCGATGTTGCCGGCAGTCTTACCGATGGCGTCGAATGTTGTGTCGACCGCCGATTCATTGGCAACATCGACGGTGTGAAAGCTCCATGCCGATGCATGCGACGGTTTCAAATCGAGCACATGCACGGTAGCGCCTTCATCGTGCAGCCGGCGCGCGATCGCGCCGCCAATAGCGCCATTGCCGCCGGTGATGATGGCAACGCGGCCTTGGTGTTCGTTTGGCTGGGTCATTATCTAATCAAAATTTCAGTCGGAGTGGGAATAATGAGCAGAGCGAACCGCTTCCTTCTTCCCCCTTGACGGGGGATGATTGAGATGGGGGTGCTATGCACGCTATTGAAATAATTGAGCACCCCCACCGGGAGGAAATCGGAGCCGGAACGACGGAAAATGGAAGTGTCGGCTAATGTGCCATGTCCGAACGTTTTAGTTTCGGTCTCGTTGATCGGAATCACGCCGACGCCAGTGTATGGTTCACCGTGATGCGCTCAGCGCGGTAGAACTCACCGAGAAAGTCTTCACCATCTTTGTAGGCGCGGTTCGGCACCAGGCGCGCGGCAAACGACACCGGGAGCGGATCGATATCAAAAGGATAGGGACGCAGGACGGCTTTGTTTTCACCGACTGTGTCGATATTGATTTTCACCGCAGGCTGGCCATGTTTCGTCGGTACGTCGACATCGTTTAACGAATCGGTCGGGCCGAGCTTGCGCGCCTTGCTATTCAATGGATAACGATTGCAGACAAACTGCGCCAATTGATCGAAGACCTCCATGTATTCGTAGTTGGTCCATATCTGCTCGTCTGAACAATGCTGCTTGAACTGTTCGGATTGGCGCAGCTGTTCGAGTAGTTTTAGACGCAGCTCTTCCTGGTGATCGACGTACGCCTTCACCCGGGGGTCACCGGTACGGTCGGGAGGATAGCTGTACTTGCCGTAACCGGCGTTCATCAGCGCCACCCCGTGCATCGCCATCAACATGGCCGAGTAAGGATCGCGAGTTAAGACCCGATCCACCGAGTTTTTATAGAAATCGAGCCGGAGTTGCCCGAGATATTTGAAACTGCCGTCGTGATAGTCGAGAGGAAACCCCTTGTCGTTGAGCGTCGACGGTTTCATTTCCCACTCCCACCAGCCGATGTCATGCTCGGTGGCGGCCAATACGACGGAGGAATAAGGCTCGGGCCGATCGAAGTGTCGGTTGCCCCAATGAGCCGCGAAGTAGCCCGCCACCCGCGAGTGGTCGATCTGTAGCGCCAAGATTATCCGCGCATCGTCGTATGGATAGGCCATCATA
>VBKY01000629.1 GCA_005879255.1 Deltaproteobacteria bacterium
CGGGCGTGAAAATGTCTACATGAATGCTGCGGTCTTGGGTCTGAGTAAAGGAGAAATTGATGAGCGCTTCGACGATATTTCCGCGTTCGCGGATATCGGCGAGTTCATTGAGCAGCCGGTTAAGATCTACTCAACCGGCATGTATGTCAGGCTTGCCTTTTCGGTGATCGCGCACGTTGATGCAGAAATTCTGGTTGTGGACGAGGCATTATCTGTCGGAGATGCTGTCTTTACACAGAAGTGCATGCGCTTCATTCGTTCGTTTCAAGAACACGGGACATTGATATTTGTTAGCCATGACACGAGTGCAGTACAGAACTTGTGCAAGACGGGTATTTGGTTAGGGAATGGGCAAATTCAGAAAATGGGCAGCTCAAAAAGTGTGGCGGAAGCTTACCTGCAATACACATTGCAAGAAGTCTACGGTGACATCGCGAAACTTAGCGCCATCTCATCTGCTTCCGATGCTGCTGTAACTGGGGGGTGTCGCCCTGAAGAGGGGAAATCGGAGGCTGCTGCAATTGACTATGGCTCAAGGGCATTTGTCCAAGATAACTCTATCAATGCCACTGGCTGGAATACCGGAGCAGCGGAACTCGTGTCCGTCTCACTGGAAAGACTCGAGCCCGGGCCAGACGGTGTATTTATCGGAGGCGAAAGAGTCCGCATGATCTTGCGCGCAAAAGCCAATAAAGCTATTGCCAATCCGATTCTGGGATTTCTAGTGCGAGACAGGCTGGGACAGGATCTATTTGGCGAGAACACCCTTCCCTTTACCGCCAAAACGCCTCGCCCTGTAAAGCAGGGGCAAGAATTCACTGGTGAGTTTTCTTTTAAATTGCCCATGCTGCCAAATGGGCAATACGCCGTAATGGCGTCTGTAGCCGATGGCGATCTTTATAAGAACGTGCAGCATCATTGGTTGAACGACGCTCTCATCATCAATGTATCTTCCAGCAAGATCAGGTGGGGATTGGTGGGAATCCCTTTTGAACGGGTTGTATTAAAGGTTCACAATGACTAAGAAGACACTCGAGAAACTGTATGCGGAACACGTCGGCAAGGTATCCGATAAATGGTCCCTCTATTTTAATGAGTACGATCGAATTCTTGATGAGTACCGTAATAAGCCTGTCCGTCTGCTAGAAATCGGGATACAGAACGGCGGCTCACTCGAAATCTGGTCCAAGTATTTTCCTAATGCCGAAAAACTGGTGGGCTGCGATATCAATCCTGACTGCGCTCGCTTGAGTTATGAAGACCCACGCATTGCAGTAGTGGTGGGAGATGTTAACTCTGATGCATCGCAAGCTGCGGTTTTAGGGCACGGACTATACTTTGATGTGATCATAGACGATGGGTCACACCGCTCCAGTGACATTGTGAAGACGTTTGCCCGCTACTTCCCTCACTTGGCAGATGGTGGTGTTTTTGTTGTAGAAGACCTGCACTGCAGTTACTGGCAAGAATTTGAAGGTGGACTGTTCGATCCATTTTCTTCCATCACATTTTTCAAGCGCCTTGCCGATGTCGTGAGCCACGAGCATTGGGGTATTGAGAAAGCCCGCGCCGATATTTTGAGTGGATTTTCTGCAAAGTATGGCTCCGAGATAGATGAGGATGCCCTCCAGCATGTGCACTCGGTTGAATTCATCAACTCGATGTGTGTCATCCGCAAGGCCAAATCTGAACGCAATCGGCTGGGGGCACGAATCATTGTCGGCTCGGTGGGAACGGTTGTACCGGGACATGTGCTGCGTTCATCTCTAGAAGAAATCCCAGACCAAACCGACAATGAATGGACCACGCGCAGCATGCCGCCAGATGAAGAGCTTTTATTCCGTATCAAGGAACTGGCCGAGCGAGACGGACAGATCGCCGGCCTCAACCAAGTGGTAGCCGAGCGAGACGGACAGATCGCCGGCCTTTACAGAGAAATTGAGTCATACACATCCTCAAAATCGTGGCGATTCACCAAACCGTTGCGGCTCATCGGTCATCAGGTCAGGAGAATTAAGAGCGGAGTCAAAACCACCTTCATGTCCACGCGATTAAATGAGCAGGGGTCGCGGCGTTTGTTCAAGGAAAAATTCGGACGCGCATGGATCCAAAACGGACAGTCTTTCTATCGACGTTGGCTTAAGGGAACGCGACTTGGCCATCCCATTAACCATGAAACCATAGAGCGGGGAGACAGTACGTCAACAGAAATCCATAATTGCGCGCCGACACAGACCAGATCTGAAGAAGAGGAATCGTTTGTCAACACCATTTCGGATATTCCCGGTCTCGACATAAGCGCGCCGCTCAACCTTGTCCTATCTGATACGCTCGCAATGCGGCCTCATATTGACGTGCTGATCCCTAGTCTCCGAGTGGAGGATATGTCCGGCGGGCCAAATACTGCGCTTCTGTTG
>VBKY01000039.1:0-56222 GCA_005879255.1 Deltaproteobacteria bacterium
AAGCCAACCGCCTGGGTCTGCCGGTCACCTGCCATTGTCTCGACGTGTTTCTCGCCGCGGAAGCGGGATTTGCAGGCGTTGAACACCACTGGGCGCCGGGTATGACTTCCATCGGTGACGTGAAAAAGCGCTGGGAGATTCACGAGCGGCGTATGACCGGCAAAATCAACACCGCCGACCTTTCGTACTTCTACGAGCCGGAAAATTTCGACAAGATCGTCAAAGCGATGGTTGAGAAGAACGTCAGCTGGTCTCCCACCATCGCCACGTGGTATCGACCGCTGTCACCGAGTGTCGCGCGCTTCAAGGAGCGCGAGCTGTCGATTCTCGACAGGAAGGAAGCACAGTACTTGCCGGGCGTGCTCCGCGAACAAGCGCTCGGACAATACGAGAGGTACGCCAAGTTTCCGCCCGAACGCCTGAACAACGCGCGCGAAGGCTACAAGAAAATCGCGGATCTTATCCGGCGCTTTGTTCAGGCAGGGGGCATCATCCGCGCCGGCTCCGACCCCAATAACGGTTTGCCGGGACTCGGCGTCCATCAGGAGCTGGTGATGTTCGTCGAAGCGGGGCTGGCGCCGATGCAGGCGCTCCAGGCCGCGACCATCAACGTCGCCAAGGCATTCCGCAAGGAGAAAGACTTCGGCACCGTCGAGCCCGGCAAAATCGCCGACTTGATCGCCGTCGACGGCGATCCATTGAAAGACATATGGGCGACGCAAAACGTCAAACTAGTCGTGCTCGGCGGCAAGATCGTCGATCAAGAATTTCACGCAAATCATAAGAATCCGATTCCCGCCATCCGTGCATGGCGCGCGACGCCGCAGGAAATCGAGATCGCGCCGCGTTCGCTGGTTCAGGGCGCGGGCGCTACGACAGTGAAAATCACCGCGCGCCGCGGTTTCGATCGTTTCCACAAAGCGACCTTGGCCGGCAAGGAACTGGAAACCCGATTCATCAGCTCGAGCGAGCTGGAAGCGACCATTCCGCCGCAAATGACCAAAGCCGTCGGCACCTATCCGATCGTGGTGGTGGGTCAAGGCGATTTTGCGTCGAAGTCTGCGCCGGCGTATTTTATCGTCACATTCAAGCGATAGGAGAGGCACGCCATGCAGAGACTACTGAAACAGATTCTTACCGGGCTCGCGATTGTTTTGTGGCTTTGCGAGACGGCCGGCGCGCAAACCGATACCATCCGTGTCGTATATTATCCACCGTGGAACATCAGCAAGCTGCCGATGTACCTCGCGCGCGATATGGGAATCTTCGATCGCAACGGTTTGAAAATCGCCTGGACGGATCCCGGCTCCAACGCCAAATCGGTGGCCGCGTTGAAAAAGGGCGACGCCGACATCGCCGTGGTGAGCTCCAATCAAGCTATTGTAAACATGGCGACGGGCGGCACGCCGATGACTTTCGTCGGCAACACGGGCTACAATTATTCCGTTTTTCTCGCCGCGGCTTCGATCAAAAGCGCCGCGGAATTAAAAGGCAAAAAGATCGGCACGTCCCCGCCCGGTGAAACTCCTGACCAGTTGACCCGTGTGGCGTTGCGCAGACTCGGCATTGATCCCGAGAAGGACGTGACACTGGTGCCGTTCGACGAAGAACGCAACACCGATCGAGTGAACAGTCTCCTCACCGGGCAGGTCTCAGGTATGATGGTCACTGCAAATACAGTTTATGATCTGGAAAAAGCCGGCCAGATCGACCGCTTAAACAAACTCACCGATAACAGGCAATTGAAAATCTTCGCCGGCGGCGGCGCGGACTACGCGGTGGCGACGTCATTTCTAAAAAATCGCCGCGACGACGTGAAGAAATTCATGGCCGGGATCTGCGAAGGCATCGCTGTGGCACGAAAAGACAAAGCAAAAGCTTTGGCGTTTGTCGCCAAGAGCGGGCGAGACCTGGAGCCTGCTAAGATCGAGTATCTCTATAAGCTCTACATCACCGAGGTCATTCCGGCGCGACCGCATCTAAAAATCGAAGGGATCGAGCTTGGCATCCAGATGGCTGGATTGATGACTCCTTCGGCAGGAGCACTGAAGGCGCAAGAAATAGTCGACGCGACCCTAGTGCCGGAGCTTGAAAAAGAAGGCCGCTGCAATTTCTAGAACCAGCTATCAACGCGCGCCTGCAGATTATTTGCCGGCGCGTCTAAAGGATTGTGCAAAGGATTCAGACTTGCCTAACTCTACTAACTCGCTTTCCGCATCTCGCTGGCCAATATTTCGTTGACCAGCGACCGAGCGATATTGAGCGTTCAAATCGTTCCAGCCGTTGAATCGCTTCGCTCCGTTCCAATCGTTTTACGGCCGTGTTCGTGGAGCGTGATCGTGTCTTAACAGGTTGTTGAAAAAGGTTCGGAATGCTTCGAGCCTCAGCATGAACGGAAAATCGTCAATGATATCAAAACCCCTCCGTTCGTCCTGAGCCCGTCGAAGGACTCCGAGAGAGTTTTTCAACAGCCTGTTAAGAATCAACCCGAGATTTTGCACCTAACGAAATCGCGATGAGCTTTCGCGGCTCGGCGCCCATTCTCTGTGATCTTCGCTAGAAACTCGGCGCCCCTATCCCGACCTGCCCTATCAAATGTTAAGCTGTAAAGGGGCTGGCCAATGCTGAGCGTTAGCCTGATTCAGTGATGAAGGATGACACAGCCGAGATTCTGTCGATCGAGGGACGCGAGGTCCGGGTGACCCACCCCGAGAAGCCGTATTTTTCCAAGCAGACGAAGCTCTCGAAACTAGATCTCGTGCGCTACTATCTGTCGGTCGCGCCGGGCGCTCTCGCTGGAATCCGGGATCGTCCGCTGGTTCTCAAGCGCTTCGTCGACGGTGCCGAAGGCCAGGCGTTCTATCAGAAACGGGCGCCCGCCGAGCGGCCCTCGTGGTTGCGAACCGTCACGCTGTCATTCCCTTCGGGCCGCAAAGCGGAGGAGATCGTCGTCGATGACGCAGCGGGGCTCGCGTGGATCGTGAATCTGGGCTGCATCGAGCTCCATCCACATCCCGTGCGCTCCGGCGATCTTGAGCACCCCGACGAGTTGCGCGTCGATCTCGATCCAGGTCCTGGCGTCGCTTGGGAGGACGTGCGCCGTGTTGCTCTCGAGGTGAAATCGTTTCTCGAGGAGATGGGGCTTCATGGCTGGCCCAAGACGAGCGGTTCACGGGGAATGCACGTGAATGTGCGGCTCGAACAGCGCTGGACGTTCGTCGAGGTGCGCCGCGCCGCACTCGCGTTATCACGCGCAGTCGAGCGGCGTGCACCGGCCCTGGCCAGCTCGAAGTGGTGGAAGGAGGAGCGTCACGGCGTGTTCCTCGACTACAACCAGAACGCCAAGGACCGCACGACCTGCTCTGCCTATTCCGTGCGCCCGCTTCCCGACGGCCGTGTGTCCACGCCACTTCACTGGCATGAGGTCCCCGACTGCGACCCGGCCGACTTCACCGTGCTCACGGTTCCCAAGCGCTTCGCGGAGTTCGGCGATCCGCACACCGGCATCGACGCCGCACCCGGTTCGCTCGAAAAGCTGCTGGAGCTCGCGGCGGAAGACGAGGCTGCAGGTCTCGGCGACGCACCCTGGCCTCCACATTTTCGTAAGATGGAGGGCGAAGCACCGCGCGTGGCCCCTTCGCGCGCCCGCTCCGCGGTGAAGAAACCCACCGCGAAGAAGCCACGGACCAGGGCGCCGCTTCTGGTGGTCGCGAACTCTCCGGACAAAGAAGCGGCCCTCGCCGGTCTCGAAAGGTGGAAGAACAAACACCCCGAAGTGGCCACGCTTCTCGCCGTGGATGACGTGCTGATCGATTCCATGCGCGGCAGGTCGTCCACCTGGACCCGCATCCGAGTGAACCTGCGAAATGTGCCCGAAGAGTCGCGCCCGCCGCAAGAAACCCCCGACCCTGATGAGGATCCAACGCGTGAATGGCGTAACCGAAGGTAAGAGTTCAAGGTTCAAAAGTTCAAAGTTCAAGGTGGGGAACGGGGGAAACGTTGAACACGGAACATTGAACGTTTGAACTGGCTCGCGCTAGCGAGACTCAGCGATCGCCGGCGAAAATCACCGCCAGCTCGTGTGGTGGAACGACTTCGAGCTGGTCATACGTGCAGTCGCTCGGCTTCTTGTCCGTGCGCCACCGGCGAAACTGCGCTGTGTGACGGAAGCGGCTACCCTGCATGTGGTCGTAAGCGACTTCGACGACCAGTTCGGGACGTAGCGGCTCCCAAGACAAGTCCTTGCCCTGGCTCCAACGGCTCTGGCCCCCGGGCATGCGATGCTCGGCTTCTCCGCTCGCTGGTGCATGCTCGGCCCAATCTTTCCAAGGGTGAGAGGCCAGAGCATTCTTGCGGTATGGAGCGAGGAATTCTACCAGCTCGCGCTGCTTCTTTTCCGTGAAGCTCGCGCAGACGCCGACATGCTGCAGCGCGCCGGAGTGGTCGAAAAGGCCGAGCAGGAGTGAGCCAACAGCCGTGCGCTCACCTTTTTTGTGCCAGCGAAAGCCGGCAACGACACAATCGCACTCGCGCTCGTGCTTGATCTTGAGCATCATGCGCTTATTGGGTTCGTAGGTTCCCGAAACCGGCTTGGCGATGACGCCGTCGAGACCAGCGCCCTCGAAGCGACGAAACCAGTCCGCCGCTATGCTTGATTCGCTGGTTGCGGGCGTGAGGTGTATCGGTGGCGCAGCAGATGAAAGCAGCGATTCCAATATTCGTCGACGACCTTGGAACGCCGTGCCCCGCAGGTCTCGGTCTCCTTCGCTGATCAGATCGAAAAACACGATCGATGCCGGGATTTCTTGTGCAAGAAGCTTCACCCGCGACGCAGCGGGATGGATGCGGAGCTGCAGGGCATCGAAGTCGAGCGCGCCGTCCCTTGCGACAACGATTTCGCCGTCAAGCACGCAACGGGTGGGCAACTGCGAGCGGAGCGGCTCGAGCAGTTCCGGAAAGTAGCGGTTCAGCGATTTTTCGTCGCGACTCTGGATCAGGATCTCGTCCCCGTCGCGAAACACCAGGGCACGAAACCCATCCCATTTTGGTTCGTAGATCCATGTTCCGCCTCCCGGTAATTCGCTGACCCGCTTGGCGAGCATCGGCAAAACTGGCGGGTTCACTGGAAGATGCATACCTGAGTCTTATACTGCACAAATTAGCGAGGTGTTCCAATCGTTCCAAACGTTCGCCGGCAAGCGGCAGTTCAAAAGTTCAATGTTCAAAGTTCAAGGTAAACGATCGTTAAGAATTTTACTGGTTCAAATCGTTCATACAAATAGGCATGAGGTAACAGGCAACAGTCAGAACATGAGCGTTCAAGGCGTTCAAACCATCTACGAGTTAACTGGTTCCAGTCGTGCCGAAGCTTACCTGTAACTTCCCAAATACTCCGATCCTGTCAGCCGATTGACTGCGAAAAGGCTTCGCAGAGGTGGTACTCTGGGTCTACCCAAGACAGGATCGTTGTTTATGGGGCTTATACGGAAGCCGTTTTCAGAGGCCGGAGCGGTAAAATACCCACGTTGGCGATTCCCAGATCTTCGGAATCGCGTGCTGAAAACGTGGGCTGTGCTTCGAGTGCCTAAGCACGAGGCATCTGGAAGCGCCTGCTCGGGAGCGTTATGGACACGCATGACCTAATGTTCGACCGATTGAAAGACTCTACTCACTACTCGTCCAGCTCCGGGTAGTGGCGAAAAATGCCTTCCTGATTGAAAGGTATCCGCCGCTCGGAGCTGAGATAAGAGAAGAGTCGAGGTCTGGCGGAGACGCTATCGTGGAGTGCGACCACGCGTCGATACTTGGGTTCAAGTCGCGCCATCGCGCGTGGAAACGCGTAGCGCAGGCCGGCAATCATCTGAAACATCGAGAGATCGACGTAGGAAACTTTTTTGCCCAAAAGATATTCCGTTCCTGTGGGATTACGCTTCAGTATTCGCTCAAAGTAGCCGAGGTACTTCGGCATGCGCTCGGCTGTGAAATCGGCGGCGCGTCGTTTGGCTTCGGCTTTCTGCTCTTCGTAATAAAGGCCGCCTCCTATCGGATGGTGTGTATCGTGGACCTCGGAAACCCAGTCGGCGATCGTCAATTGCAGCTGATGTGCCCAGAGGCGACTCGGTTCGGTTTTCGGAACGAGACTCAGTCGTGGGCCTAGATAGAGCAAGATATTGGCCGTTTGCGCGATCAGCAGCTTGCCCGCTTTGAGGAATGGCGGCGCAAACGGCGGGCGTGCAATCGATCGGTTTTCCATGAAGCGCGTCATTGCGGCCATGCCGCGTTTCGCCGCACGGGCGACGTCGACATAGTCCGCATCGGCGTCCTCCAGCGCAAGACGAACAAATTCGCCGCGGCCTTGAATGGACGGCCAATAGTAAAGCTCGTAACGCATCTTGGTGCTCCTTGAAATTCAGTTACGTGGCAACAGCATTCGACAATGCTGGTAGGGGCACGGCATGCCGTGCCCCTACACCCATCATCCCACGCTCCCCGCGTGGCTCGTTGAAGAATACTTTCGTCCACCAGACCGTCCCCAGACTCAGTTACTTGAGAATTTTCCGGGCAAACTCGCCGGCGGGTTCGCGCCATTCTGTGATGATGTCTTCACCGTAGAACCTGACTTTCTCGAACTCTTCCGGGGACGTCACATCTTTTGCGGCAGGCGTGTGAAACTTCGCCAGCCATTTGGTATCGACGTCGAAGCGGCGACTTCCTTGGGTGAGCGCCCGCCCGTAAAGGTCCTGGCCCTCCTTGCCGAGGAGCCAGTTGATATAGACCTTCGTCGCGTTTGGATGCGGCGTGTTTTTCATCACTGCGACTGTGCCGAAGCCGTTACTGCCGCCCATACCTTCCTTGATGGAGCTCAATACTTTGATAGGCAGGCCGCCTTTGATGTAGGGATCGACGAAGCGTTGCGCCAATCCCAGCGCGACCGCGAGAGTGCCCTTGGCCAATCCCACCGCGAGCTGCTGGCCGTCGCGGTGGATGAATAGATTCTGATCGGCGAGTCTTTGCAAGAATTCTTTTCCTTTTGCTCTCATCAAATAGCCCCAGAGTCCCTGGCCCGCGCTCGGAATGCGCGGCTCGAACATACCGATTTTACCTTTCCACTTTGGACTCAAAAGATCATCGTACGAGTTAATTTCACCCGGTTTGACCAAATCGGAATTGTAAAAAGGAGGCACCGAGAAGTCGGCGGAGAATGAATAAATGAAGCGATTGGTCTTAACGTCCTCCCACATATGGCCGCCCCACCACTGGCGCGGATCTTTAACCTCCGGAAGAATCATATATTCACTGAACGGCGCAAGCATGTTCTCGTTCCTGAGCGGCTCCAAAGTCCCCGAGCCGCCGTGAAGAACGTCGAAGTAGCGGACTCCGGCTTTAAACTCGGCCATTGCTTTCCCGGCATTCTGCGGGCCGGGCGCCGAGATAAGTTCCAATTCAAGACCAAATCTGTTCTCGAAAGTATCTTTATACTGTTTTCTCAGCACCGCCGTTGGCGGGCCGCCGGCGACGACTTTGCTTTCCTTCTTTGCGGCTTCGACGATCTTTTTCCAATCCTCTGGTGCTTCTGCCGCTAGTGCGTTGCTGGCAAGCAACAACGCAATGACGATCAGCAAGCCCGGCGCTTGAGTTCTGCCAAATATTCCTCTTCTGAACATTAGATGCTTCTCCTCAATATTCCAGCCATTCACGCCGATGGTTTTATCTCGACTAGATGGAGGACAGCAAGTCTGGCCCGGTTAATTTAGAACACCAAACGTATTCCACAAGGCTCGGAAAACGAGATGGATCGAGTCAAAGGACCTAAACTCAGTCCCGCAGGGGGGCAAAGATCGACTGGAACTAGGATCCCTTGCGTTAGTTTGCAACGGTTGGCATGGGACCACGCGAGTGATAGACGTATTGGCAGGTCGAGGGCGGGGCAAAGAGAACGCCTGATGGAAACGTGCTTTGTTAGACCGGAATTTAAGAATAGCGAGTTTCGATCGCTCCTTCATCCGCCATTGTCGCTAGTGCGGCAAGACCTCACGTACTGCAAGCATTTCGGCTTTGCAGAGCCGCCTTTCAGCGGCACCTCTGATCCGCAATTTTTCTACAGTAACGCGGCCAATGAGAAAATACTTACTGCTCTGGCGCGCGAAATCGCGGGAAAGGGCGCGTTTGTCGCCGTTACCGGCGAGGCGGGAACCGGCAAAACAACGCTACTGAGGCGATTGATCGGTGACTCGGCAGACAAGATCGATTACATCTTCATTGGCGTTAATGCTCGCCTGAGCTTCATCGGGCTACTTCGCGAGATCCTAGAGGAAACGGGCGTTTCCAGCATTTCAACGGACCGAGAATCCTTGCTCAAGCAGCTCGATGGCTATCTACAGGAACGGCGCGCCAAAGACCGCGGTGTCGCATTGGTTTTCGACGACGCCCAGCCCATCAGCGAGGAAGTGTTGAAGGAGCTTCCGCTCCTATGCAGCTCTGAGGGCAAAGGGTTGATGTCGATTGTGTTGGCAGGTCAGCCGGGCCTTCAAGGCCGGCTCGCCCAGCTCAAATCACTCAAAGAGCGCATGACTCTGACGAAACGGTTGACCCCTCTTAGAAAGAATGACGTCGCTCCCTATATTGCATTTAGACTCAATAAGGTCGGATATCAGGGCGAAGAGCTGTTCGAGCAGCGGGCCATTGAGAGGATCATCGATTCGTCCGCCGGGGTTCCGCGGCTGATCAACGCGGTTTGCGATAGCGCTTTGCTGCGCGCCTATCGAGCATGCGAATACAAGGTCACTGCCAAGATGATTGATCAGGCCGCCTATGAATTGCGCTTGGGCGGGCATTTGCCGAGTATGGATCAGCGGACTGCGGCGGAAAGGATTCAACTGCGGAATCTTGAAAGGGCGTTTTTAGCCCCGCAAGTAAAAGCCAAGAGTAGAGTCAGTGATTCTGAGAAGGAAGAAGATGAAAGCCGGCCGACACAACCGATCCATGAATTGAAAAAATCGGGCCAGCATCACTATCGCTTCTCTAACGTCAAACGCTTGAGGGTATCAATCGGCGCCTTGATGATCCTGGTTATGTCGGCGTGGAGTTTCATAATGTTTTACCCGCAACAACGAAACGGTACAGGATCGACCGTTACCCAGCGCGAGAAGATCCAAGCAGAACCAGTCCATACGCCCCCTGAAAAAACGCGCGTTGAAAATAAAGCCGTGACAAAGGAGCCATTCCAGCGTGCACCCGCTTCCATTCCAAGTCTTGCAGTTGCCGAGAAGAACGAGAAGCGGAATGATCTGGCCGGCGCGAAAGAGCCGGTTGAAGGTCCGAGGGTCGGCGAAGTTGAGAGCCCGGCATCGGAGCAAATCTACCGGGTCAGCGGATCTTCATTCCTCCGAAACAAGCCTACAGCGGATGCGGAGATCATCGAGACTCTCCAGCCCGGGACGCGCATCGCGGTCACCAGCAGGTCCGGCGAATATTTTCGCGTGCGCTCGCTGAGTGAGGAAAAGATTTCGGGGTTTGTCCATAGAGAAGATGCGTTCTTCGAACGCATTCAATAGGCGCTTTGCGCACAGTTCACAAAAGAAATCGTTTCCCTGGTTTTCAGCGCGGCTTTAATTTGTCTGCAAAGCGGTCATTCTCCAGTCCCTTGAGCAGGCTGTTATCAAGAAGCGCTTTCACGTCGACTCTCTTATCCTGACTGTGTTGATGAGTTCAAGCGCAAAGGTTTAGGATCAGTCGACTATTGCGGGTAGGGTTTTCGGTGGGGCCGTGAGTCTAATAGTAGGTCGGTGCGATTGGCCGGCTGCTCGCGATAGCAAGAGTTTTGCATCGGCTTGCGCGGTGGTTGGCAGGAGACCAGACAAGTGATAAACGTGCTGGCGTGTAGGAGGGCGAGGGTAGTAGATTAGATATGCGCAGCTATTACGTCGGTTGTTAGCCACCGCGAGATAAAGGGCCAGAGATTCGAGAGAAAGGCCGTATGTACAGCAAATATTTCGGCTTTGAAGAATTCCCTTTTAGCGTTAATCCCGATCCGCGTTTTTTTTATAGCAATGCAGCTTATCAGGATGTGCTCGCAGGTTTGGAGCATGGGATCGAGGCCAGGAACGGGTTTACTGTAGTTACTGGCGAGGCGGGAACCGGCAAGACGACACTGCTACATCGATTGGTTTCTAGTTCGGCAGGCACTATTGAATACGCCCTCATTATTAACCCGCGCTTGGGCTTCATCCCGCTCCTGCGTACTATTTTACAGAATCTTGGGCTGCCCAGCTCCTCAACGGACAGAGAGACTTTGTTGGAGCAACTCAATGGCCACTTACGTGAACAATTCACGAAGGGGCGTACCGTCGCATTGCTTTTTGATGAAGCCCAAAGCTTAAGCGACGAAGTGTTCGAAGAGCTCCGGTTGCTTTGCAATCAAGAGATTGGCGGCGCAACGCTGACTTCGATTGTCCTGATGGGTCAGCCCGAACTTGAAAATCGCCTTGACCATTCGAGACTCCATCAGATCAAACAACGGATTACTTCAAGGCGGCGCCTGACTCCCCTTCAGGACCCTGACGTCCGTCACTACGTAGCATCGCGACTCGAACATGTCGGATATAAGGGCGATGAGCTGTTTGAGCCGGCCGCCATCGAGCGGATAATCAGTTGGTCAAGCGGGATTCCACGGCTCATCAATACTATTTGTGATAACGCTTTGCTGCTTGCATACCAGGCATCCGAACGTAGGGTCACGGCCGGTATGATCGATGAGGTTGCGAATCATTTGCGTTTGGTTGAGCGTCCCGCACGTGGGCACCAAAAAAACATTGATGAGGTTGCCAATCGATTGCGCTTGGTTGAGCATTTCCAACGTGCGAGCCAAAACAAGATTGATGAGGCTGGCGATCAACCGCGCTTCGTTGGCCGATCCCCAGTTGCAGAAAGGATTGATGCGGTTGCTAACCAACCGCGCTTCGTCGACGGGCCGCCAGTTGAGGAACCAAGAAACATTGATGAGGTTGCCAATCGATTGCGCTTGGTTGAGCATTCTCAACGCGCGAGCCAAGAAAAGATTGATGAGGCTGGCGATCAACTGCGCTTCGTTAACCGATCCCCAATTGCGGAAAAGATTGAGGAGGTCGCCGACCAACCACGGTTCGTCGGCCGGTCTCCGATTGAGGATCAAGAAAGGATTGATGAGATTGCCAATCAACCGCGCTTCGACGACCGGCCGCCGGTTGAGGACCAAAGAAAGATTGAGGAAGTTGCCGATCAATTGGGCTTAGACGACCGGCTCCCGATTGAGGACCAGAGAAAGATTGATGAGGCTGTCGATCCATTGCGCTTCGTCGACCATTCCCCAGTTGCGGACCAAGAAAGGGTTGACGAGGTTGTCAATCAGCCGCGCCTTGTCGGCGACTGGTCCTCAGATAAAACTGTGCCGGAAATCGAACAACCGCAGAAGTTAAACATAGCTTTTCCACTTAAGTCTGTAGAGGCGGGCAGTATAGTCGACGACAACGCTAGAGAGGCTAGTGACCAATTAATTCCTCGGATCTATCAGGCGATGACAGTAAGTTGGCGCAATTATCAACTTAGTAAAGTCAATCGACTGAGGATTTCGATCGGGGCGTTGATGATCCTGGTTGTGGTGGCGGGAGGTTTGGCTGTGTTTTATCCTCGGCAGCGTGAAGCCGCTGTACCGGGTAACCGCTACGCCGAAAATCTTTCGCGTGAGACAAATAAGACTGCCGTGCCGGCCGTGCCAGTCGATAATGTTAAAAATAACGGTGATGTCAGTACTAAAAAGATGGTGGAAGAGCCACCACAGCCGGTGTTGGCCACTCCGCCACCTTCATCCCGTGCTCTCGAAAACAGAGATCAGAATCGAGATACTCCAAAAAAACAAAAGATTGTCGAAGCTGGGAATAGTGGCAAAACGACTGATCCGGCGTCACAGGAGATTTATCGAGTCAGCGGAGCTTCATTCCTCAGGAAGAGGCCCGCAGCGGATGCCGAGATTATTGATACTCTAAAGCCCGGGATTCGCATCGTGGTTACAAATAGGTCGGGGGAATATCTTCGCGTGCGCTCGTTATCTGATGAGAGGGTTTCGGGTTTTGTTCATAAAGAAGATGCTTTCTTCGAACGTATCCGGTAATAGTTTTGCGTCCAAATTCACGGCCTTTCACCGGGGTTTCAATCTCTCTACAAACCCGTCATTCTCCAGTCCCTTGAGCAGGCTGTTATCGAAAAGCGTTTTTACATCGACTTTCGGTAGCGGCGGGCCCTGAATCTGCATCGCTTCCACCGTGGCACGGGCCGAGGCCTCGTCGATATAAGGGATGCGCGGCAAGTCAGGCACGAGGTCATCGTAAAACTTACTGAGCACCTCCGGGTCACGATGACGGGTGTATTTTGCGATCACTCTCATGGTCACATCGCGTTGAGATTTGACGTAGGCGAGGGCTTCGACATAAGCGCGCAAGAACGCGTCGACGGCATCGCGTCGCTCGCGCAAATATTTTTTCGGCGTCGCCGTCACAGTGATCAGTTGGCGGATACCTAGTTCGCGAATAATCGAAAACTTTCTCAGTCCCTGCTTTTCCGCCGCATAGGTATTCGGCGCGGTTAGAATAGTGGCCGCGGCCTGTTTTCTGAGCACCGCCATCGCTCGTTCCGGTTGACCCGCCGTGCCGAACTGCACGAAGGTGACGTCATCCTTTTTCAAGCCGACTTGTTCCAGCGCTTTGAGCATGTAGCCGTAGGTCGGACTGGTGGGATCGAGCGCGATTCTTTTGCCGCGCAGATCTTCCAGGCGATTGATGCTGGGATCGGTCATCAGCACGTAATGGCCGACAAAGTTATATTGGGTGGCGACGAAAATACCGTCGCCTCCGCCTGAGACGAGTCGGATCAAACCTTCCGCGCCGCCTTGATAAAGTTGGATTTCGCCGGCCGTCAGAGCGGCATCATCACTCTGTTGCCTTGAATATATGCCATTTTTACGTCGAGGCCGTACTTGGCGAAAAAGCCTTGATCGAAACCGACCCAGAGGGGCGCGAAGCTGCCACTGATGGCCGAATAGCCAACGTTCATAGTGGTGAGTTTCTTGTCTTGCGCGGCGAGAGGAAAAAAAAGGTTCAGGACAGAAAGAAAGACCAGCAGCGGACAAAAATTTTTCATCTTTTCACAATTCCGTTAGAATGAATTCTTGAAGCAGCAAGGGCGAGCAGCCGTGAGCGCGTCTGGTCTTACCGTACCGGGGTCGGCGATTGCAATAGTCACGGGTCAACGCTCGCGGAGTGGGTTGTTCAAACCACAACGACTATGCTACCACGACCGTACGAGGATCGGCATGCGGCGCACAGCATTTCAGATTTTTGCTAGCATTAGCTTCATTCTCGCATCTGTGTCGTTGTCGAGCCGCGTTCTGTCTCAGGAGCGGCCGCGGCTCAGGGTCAGCACGCTATTCATCGGCTCTTCTTTGTTGCCCTTTTGGATTGCCCAAGACCAAGGTCATTTCAATCGCGCGGGCGTGGATGTCGAGCTTATATCGATGCAGTCCAACCTCTCCACCAGCGCGCTTCTCGCCGGTGAAGTCGATGTGATCTTTGGCACCCCGCAAGTGCCGCTAACCGTGATGAGCGCCAAGAGTGCGCCGAATTTTGTTGCCATCGCCGCGTGGGCGAGCGCGAGCGAACACTGGTTAGTCGTCAATCCCGCGATCAAATCGGTTAAAGACTTGGACGGAAAAGTGCTGGCAACGAGCCGCCCGAAATCTGCCGATCACGGCTACGCTCTCATCATTCTCGAACGAAACGGCATCGACAGTCGGCGGGTAACTTTCTTGTCTACGGGCGGACAGGCGGGGCGGGTGGCCGCGATCGAGTCGGGCCGAGTGATGGGCTCGGTAGTGAATCGCTATTATGCTCTCATGTTACAAAGAAAAGGGTTCCGGTCCATCGAAAGGTTGGAGCGCTCGGATTATCCATTTCCGCCGTCGATTTTTGTCGTCGCGCGCGAAAGTTTACAAACCAAGCGACCCGCTTTGAGAGGTTTCTTCACCGCATTAATCGAGGCCACGAAGAGGCAGAAGAGCGACAAGGAACTGGCATTAAGGCTCATTCGCAAAAACTTGCGTCTCGATAACCCGGAGATCGTCGAGACGGCGTACGAAGACGGGCTGACGGTATCTTACCCGTATTTCACTGAGCGGCAGTTTCAAGTGAGTTTGGATCTCTTGAGCAAGAGCTTGGGGCAGCCGGTAGAGCTCTCTTATCAGCGAGTTGTAGATCACAGCCTCGTGGAAGAAATCGCGCGCGCCGGTGGATTGTAGATGACATCATTGATGTCTCTCACCGGGGAGGGCCAGCCTTGAACCGAAGTAAAAGTTTGCCATGCCGGCGAACGCCGGCATCCAGGTTCGTTTCGGTCAAGTTTAGAACCGCCTGGATTCCGGCTTTCGCCGGAATGACCGCGAATAAGAGGCGACTTCCAGTCAACGAATTTGGAACCCATCAACTTGGAGCAGAGGGTTGTTTAGGTTAGCCTTATTGAGGAAGAAGCTATGAGTAATCTACCTCTTATCATCGGCTTGAGCGCTTCGCCTTACACGCAGGCTTTGTTTGACGGAACGGTGCGAGCAAAGGGGATCGAGCTCGAGCTCCAAACGCGCTTCGGCGATGGCTTAGACAACGTCGGCGCGCGCCACCGTGAAATCATCGCGGGAAAAATAGACGGCGGAGAGCTGTCGATTTCGTCTTACATCCTAGCGCGGCTGAGGGGCGTGCCGCTCATCGCACTGCCGGTTTTTTTGTCGCGCCGTTTTCGCCTGCGCTGCATGTACTGCCGCGCCGATTCGCCGTTGCAACACCCAGCGGAATTGGCCGGCAAGAAAGCCACAGTGCATCGCTTCAACGCGACCACGCCGGTGTGGCTGAAGGGAATATTGCAGAACGAATTTGGTGTTAAGCCCAAGGACATAGAGTGGTATGTAGCTGAGCCGGACATCGCCGAGGAAAGTCTGCGGCCGCCGCCGTCCGACGTGCGAGTTAATTTTGTTTCTCTACCGCGAACCCGCGAGCACGCGGTCGAATTAGTCGAACAGGGTGAGATCGACGCCGCGCTGGAACCTTATGCGCTCCATGCCAACCCGAACATGCGCTATCTGATGAGCGACTATCGCCGTGCCGAAGAAGAATTTTTTCATCGTACCGGCGCCTATACGACCAACCATCTCTTTGCGCTCCGCGAAGAAATCGCCAAAGAGCATCCTTCAGCCGTGCAGAATCTCTTCGCGGCACTGAAAGAGGCGAACACAATGGCAGACCGGTATCGCGATGAAAAACAAAAGCGTGAGGCCGCGTGGGAAAAAGAGGTAATGGGAGAGGAATTTCACTATAGCTTGCGAGAAGGCTGCGCGCGCAGATCGCTGGAAACCTTGATGGAGTATCAAGTCCAGCAGGGCATTCTCGATCGAAAACCGAAGATCGAAGATCTTTTCATTGCTGAAACGCTTAATCTGTGAGACTGAAGGGAGCAAGGCACGGCTATGGTGATTCGTGCGTTTTGGTTTCTCATCGCGACGGTCTTCATTCCCGATGCAACGATCCACGCGCAGTCGCCAATCAAGAAAGTCCGGATGGGCATTCAGTCGACGAATATCGGCTTTCTGCCGTTTCACGCCGCCTTCCACAGGGGATTCTATCGCGAACAGGGAATTGAATTGGAAACGATTTTCATGTCGACACAGGCGGTGAATGCGGCCTTCATCCGCGGCGACATCGACTACAGCGCGGCGGTTAACGGCATCATTCAGGGCATCGTCCGCGGCGCGCCGGCCAAAATTCTCGCGTGCGCCGTCGACCGGCCGCTGCAGTCTTTCATCGTCAGAAAAGAGATTCGAACGCCCCGTGATCTCAAGGGCAAGAAAGTCGCGGGCAGCACGACGGGCGGGACGGCAACGTTAATGGCCGACGCCGCGCTCAAACACTTTGGCCTCGATCCGGGACGCGACGTTAGTGTCCTTCCGCTTAGAGGCAACCGGCTGACGGCTTTGGAGAGCGGAGCGGTGGACGCGGCGCTCCTCGGCGTGCCGGAAAATATCATCGCCATGGAGAAAGGCTACGGCGAACTGCTTTTCTTGGGCGACGTTGTTAATTTTCCTCAGAACGGTTTCGGTGCTTTAGTGAAAAGGATTCAAGACAACCCGAACGAAGTCTACGCCATGGTGCGCGCCACGTTGCGAGGATTTATCTTCAGCCTGGATCCGCGAAACCGAGAAGACGTCATCAACATCATCATGAAGCAATGGCAGCTTAACGACCGACGGCTCGCGGGTGAGATGTTGAAGCAATTTGGCCGCGGCATCATTCGCGATATGTCGGTCAAAACCGAAGGCATGCAGCTGATGATCGACCTGGTGCGTGAAGATTCCAAAGTCGCTCAGCCGTTCACGGTTTCTCAGGTCGTCGACTACAGCTTTCTCGAAAAAGCCCGCCGCGATCTCAACGTGCCGCGGGCGCAGTAATGAATGTCGGTTTCACGGAAGCGAAGCATAGCACGCCTACGCATGGAAAAATGGCTTTCACTGCGAAATTGCAATGAAGTTTTCACCACGAAGGGCCCCCACCTCTTTTCTCCCCGCGTCGCGGGGTAGGATGAAGGAGGGGGTCAACTCTTCGCGTCCTTCGTGGTGGAAAAGTTTTTCTCATGGCAGAACGTAAATCATCGGTGGACGTCCTAATCGTCGGCGGCGGCAACGCGGGGTTGTGCGCTGCGATCACTGCGCGCCGAGCAGGCGCACGAGTGCTCCTGCTCGAGAGCGCGACGAAGGATTTTCGCGGCGGTAACAGCCGGCACACGCGCAACATCCGCGCCATGCACAAGGCGGCCACGGCTTACCTCACCGGCCCGTACGACGAGGAGGAGTTCTGGGACGACCTCCTGCAAGTAACCGGGGGCGAGACAAACGAGCATCTCGCCCGGCTGACGATTCGCGCTTCGGAGGAGCTCGGAGAGTGGATGCCGGCGAACGGCGTCCGTTGGCAGGGTTCGCTGCGCGGCACCCTTCACTTGGGGAGGACCAACCTGTTCATGCTCGGCGGTGGCAAGGCAATGGTAAACTCCTACTACAACGCCGCTTCTAGGCTCGGCGTAGAGGTTGCCTACGAATCAGAGGTTCGCGAGCTCAAGATAGGTGATGGAGAGTTCATCTCGGCGGTAGCGATTTGCAATGGGGCAACTCATGAGTTCAACGCGAAGGCGATCGTCGTTGCCTCGGGCGGATTCGAAGCGAACATTCCCTGGCTGAAGGAGTACTGGGGAGAAGCGGCCGACAACTTCATCATCCGCGGCACCAAGCATAATCAGGGACAGATGTTAAAGGAACTGCTCAAGCATGGCGCGAAGCCGGTTGGGAATCCGCGTGGCTGCCACGCCGTGGCGGTCGACGCGCGGGCGCCGAAGTTTGACGGCGGTATCGTCACGCGTCTTGACAGCGTGCCGTTTGGCATCGCCGTCAACAAAGAAGTCAAGCGATTCTATGACGAGGGCGAGGATTTCTGGCCGAAGCGCTACGCGATCTGGGGCAAGCTCATCGCGGAGCAGCCGGATCAAATCGCCTACTCGATCGTCGACGCCAACGCGCTGCCGCTTTTCATGCCTTCGGTGTTCCCTCCAGTCAAGGCTGGCTCGATCCCAGAGCTGGCCGCGGCCCTGGGTCTTGATCCACCAGCGCTGGTGGCGGTCGTAGATAAATTTAACCGGGCGGTGCGACCGGGAGCATTCGACCCGAGAAGCCTGGACTCCTGTCGGACCGAGGGACTCCATCCGCCGAAGAGCCACTGGGCACGGGCGATCGACACGCCACCTTACTACGGCTACCCTTTGCGCCCGGGCATTACGTTTACTTATCTGGGCATCACCGTGGACGAGCAAGCAAGGATCATCATGCAGGGAGACCGGCCGGCAAAAAACATTTTCGCCGCCGGTGAAGTGATGGCCGGCAACATTCTCGGAAAGGGATATTTGGGTGGATTCGGGCTGACCATCGGTTCCGTCTTCGGCAGAATCGCCGGTCGAGAGGCGGCGCGTTATGCTACCGCCTGAATTGCTCCAAGAAGGCGAGCGGCAGATGACGATTTGCAACGCCTGCCGCTACTGCGAGGGATACTGCGCGGTTTTTCCGGCGATGGAGCTACGGCGAAATTTCACCAAGGCCGACCTGACCTATCTCGCCAACCTGTGCTTCGATTGCCGCGACTGCTACTACTCCTGTCAGTACGCGCCGCCGCATGAATTTGCGGTGAACGTCCCTAAGCTTATGTCGCAACTGCGCGTGGAGGCGTATAGAGAATTCAGCTCGCCGGCGATTTTCTCTGCTCTATTCAGAAAAAATGCACTGGCGGTGAGCCTAATTACTTTCGCCGCGCTGGCAATCATAGTGCTGCTGGTGTTGGGCTTGAAAGGGCCGGGCATTTTATTCGGAATTCATCTCGGCGAGGGCGCTTTCTACCGCGTGGTTCCCTTTCTCGCAATGACGATACCGGCACTCGCGATGGCGCTCTATGGACTTACGGTTCTGCTCATGGGCGTGGTTCACTTCTGGCGCGAGACGCAAGGTCATTTGTCGGAGATGATCAGCCTCAGCGACCTCTGGCGCGCCACAAAGGACGCCTTCGGTCTCACCTATATGAAGGGCGGCGGAGCCGGCTGCAGCTATCCTGATGCGACTTTCACGTATTCGCGACGATGGTTTCACCATTTGGTCTTCTATGGTTTCCTGCTCGACTTCGCGTCGACCAGCGTCGCGGCATTTTACGATCACTTCTTCGGTTGGCAGGCTCCTTATCCACTTTTTAGTGTGCCCGTCGTGCTGGGAACCGTCGGCGGGATTGGCCTTGTCATCGGCACGAGCGGACTAATGGTTCTGAAATACCAGAGCGACCGCGACCCGGCTGAAGCGAAGATGTTGAGCATGGATGTGGCGTTTCTTGCGCTCCTATTCTTCACCAGCCTGACCGGATTAGTATTGCTTGCGCTCCGTGACACGGCGGCGATGGGAACGCTTCTAGTGATTCATCTGAGCGTCGTTGCCGGCCTGTTCATCACAATGCCATACGGCAAATTCGCACATGTGGCTTACCGCTATGCGGCACTGGTGCGGTACGCAATCGAGCAGCGGCGCACTCATTCCGTCAATCCATAGCTGGGGAGACATCAAAGTTTCAGCGAATAGGAAAATTGCAGATCGCCGACCAGAGATGAACTGTATGAAAACGATCGTAGCCGTTTTGATTCTATATTTCCTCGGATTTGGCATCGAGTTCACTTTCGCCCAGGCTTTTTATCAGGGCAAAACCCTCAACGTCGTTCTCGGCGGACCGCCGGCCGGATCGGCGGATCTAAGAACACGGGCCGTGGTCAATTTTCTGAGCAAGCATGTCCCGGGGAATCCCACCATCATCGTGCAATATATGCCGGCCGGCGGTGGACGGCAGGCGGCGAATCACGTCTATAAAGTCGCCAAGCCCGACGGGTTGACCGTCGGCAGTATGGGCGCTGCGCTGGTCGCCAATGCGGTGCTGGGCGAGCCGGGAGTGCAGTATGATATCGACAGGTTCATTTATTTGGGGACGCCCGACAGCGCGCAGCACTATCTGTTCATTACGCACCGCGATGCCGGTCTGAGTAATTTGGAAAAACTGCGCGCGACGCCCGGCGTGCGTATCGGCGGCCAATCGGTCGGACATCCGATTTACATCACCGGCCGGGTTTTCGCGTATTTCATCGGCATGAACAATGCCAAATTCGTCACCGGCTACACCGGTCCGCAACTCGATATTGCAATCACGCGGCGTGAAGTGGACGCGCGGGTGACCACCGGCGAAACCATGCTGGTTCGTTCGCGCGAGTGGCTGGAAAAGGGGCTCGTCGACATTCACGCCGGCATTGAAATTCCCAAGGGTAAAAAGAACCAGCGCTTCACCTCGTTACCGGAACTAGAGAGTTTCGCCAAATCGGATCGCGAGAAGAAACTCGTGGAAATGTTTCGTGCTTTCCGGCTCGCCGGCCAGAATTTCTTTTTGCCGCCGGGCACGCCGAAAGACCGCGCGCAGATCCTTCAGGATGCGCTGCGCAAGACGCTAAGCGATCCCGAGTTCGAGAAAGAATACGAAAAAATCACCGGCGACACGCCTTCGCCGCTGACGCCCGAAGCACTGGAGAAGGTTATTAGAGAACTGCCCCGGGACCCCGTCGTGGTCGAACTCTTCAACAAGCTAGCTGGTGCCGATCCTCTGCCAGTGCGCTGACACGGTCACAGTCGAAGCTGCGGTACTCGCCGTTATGCCGGTGATAAATCCGCGGCTGATATGGTCTTCCGCAAAGAATCCAAGCCGGGTTTCGTAACCTGCCGTGATGGACCTCAAACCGAGCCTATTTTGTGAATCCGATTGGACCAACCCGTAAGAAGAATTACCCATCACCGTATGATTTTGCCTCACAACTAATGCGCTTAGATTCGCTGATCAGGCGGATTACATTTCGTTAAAATCGAGCGAAACCATTTCAAGCCGTTGATTTCGCTTCACTGTTAATAAGTCTGTTAACAAGAGGGCACATATTTTGCTCCAATCACTAGTAAACGAGAGGAGGTGAATTATGAAAAACCGCACGTGTTTAATAAGCGTGCTCTTACTATTCTTCACGCTTGGATTCGCCAGCCTGGCGGCCGCTCAAGATTCCCCTCAAAAGAACGAAGGAAAAGCAACAATCGAAGGGAAGGCCGGAGACACCAGCTTTGATTTGCGAGTTCAGGGCGGAGAAGAGAAACGAGGACGTCAGGGTCCGGAAGGCATGCCCGGACGTGAAGGACCGGCGGGTCAGCCGGGACAACCTGGACCGCAAGGGCCAGCAGGACCATCAGGGCCATCTGGCGGAACAGTCCTAGGTATGGACCCTACGATCGCGATGCTTGTGGGATTGGGCGTGCTTGCGGTACTCATCGTCGCGATTGTTGCGGCTTCGCGCAGCAGAGACTAAGGATCTTAGCCAGTCGGCCGGAACCGGCCGCAATTCGGTTGCTGAATAGTGGCCAACGGCACTAAGCCTGCGATCGCTCCCGAGTTGGAAGAATTTCACGCTCGGGGGCGATCGGCGTTTTTGATGCGGATTTGCTCCTGAGAATCAACTCAAAATGACTCTTTAAAACCGAGCCTGTGGACGGCACCGCCATAATATTGTTGGGATCCGCGATCACTTCCATCACCTGGAAGCCGTTCTCCCCCAAGTCTTTGTAACCGCGGAAATAGCTATCTCTAAATCCGAGAATGTGACCGAACTCGTGTGCCAGTATCCGTGGCGCGATCGAGTGCGGTCCCAGAACGATTGCGTAATCCTGGACGTGGGTTGTAAGGGCCCCCGTGGTAAGTATCGCCGCGCCCGGAGGAAATCGCCGTAAATGCTCGAGGATGTCTATCCCTTGGCCCCTAATCGGTTTTTCGGAATCCGCATATAAAAGATCGGTTGAGATGTATTTGATATCGAGGTCGACGCGGAAGAAGTTTGTGCCATCGCGTACTTGCCACGTAGACTCAATGACCCGCTTTGTTGCGGCGACGAATACCTGATCTTCTATATCGGTGTATAAAGGGACGCGAAAAATCCACTCGTGTGGGCGATGTTCTACGCTGACGAAGCCGGGCGTCCGAATACGGCGGGTTGCCCCATTGATCCGATTGGTAAGCAACGCTTCGCGTGTTCTTAGGTCATTGGTTATCTGCACCAACCCGAGCGGCGCCTGGAACGGTTTCAAAGAAACTGAAAACTTGCCGAAAGCGGCATCGAGGTTTCTTAACCCGTCAAGGATTCCTTGACGTTCGAGCACTTCGTTCTGGAGCGCTGTCTCGAGGTCATATCCGGCGCGGTCTGCAGCAATGGCGGCCTGCCAAAAACGATTGTATTGGACGTGTGCGTCGATATTCTTCTGCTGCTCGCCCATTCGCTGAAATTCGGACGCGAGTCTTTCGAAGATGATCCTGCTCTGCCTTCCGCCAAGAATTTTAGCGCGGCGAAGTTCTGCTTCGTGACGGACGATCTCCAGCCATGCCTGATCGATCAGTCGGTCCGTCCATGGCCAGCTATACGCAATAGTTCGCGCGCGCAAGGGCGCCTTCGGCGACGGGACGGGCAGTATCTCGGGCAAAATCTGATACCCATGTCGTAGCGGGGGAGCAGCCCGGACGAGCTCAACCACATCCGGTGCACTAGCTCTTAACGCGCTAACGAGGGAGTTGTGATAACCAGCGAGGCGCTTGCTGTAGATCTGATAATGATCCTGAACCTGGTTGCCCCGTTGAATATATGCGGTGGACGGCTGCTTGTGATGGATGTCGGATGGGTTGTGACCCGGTTCGAGCAAACAGAAAAATAGCGCTCCGATCGAAACGAACGACGCCGCAGTACGTGGAAGCTTCAGTTTAACACTCCAAAATTCCCCCGAGCCTACACTGATTTAAAGTCCGGAACAAGAACCTCGACGTCCTCTGGCGAAGTGGAAATTAAAATTTGGAGGGCACGCGCACGCAAACCGCGCGCTATGAATTATCCATGCACCCAGCGGTCGACATCGATCTCGTAGCCTTTATCCTGCGAGATGTCGAACGGATTGCGATCCGGATCGAAGCCGCGGTACTCGGCCATCGGCCGGCTGCTCGGTCGCTGGCTGACGCAGCCTTCCGGCAGCGAGTCGAGAAAATGCTGGATGTCATTGACCAGCCAGCTGAAGTGGTTGAGACCGTCCCTCGGGCTTTCCCTTTCATTCATGTCGCGGCGCGTGCGATCCGGCAGGATCGCCATTGCGGTGGCGCCATCCGCCGCCCAGCGCACCACTCGGTTTTGCGCACGGATTTTTTTGCTGGTAGTCGATTCGCGAAACCCAAAAACGTTAACGTAAAAGTCGAGCACGTCGTCGTTGTTCGGTACGCACACAGCGAGATGGCGGATACAGGGAAAAGTTCGCTCGACGCTCTGCGTGTGAATGGGATCGGTGACGCGATAGTCGCCATGAAAAAGGCCGCCCTCCTCTTGCCGAATATCCGCCGTGGGAGCGAAATCCCTGAGCCGCGTTTCGACTCGACCGATGTCTTCGATGGTGACGCCGAAATGGCTGATGCCGAGCTCTTCGGCGCCGTCGCGCCGTTTGAGAATCGATATATTGTAAAAACCATCGGTGAGCGCGATATCTCCCGCATCCGAGCGTCCGAGCTCGCGCATTGAAAAATAGTTGGAGTAAAAACGCGCCAGGTTTTCCGGCTGGTCGCTGACAATGGCAAGATAACGAATCTGTGAGTCCATGGTCGTTCCTCCTTTGACTGGGCGGGACGTTACCACTCCGTCGCCGGTGGCGTCAACGCGCAATGAATTGGAAAAATGCGTCGCTTGCGCTATGAGGCAGAAGAGTATGGACATGAAACCTGTGGCGGTCGGCGTGCTGATAACATTCCTCGTCTCAATTTATTCGCCAGCGTGGGGCCAAGAAGGCGCCGGCTTGAAAAAGATTCGCATCGGCTTGCCTAACCGTGGGGTGCCCAATCTCGGGTTGATGGCCGCCCAACGTTACGGCTTCTTTCGCGCACAGGGATTGGATGCGGAGTTGATCGTCATGCGGCCCAGCATCTCACTCCAGACCTTGATGGCTGGAGATCTGGATTATTCAACCGTTCTCGCTTCCGCGGCGCGCGCCAGTGTGAGCGGCCTGCCGATGCGTATCCTCATGGCTCTGACTGTCGGACAGGATTTTTCACTTGTGGTGCGCCCTGAGATCCGGCGTATGGAAGATCTCAAGGGCAAAACGCTGGCAACTTCCGGAGTAGGCGAATTTACCGATGTCGGCGCGCGGCTGGTGCTTAAAAAATTTGGTTTGGTGCCCGAGGCGGATGTGAAGCTCCGGGTGCTCTTCGGTAACCATCCGTTGAGATTGAGCGCTCTGCAAGCCGGACAGATTGATGGAACGATTATGACGATGCCCTACAACAAGATGGCGGTAAAAATGGGCTTCAGGGAACTCGTTCATCTGCGCGAATTCGTCAAGACGCCTCAAGGCGGCTTGGTGACGACGGCGCAAAAAATCCGCAGCGAGGCTGATACGATTCTGCGCACGATCAAAGCCGCGCTGACGGCGAACCGCTTTTTGAAAGCCAACAAGGGCGAGTTCGTAAAACTCTTGGCAAAGGAGTCCGGGGTTCATGACCCAGTAGTGGCCGGTTTGATTCACGAAGAAATCGTCAAGTTGTATTCAGACACCGGTTTAATTTCGGATGAAGCCATGCAGGAATTCATTGCCACTTCGAAAGAAGTGCTGAAAACGTCGCGGGATGTTTCTTTCGCGGAAATCGCCGACTTCAGTTTCGTGCGCAGGGCATCGAGCGAATTGCGGTAGGATCAGTGATCCTTGCCGAACGGCAGACGGATCGAAGCAAAAGGATTTCGCCGATTGGCATAGCTGGCGGGGACGGGCCTCCGAAAAATTTGCGCGAGCCGAGAAAACTTTTAGGCAAGTAAGAGGAACACAAAAACTTTCTTCACGCCGGAACGCCACGTGGCGCGGCAGAGTCTTTACAGCTTATTTGCCAGGCTTGTAGGCCTTGGCCTCGGCAACGATCTTGCCGGCATCGACCTGATTGATCTCGTCGATCAACTCGTTGGTGATCTGATCACGCCCCACTTGAGCAGAAAGACGGCATACGCTGCGTAGTTGGTCTCGGAACTTTCTCCCCAACGCTTCACCCCGGCTTTCTCAAGCTTCCAGTTTGTGATGCGCGCCTGCAGCACCTTGGTGTCGTCTCTGATCGCCGTGGCCTCATCCTTTCCGGTCGGCTTGAGCTCTGGAAAGACCTCATAGAGGATGCGCACCGCAGCCTCGGGGTTGGCGATGGTGAAAATCGTCCCTTTGGCGTAGCCTCGCGCGAGCCCAACGGCATCCTTCCTGCGCGCGCTGAGCGTTTCCTCTAGGGCGAGAAATCCGTTAGACGGGTACCGGTCGATCTCTTTGGTGTCGAGCAGGCGGAGCTTGACGCCGGCGTTCTCGACCATCGCATACTGTGTATCGAACTGGCTGAGTGCGTCCACCTGCTTGCTCCTGAGCATCGCGGCGGTCTGCGCGCCCTCGCCCGCCACCACGATAGTAACGTCTTTTTCCGGGTTCATCCCGGCGGTTGCGATCAGAGCTTTCGCGACCGGCACGCCGCCCGAACCCATGCTGATGACGCCGACGGTTTTTCCTTTGAGGTCGGTGATCTTCTGGATGGGGCTGTCAGCCGGCACGGCAATCCCATAGATGTTTCCCTGGTAGGCGGTGTAAAAGATTTTTGCCTTCACCCCTTGGGGGCGAGCCGCCGCAAGCGGCTCTACGCTTGGCAGAGAGAAGGGTATCTCTTTGGTGGCAGTGGTCTTGACGCAATCCCCCGAGCCGGCCAATGCCAGCAGCTCCACCTCGACGCCGTCTTGCTTGTACCATCCCATTTTGGTGGCGACGGCAAATGGCGCAGTGGCGGAGGAGAGCGTGCGGGAGCAGAAACCAACGCGGAGCTTCGACGTCTGAGCCAGCACCGTCGCGCACGAGGGGGCGACCAGCAAGCACGTGACGAGCGCGTAGAGTGTTCGTTTCATAGGGCTATCCTTTCTCGTTCCAGTCGTTCCTTTTCCGAAGGGTCCCAGAAAAGGATTCGCCGGCGGATCAGCAGAATGCAGCGGTTGAGCAACAGTCCCACGATCGATAGGATCAGGAGCACCGAGAACTGTCCAGAGACATCCATATTGAAGTTCATGCTCTGGATCAGCATGCCAAGTCCCGCCCGCGCTCCCACGAACTCTGCAACGATCGCGCCGATCAATGCAAAGATCATCGCGACATCGAGTCCCGCCATCACGAATGGAAGAGCGTTGGGAAGCCTGAGCATCCAGAAGATCTGGCTCTCGCTCGCCGCGAGGGAGCGCATGAGGTTCAGCCGATCCTCGTCGGCCGACTTGAGACCGACCATCGTGTTGACGAGCAGCGGGAAGAAGGCGACGAGGGCCGCGTTGATCACCTGCGATTTGAGTCCGAGGCCAAACCAGACCACGATCAGCGGCGCAAGCGCCACCTTGGGGAGCGACTGGAACATCACGATGTACGGGTAAAAGAAATACTCGATGTAGCGATTCAGCGCCACGGCCGTCCCGAGGAAAAAGCCGAGCGCCGAGCCAAAGAGGAAGCCGAGCACCGTTTCGAGCAGCGTGTGATAGAGGTGCTTTTGATACAGCCCGCTCGCGAAGCCGCGCCACAGCGCCATGGCGACCTTTGAGGGAGCTGGGAAGATGAAAGTCGGCACTTCGAAGACGCGTACGATCAGCTCCCACGCGATGATCGAAGAGCAGAAGAGCAGTATCGTGAGCGCGACGTTTCGCAAACTTTTCATGAATCGATCATCCCCTTCGCGTCAAACCGCCCCCGGATGGAGTGGACGTACGGGGCGAACTCGGGGAAGTTCATGACTTCCAATGCGCGCGGGCGCGGGATCTTTACCTGCACGTCGTCGATGATGCGGCCGGGACGCGGTGTCAACACGAGAATCCTATCGGCAAGAAAAACCGCTTCGGGGATCGAGTGAGTGATGAATAGCACCGTCTTCTTTCGCTCGAGCCAGATGCGCTGAAGCTCGAGGTTCATCTGTTCGCGTGTCATCGCGTCCAGCGCGCCGAACGGCTCGTCCATCAGCAATATTGCGGGATCGTGGATGAGCGCGCGGGTGATGGCGACCCTCTGCTGCATCCCTCCGGACAGCTCCCAAGGGTAGCGCCGCTCGAACCCGTCGAGACCGACGAGACTCAATAGGTCCGTCGCGACCTTCAGATGCCGGTCGCGGCCGAGGCGCTGCACGTCTACGGGCAGCAGCACGTTATCCAGCACGCTGCGCCAGGGAAGCAGGACGGGCGACTGAAAGACTACGCCGATGTCACGCCGCGGTCCCGTAATCGGAGTGCCGCGAAGCCGTGCCGCGCCTTTGGAGGGAGGCAGGAGACCGGCCAGAACCTTGAGGAGCGTGGACTTTCCGCACCCAGACGGGCCGACGACCGCGACAAATTCGCCCTCGCTTACGCTGAAGCTGATCTGCTGGAGCGCGTGCACAGTGCCATCGCGGGTGGAGTAGAGCTTCGAAAGCTCGTTGACGGCGATCGCTTCCATGTTCTCCCAACGTGAACGTATCAGTCCCTATCCGATAGCAGTCGCTTATGTCAACTTGGGTTGGCTTTGCCGAGAGATCGAGGAACCTGGTTGTTCACGGGGACTCAGGTGAATTACCAAGCAGCGGCATGCGCGCTGTTGCGATAGAGCAGGACCTTCGCGCCAATATAGCGCGGCGAAAAATCGACGAGCTTCCCAGAATTTCAAGGTTAAGGGTTTCAGCGAACGCTGCGCCGCTACGGAAGGCGATGCTACAGCGGATGCGATTGCCAGGGATAATTAGGTTGCACGCGCCTGAACGGGTTCCGGAGTCGCTCTGGCATTGACGAGAAAATCGGGAGGAGTGCGCCGTGCCCCTCCCGGAACGAACTGAAACTCGTTCTAAAAACGGCTCAGGAGCCAATCTATTCCGAAATGTCTAACAATATCCCGTCCGGATCGGCGAAGGCGCGCTTGCCGATGGGGCAGGCTTTCAGATCTTTCTCCATGCCACCGCCCTGGGGACCGCCGCCGATTTTTTTCGGGGCGCATTCCGGATGAACCGCGGCGATTCCTTCCAAGTCTTTCTTAGTCTGGTCGACGTTCTCCACTTTGAAGCCGATATGATCGAAACCCTGTCGTAGACTACGATAATAGCCGTCGTGGCAGCGGCGGATAATTAAGCGTACTTTGCCGTCGGTGAGCGTGATCGATCCTTCTTCGCCGGCTTCCTCCACTCCTTTGAGCTCCAAGACTTTGGTATAAAACTCGGCGACCTCCTCCGGCTTTCTGGCGCGAAGCGCGATGTGATTCAGCCAGCGCGGCTGCTCCCAACCGTCCGACAAATAGCCTTCGCGCACGTTCGCTTGCCCCTTTTGCGATAAGTCGAACTGAGTACCTGTCGGATCTTGCGCTCGTGTGCCGGCAAAAGGAACGTAGGTCAGCGCTCGCGTGTGCAATAGGTCCGGGTAGAAGCGGTTCATCCGGTCAACGGCTTCTCTCACGTCGTCGACTTCGAAGCCGAAATGATCGATGCCCGACTGACTGCCGGCGCGCTTGGCCAGAAGCGCCAAGCCGATAACGCCGTCGCTTATGTGTCCGCGGTCGGGGTTAGACTTGCCGTTTTCGTCCACCAAACCGGTGGTGATCTGCTTCATGCCGAAGATCGTTTGATAGAATTTGCACTCTTTGTCGTAGTGTTCGGTATGCGTGGCGACGTGGCGGATTTTGGCGATCATAGCGGCGCTCCTTCCGCAGATTGTGAGTTAACTTCCTTCTAGGTTAGAGACCCGCAAGTTGTCAAGCGTCAACCAGTTCAAATCGTTCAAGCAGTTCAAAGCTTCGCAACCCTTCCGAGGAGACGATTGACTGGACCGTGAGCGCCTTGCTAGGCTCCGCGTGCGCCGGTGAGAGACGCTCGAAACACTCCATCAGAGGCTCTCAAAACATGCAGAAAATCTCCACGGTCATATTTACGCTGTTTATTTTCCTCATTGCTGGCCGTCCCGCTTCAGCACAGCTTAAGAAGATTCACTTTTCGACAACTTCCATCGCTGTAACGGAGCTGCAGTTCCGAATCGCCCAGATGAAGGGTTTCTATCGCGAAGAAGGACTCGATCTCGAAACGATTCTCATCCGCGGGTCGGTAGGAATGCAGGCGCTGATCGGCGGCTCGGTCGATTACGCTTCGGCGGCCGGCTCGATCATCGCAGCCGGAGTGCGCGGCGCGCCGGTGAAGCTGGTTCTGATCGTCAACTCGAAACCACAGTTCGACCTCGTCGGCCAACGCGACATTAAATCAGTTGAACAACTCAAGGGCAAAGTTGTCGGCATTTCCTCTCGGGGCGGCGCGGTCGATCTATTGACGCAGTTGATTCTTACCAAGCATGGTCTGACGCCAAACAAAGACGTGACTTCTATTGTCATCGGTACACCCGAAGAACTGGCGACGGCGCTCCGCGCCGGGGTCATCGCTGCCTGTCTCCTCAGCCCGCCGCGCCAGCTCATTCTGTATCGCGAAGGGTTCTCAAAGCTCGCCTATTCGGGCGATTACTTGACGAGTTATCCGTCAGGAGGAGTTGGAGCAACCGATGAAAAGATCAGAACCAATCCAGCTGAAGTTCTCGCCTTCGTCAGAGCCAGCGTAAAGGGACTGCAATACTATTCGCAGCATCGAACCGAGGCCATCGATATCATTTCGAAATATCTCGGTGTCAAAGATCTTTCATTGGCTGGCGAAGTGTATGACCTCCATCTGAGCCGCCTGGGTGGGCTTAGTTATTTGGATGACGCGTGGATGCGCGGCGCCATCGATTTTACCAAGAAAAGTCTAGCAGTGACCAAAGAGATCCCGCCGAGCCAGGTGTTTGATTTTAGTTTCGTAGAGAAAGCCTTGGGACGACGAAAAAATTGATATCTCCTTTGAGGCCTGCTTAATTTCACGGAGGAAGTGACATGAGATTGCCAAACGCGCTTATGACATTGGCCGCGACGATGCTGTTCGCGCTCCCCGTTAGCGCCCAAGTCACCGTTCTCACCCGTGCCACAGTCATTGACGGCAGCGGCACAGCGCCACAGAACGACGTGACCATTGTGATGGAGAACGGCCGCATCCGCGACATGGGACCAGCGTCTAAAATTGCCGTTCCGTCCGGTGCCACAGTGTTGGACCTCACCGGCAAATTCATCGTGCCGGGCATTATCAACGCTCACGGCCACGTCGCTGAGAAGCGCGACCCGCAGTTGCGCCAGTACGCGCTGTACGGCGTTACCACGACGACAAACATGGGTTTCGATGCCGACGACATTGCGCAATTCAAAGCGGAGCAGAAACGCGGCAATCTCCGTGGCGCACGCATTCTCACCGTCAAGTACCGCTTCATGTCCGCTCCCTTCATTCCCGGCTCCGAGCACAAAACGCCGGAGGAGGCGCGCGCGAAAGTCGATGAGATCGTCACTAAGGGCGCTGATTTCATCAAAGTGTGGATCGACAGCCAGAACGGCAAGTTGGTAAAACTCAATCCGGAGTTTTGCGCGGCGGTTTTTGACCAAGCGCGCAAGCACGGCAAGTTGACCATGGCGCATGTTTACGAGTACGCCGATGCCAAGATGATCGTCGACAAAGGAGTAAACATTCTCGCTCACAATATTCGCGACCGAGAAATAGACGCCGATTTCGTTGCGACGCTCAAACAGCGCAACGTGTCAGTGATTTCTACACTAGCGCGCGAGGAGGGGATGTTCGTGTACGGCGAAGCACCGGCGTGGATTGACAATGCTTTCTTTCAGAAGGGACTGTCGGCCGAGCGGCTGGCGATTTTGAAAACTAAGAAGCGCGAAGAGCAGGCGAAAGACCCGGAGACTCCGCGGAATAAGAGAGCCTTTGAAATCGATAAGATCAACCTCAAAAGACTATCCGACGCAGGCGTGCGCATCGCCCTCGGCACCGACAGCGGCGGCGCCGCCGACCGTTTTTTCATTCAAGGTTTTTTTGAGCACCGCCAAATGGAATTGATGGTGCAGGCGGGCCTGACGCCGATGCAAGTCATCCAAGCTTTCTCGAAAGGTTCGGCCGAAACGTTGGGCATCGATAAAGATTTCGGTACGCTGGCCAAGGGCAAGGCCGCAGATCTGTTGGTGCTGGACAAGAACCCGCTCGAAAATATCGCCAACGTCCGAACCATTCAGGCGGTCTATTTGGGCGGTAAGAAATTCGAATAGCTCGCCGGCGATTTGATGCCCGGGCAGTGAAGAGTGATCGATTTGCTACAGGAAAAAATTCAATCTCAGTCAAGGCACGACGATAAATTGGACTTATCCCCTGTATCTTTCCCATCTGTCATGCCTGCCGCCTGATTCTGCCGACAAAAAATACCTATTGCGGCCCTTTGAAGGTTCTAGCCATTCGGCTTCTTCAACAGTTCTTCGGCCACGGCGATGAAAGCGCGGACCTTAGGCGAGACGAATCTTTGCGCGGGATAAACGAAGGCCAAGGATACTTTATCGCCCCGCCATTGTGGCAGCACGCGGACGAGTTGGTCTTGCTTGATTTCCTCGACGCAGAGAAAGCTCGGCAGAAATGCCATGCCTTCGCCGAGGGTGGCGAGCGACCGCAAGGTTTCGAAATCGTCCGCGATCGATGTGCCCGAAACCGGAACGTTCAAGTTTTCTCTGCCGTTGGTGAGGCGAAAGCCTTCATTCTTGAATCGCGAGAATCGCAAGCAATTATGCCGCGTCAATTCTTTGGGATGGCGCGGCGCGGCGTGCTTCGTCAGGTAATTGGGACTTGCCCACAGCCCGAAGTAACCGAGATCGAATCTTTTCGCGATTAGGCTAGAATCTTTCAATGGGCCGGCGCGAATAGCCAGGTCGATGCCATCGACGACGAGATCGAGCACGCGGTTGGTAACAACCAGCTCGACCTCCATGCGCGGATGCTTTTTCAAAAACCCGTGGACCAGAGCAGGCAGGAGACTGTGGCCGATTTCCACGGGCGCCGTCAAGCGCAGTAGGCCTTTGGGTTCTGCGCGCCCGGTTTCCAGCTCATTTTCCGCCGCTTGAAGTTCTTCCAGGGCGCGCAGGGAGCGTTGATAGTAGGCTTCACCCGCCTGCGTTGCGCGCAGTTTGCGCGTGGTGCGCTGTAAGAGTGTCACGCCGAGGCGCTTTTCCAGCGCCGAAACTTTCGCGCTGACTGTCGAGTTGGGCATGCCGAGCAACTTGGCCGCTCGACTGAAGCTGCCGGCCTGAAGCACTTTGACGAAAATCGCGATCCCGTCCAAATCCATGCCGGTGATCTTACATTAGCCTGAACAGTGTTTCCAAGTTTTACCGTCTAGTCGGAACGGCTTGCAATGTGTACGTTAGACGACAGTTACGTGAACATCGCTTGAATAGAAAGGAGCCAAAAATGAGCTCAACGCCAAGAAGAATCTTAAGGATCATCGAACCGGAGGCGGTCGTCGAGGGCGCCGGTGTTCGCCTCAAAAGGAGCATCGGCACGCGCACGCTCGACTATCTCGATCCGTTTTTGCTGCTCGATCATTTCGAGTCGAAGAATCCCGCCGACTACGAAGCTGGCTTTCCGCTGCATCCGCATCGCGGGATTGAAACGGTGACGTATCTGCTCACCGGCGCGGTGCGCCACAAGGATACATTGGGAAACGCGGGCGTGATCGGACCGGGCGATCTACAATGGATGACCGCCGGTCGCGGCATCCTCCATGAGGAAATGCCGCAGGTTCGTCCGGAAGGCGTCGCCGGATTTCAGCTGTGGGTCAATTTGCCGGCGAAACAGAAGATGATCGCGCCGCATTATCAGAATATTAACGCGAGCGAGATCAGCGAAATTCGTCGCGACGGCGGCCCGACGATTCGCGTCATCGCGGGCACGGTGGACGGCGTGACCGGCCCGATCGGCGGTATCGCCGCGGAGCCGACATACTTGGACGTTTCGCTCCCGAGCGGCGGATCGTTTGTCCAGCCGATTGCCCGCGGACACTCGGCGTTCGCCTACGTCTTCGAAGGCGAAGCGCGCTTCGGCGACAATCTCGTTGCGTCACCGAAGCTTGTGGTGTGGGACGACGGCGACAGCGTTGAAGTTAGCGCCGAAAAAAATCCGGGGCGATTTCTTCTCGTGTCCGGCAAGCCGTTGAACGAGCCGATCGCGCGCCACGGTCCCTTTGTCATGAACACAAGAGAGGAAATCGAGCAGACGCTGCGCGAACTGCGCGACGGAACCTTCATTAGATAGATTCGATTATAGTTCGACCGAGCAGCGCGTAGGGGCGGGTTTGAAACCCGCCCCTACTGGTTTTTGACCGCACCAATGTTTAGCATGAACTGGAACGTTAATGATGCGGTATAAACTTGCCGGGTTATCCAATGGCAAAAAAAGAATTACGACAATTGACTCCGGAACAGGAAGCTATCCGGCAACGGTTGCAAGAGCTACATAGCGCATTGCTGAAACTTCACAAAGCGCTGCTCGACTCCGAAAAAATAGTATACGAAAATAACGTGGGCCCGATCCAATCGCCGAATCATTTTTTCCAACTTCTGACCAATGCTCCTTACTTCGGATGGCTGCGGCCGATTTCACAACTGATCGTGGCGATCGATGAAACTCTAGACGCGAAAGAGCCGTTAACGAACGACAGCGTCGACGCTTTGATGCGGCAATTAGTTTTTCTACTGGTTCCAGCGCAGAGCGGTGGAGACTTCGGCGAGCGCTACGTTGCAGCCTTGCAGCGAGATCCCCGTGTGATTCTTGCCCATGCGCAAGTGGCCAAGCGCATCGGCTCGAGGCAGCCGCACGGTTAACCAATGCCGTGCGAGAAACCGATGCGGCTGTCGCAGTCGCGCAAGCTTCTTCGTGCCAATGGCGGACTGTCACTGTCACTCTCTGTTAACTCATAAGCCTGTCTCTGCCGGGAACGAATTTAAAGCCCACAAGGCAAGTCGCTTGCTTCGATACCGGCCCTCGGTGTGCAAACATCGTTCATCAATCAAAGCTACCGGTGGTGGAAAAAAGAAGGGCGCTTGCTCCAGATTGAGCTCGCGCCAACCGCCCGTCTCAACCTCCGCATTCAACCGCGTATCGAGAAACGTGGTGGTCAGGAGATACTTGGACTCACTTCGCACGAGATTGCGGACCGCCGCATGAATGTCAGCCAACGAAAAATGAACGAGACAGTCGCGACACAGAACCAGGTCGGCTCGCGGCAGCGGATCCGCCATGACGTTACGGCATAAAAACGTTCTGCCTGGCTTGCCGTAACGCTGGACGTTTCGAGTGATCAGGTCGGGCACCACATCGACTCCGATATAGGTCTCGACGGAATCGCCTACATCGACCATCCAGTTGAAGTCCCCGCAACCAACGTCCAAGAGAACACGAACATCGAGCTGTTCCATCAGGGCGATGAGATCTCCGCGAAAAGCCGCAGCGCGCTCACGAGTGGAGCCAGGCCCGGAGACGGTTTCATTACTCGCCCACATCCCACGCCGATAAATATCGGTGAAAATCGTTCGATGTGGGTCCGGCCTTGGGCGAAGACGGGAACGAAGATGATCGACCGTTGCAGCCAGCTGCATCCTGATCGACAGTCTACCTTTTGCCGTCATCGCTTCAGTCGCCCTGTCTAATTTCTCAGCCTGATGTTTCTTCAGATAGCGCGCAGGTTCTGATTAGTCAGTTACTCTCTCTGAACCGAACAAATTGTTTTCTCATCAGGTCAATCTGAACGAGATAGCTGCAGGGTATGCCTACAATGGCGGAAGGGGGGAAAGTGGTCAAGTCTTTTGTTGTTTGTTGTCAAGCGCGCGACTAACTTCAAACTTGGTCAAAATCTTTTTTACTAATTTTGGTTTCGAGGCGGAGTTGCACGGCTCCGCAACCGAATGTCCAACTGTCAACAAAAGACTTGACCCGTCCCCCACACTCAGCTCAGTAATTAGTCAACAAAAGCCTTGACCGGTTTTATGACACTTTTTTCAACGAAGAACCCTAAGAAACAAAACCGTGTTAGTCTCCTTATCACATATCCATACGGCGATCGAATCCGCGCCACGTCAATCCTTGACAACAAAATTACTTCAAGGATACGGTTAAATTTTCGCCGCCGAGTCTAAGGAGGCAAACATGTTGGAAAAAGTTGATCCGCTGAAAGGTCCGATCACCCGACCGGTCGTTGTCCGGCAAGAAGAAGGCGATGAGCAAGGCGGAACGCACCGTGGTGGCGGTAGGAAAAGCGAAATCTACGGCTTCTTCGATCCCGAACATGGAATTCGCATGAGAGCAGGAATTACCACATACACGCCGGATCGCTATAATCCACGCCACCGACACACCGACGAGGCGGTGCGTTATTATTACCGGGGCGCCGAATGTTATGGCAGAGACGTCATGGAGGAAGGCGACTGCGTGTACGTGCCCGAAGGAGTTTACTATGGGCCGACAAAGACCGCCGAGAAATGCGACCATAACGTGCGCATCTCGCTCCATTTTCCTGGTCCGTCTGGATTCCCAACGCCGGTATGGCCGGAGGTCATGAAAGCGCAAAAGGAGATGCGCGAAAAACAAGTCGGGCAATTCGAGAAGGGACTTTTCATCTGGCCGGACGGCAAAAAGCAGGACGCCTTTGAAGCCGTCCAGGAATACATCGTCGGCAGCAAGCTCAACTATCCTGAGCCGCGCTATCGCAGTTACATCATCATGCGCCACGCCAACTATTCATGGGTTCCGTTGGAAGGAGCGCCGGGCGTTTCGGTCAAGCATCTAGGTTACTTCAATGAGAGGGGACCGAACATAAAATTAATGCGTATGGAAAGCGGCGCAGAGACTCCGCAAGGCAAAGTTGATTTTCAACAGGTACGTCTGGTTCTGGAAGGGGAAGTGAAATACGACGGCGAAAACTATAAACCGGTATCCTGCATGTTCTTTCCGGCCGGGGCGGCATACTCGGCGACTACGGCGGTCAGCGAGACGACTCTGCTGGTTACCCAGCTTGGCATGCCGGGAAGCTCTCCGCTGCCATTTTGCGTGCTGTAAAATTTTGGGAATTTTTTTGCAAAGAAAAAATAAATATCGCCGCAGGGCGAATTTAACCAAAAGGAGACTACATTGAAAACACGGCCCTACGGCTTCATCGTTTTGCTCAGTATTTTTCTTGGGTTGAACTTCCTGGCTCCGTGTTTTGCTGCGACGGTTCAGGAAATTGCAAAAAAACTTTCTACGCTGCCGCCGGACCAGCGGAAAAAGGCGATTGAAGACGGCGCGCGCCAGGAAGGGCAGTTCGTTCTTTATACGTCGATGAGCGTTCAGGATAATCCCAAAGTGATGGCCGCTTTTGAAAAGGCTTACCCTTTTGTAAAGACGGATGTCTATCGCGGCACGCCAAGGAGCGCTCTGTTGAAAGCAAGCACTGAGGCAAGGGCCGGACGTTATGCGGTCGACATCATAGGAACCGCGCCGGTTGAGATGTGGCAGTTGAAACAGGCTAAATTATCCACTGGTTATCTGTCTCCGGAGCTGCAAGCGATGCCCAAAGGCTCTTATGATCCCGAAGGCTACTGGTCGGCTTTCGAAGTAACGCCGATCGTGGTTGCGTTCCAGACCAAGTTGCTCAAGGCGCCGGATATCCCCAACAATTACCAGGACCTTCTCAATCCGAAATACAAAGGAAAAATGAATCTTGGCACGGAGGAATACGATTGGTTTAGCGTGATGCTCGATGCCATGGGACAGGATAAAGGATTGGCATACATGCGGGCATTGGCCAAGCAAGATCTTCACCTACCTGGACCGAGCAGTCGCATGCGGGTGCAACTCATGTTGGCCGGTGAATCGGCAATCGCTCTTGCGGCGCGCGGCCGGCGCGTTGTCGAGTTCAAAGAACAGGGAGCGCCGATAGATTTCCGCATATTCGATCCCTACGCGGGCGAACCCAACTCCCTCGCCCTGATGGCGCGGGCGCCTCATCCGCACGCGGCGATCCTGTTTACCGATTATCTTTTGTCACAGACGGGCCAGGCCATGCTCGCGGAGATTCCAAGACTCAGCATTCGCAAAGGGATCAAGCAGAAGGGCCGGCTGCAAGACTTGTTTGCGAAGGATTTCACCTTCGTCAACCCGGCTTCCTACGGCGCCAATACCAAGCAATTGATCGATCAGTTCAATCAGATTTTTGGCGTCAGACCTTAACCAAGCGTTTAGGAGGAAAGAAAAATGCTTATCGACTTGACCTGCCCGGATCCCGCCCGCGTCGAACTGGATGCACGCAAGACGCTGCTAGTTATTGTCGACATGGAAAACTGCTCGGCACATCCTAAAGGGCCGCAGTACATGGGAGAGCCCGTCGAAAAGATTATTCCAAGGATTGCTCAGCTGAGACGCTACGTGCGCGCCAGTGGCGGTCGCGTCTTACACACGCAATCGGTGCGCAAGCCCGATGCCAAGGAATTCACGGTGTTCCACAACGTCGTGCGCAAGCTGGAAGGAACCTGGGACGCGGAATTTATCGATGCCTTGAAACCCGCGGCAGATGAGCCCGTAGTTGTTAAGTATACCCACGATTGTTTTTACCAAACCACCATGGAGCGCACCTTGGAATGGCTCGAAATTCGTCCTTGCGACAGCCGTGTGATCGTCACGGGAATCGCTTCTCGCGGCTGCGTCCAATGCGCGATGATGGGATTCAGCATCCGTGATTATTACGTTTATATGCCGATGGATTGCACCGCGGCGAAGGACGAAACCGAGACTCTCATGTCGTTTTCGCTCTACCGAGGTTTTGGTTACCGTTACAACGTCACGCTGACGCAGTCGGACATGATCGTGTTACAACCGGCAACCGCGGCTGAAAAGATCGCTGCATCGTCCGCTGCGGCGACTTCAGTGGGAAGCCCCTAGTAGCCCCAACGCCGTGCCACTGCGCTGACGCGGTTAAATTCCTCTTGCAATTCCGGACGGGCGCGCAGCTCGTTGAACGCCTCTGTGGCAAGATCTTGCGCAGAAACCTCGCTGATCGGCGGCACGTCGTAGTTCAAATCGCCGATCGCCTTCTCCTCGCGCAAAAGATCCTCGAAGCCGGTCGCCAATCCATCGATCGGGAAAGGCATCGCCTCGAGATGTTGCGGTGAATCCCCGGCAAACTTTATTTCACGTTCTTCAGGATCCGGACTCGCGCAACGAAGCCGTCTTTCAAGATTATAGAGGTACTCAAAGTTCTTAGGCATGTCGCGCATGAACCAGTAGGCTCGGATCATCGCCCTCAAAAACGCCTTGACCAGATCCGGCCTTTCTTCGAGGATGCGGCTGTTGGCAGCGATAATGCGCTCGGGACGGCCGTTGGGATATTGCTGCTGCAGTGTGACTAACGCATTGAAACCTTCTTTCACGAGTTCTTCGGCTTCCCAGACGGCGACCGGCGCGCAGTCGACCTTGCCCGAGCGCAGTGCGTCGATGTGCACCGGATGGTAAATTCCTCGGACAAACTCGACGTCGCGGTTTGGATCGAGCCCCGCCTTATGCAACCAGATCGTGATGCCCCAGTGGCGATTACTGCCGAAATCGCTGATACCAACTCTCTTTCCCTTGAGCTCCTGGAGGGATTTGATGTGCGGCGGACTCACCCAGACGTGAATATGCTGGTTCCTCCAGCCGGCAATAATATAGAGATCGGCGCCTCTAGAACGCTGGTAAAATACCGTGCGCGTCTGCACATCGAGGGCGATGTCAATCGCTTTTTCTTTCATCGCTTGCGAGATCCCTAATTTTTCCAAACCAAACGGCACCATTGAATTGGTGAATATCTCATAAGCCACCCCACCGTCGTCGTTGCGCAGCCCCTCATCGTAGAAGTAGTTCATCTCATGCGCCGTCATGACCGGCACGAGATGAAGCACGTGATAGCACGTCGGCGCGATTCGCAATTTTCCATCTAGCATGCAGGTATCCTCTCAATATTAAGCAGACATCCAGAAGCGCAGGCGCTGTAACGACCCAGCGCTTGCTGGAAAACCGGTTTAAGATCTTCTTTGCGTGTCATAGCAAACCCCTTTGCTCGTAAAGTTCGGCGACGTGGTAGCTCAAATGCAGAAAAAGAAAATGGAAAAAGAAAATGGGGTCAGAGAACTTTTTCGGATGCAATTGCCGTGGCCTTCTTGGGTCGTCCTCGGGCTTCGCCTACCAAACGCCGTCCCGTCGCCGCTTCCACCTGTTTCTGAAATGTTTCTCGCCCGATCGGGCGACCACGTTGAGTTGCTTGTCGGATTTCTTCCCATTCTCCTTCACCAATCTGTGAGTCTATCCATTGTTGATATTTTTCTTGTCTCTGTTTTTCAGTTGTTCCCAACCCTGTGTACCAAGGGTCCTCATCCAGCCAACGATCCAACAGGCCCAATGCCCGGCGCTGATAACTACTCCAGTAATAATCTTTCGGATGTGCCACTAATCCAGCTCTCACGGGATTTAATTCGATATATCGGCTGCAGGCTATCAAGTATTCATCTCGACTCACCGCTGCACTTTTAAATCGCCCTTCCCACAATGTACCCGAACGCTCATAGGTCTCGTTAACGTATCGGACATACCTGCGTCCGACGCTCTGCATGAATCGACCAAGATCCCCTACTTCAGCCGGTTCAACCAAAAGATGAAAATGATTCGTCATCAATACGTATGCGTAAATCCTGCAATGACATTTGATCTTTGCCTGTCGAAGACATGCCAAAAAGAAACGGTAATCCTCATCGGCGAAAAAAGTCACCTGGCGATTGTTGCCTCGCTGAATGATGTGATGAGGATAAGCAGGAATTGTGATTCGCGGCGAGCGTGGCATGCGACATCTCGGTGTGGTAGGGGGAACCTATCGCCGGATCAGCACATCGTCAAGAAAAAAGGTTCTCTGACCCCATTTCCTTTCCCCATTTCCTTTCCTGACCCCATTTCCTTTCATTTCCTTTATAAAAAATCGAAGCGTCCCGCTGTAAACGGTAACCGTCACGTAAGACCAACAATCCTCTCTCGGTCATTTATCCGAAAAATCGCGTAAAATCGGGATCAGAGAATTTTTCATCTCGTCGGCGTCACCTCGTAGCCTCGATAACAGGCGACGAAAACCGCTCATCTATTCTGGCATTGCACCGGCCGACCACCTGATGCCACCCAAGAGATGGTTCAAAAAGAGCGGGTCCTGGTAGGATTCCTGGGTGTGGCCCATCGCAGTATACCACGACCGGCCGCCATCGTACTGATGATACCAAGCGATGGGATGGTTTGCGCCCATCTTGCCGCCCGAATACGTAGTCTCATCAACTTGAATCAAGACATTAACGCGGGGGCTCGGATCATAACGAAAGTTATACCACTCATCACTGCGCCTCCATGCGGCAGGCAAGTGCTTCGTTGAGGCGTGTGTCGCATCTACCACTTTCAGGGTCGCCGGTTGGATGGCTGGATGACTATCGAAATAGGTTCCCACGAGCTTACCGTACCATGGCCATGCGTATTCGGTATCCGTGGCCGCGTGGATGCCGACGAATCCCCCTCCGCGCCGGATGAATCTCTCGAACGCCGCCTGAGCGTTGCTATCGAGGACATCACCCGTCGTATTGAGGAAGACGACGCATCGGTACCTTGCCAAGTGCTTATCAGTGAACACCGATGCTTCTTCGTTGGCGTCGACATGAAAATTGTGCTTGTTACCCAGCGTTTTGATGGCCGCCACTCCGGCGCCAATCGAGTTATGGCGAAATCCTGCGGTTTTGGTGAAAACAAGGATGGTCAACGCTCGCTTCTGGCCCGTCGATTGGGCTGACGCGGTCCTCCAAGCACAGCCAAGAAGCATTATGGAGAGCCCTAAGATGGTAGCTGTAACCAAGAGCACGCCATCCACACTCGTCAGCCGAGCGAGCATGGACTCCACTGCGACCAACGGAGGGGACGCGAGCCTTCGTCCTAAGCCTGTGAGCGACACTCTATAACCGTGCATCCTGGGGTGCTAGGACATGTGAGGACGGCATTACGGGCGCCTGATAACGGACACTGGCTGGGTGGCACAGGCCATGAGGCATAGAGCTAGGATCAGGATCAAGAATCGCATAACGCCTCCGATTGAATACTCGATTGCCCTACTCCGGGTCGCTCAGTGCGTATGATCGACCCCAAACTTTCAATAACAACAGTGTGGTCTGTCGGGACATACTTCGCTGCACTAATCCAGCTTCACATCGACGACGACGAAGTCGTCCGACGCGAGCGCTTGCTGAAAGACCGGTCGTAACTCCTCTTTGCGTGTGACGCTGAAGCCCTTCGCGCCATAGAGCTCCGCGAGTTTTGGAAGATCGGGGACGAAAAGCTCTGTGCCGATGACGCGGCCTTCGTAGGATTTTATCTGATCGCGCTTCATGCCGCCGTAGGCGTTGTTGCGCAGGATGAGAACGAATATCGGAATCTTGTGGTAAGTCGCCGTGGCCAGCTCCTGCTGTTCCATCATGAACGAGCCGTCACCGGTTACACAGATCACGCGCGCGTCGGGGCGGCCGAGCTTGACGCCCATTGCGGTCGCGAGCGCGGTGCCGATGGCGCGGAATTCACCGGCGTGAATGATCGGCGTTACCGCATCGATGCCGCGCAGCGTGTCGCCTGTCATACCTGACGTCGTTAAAATTTCTTTACCGGTGAGTAGCTCATTGAGAGCTTTCATCACGGACTCGTAAGTCAAACCTGACTTAACTGTTTTCTCATCGAGATTTTTTTTCCAGGCTTGTTTGGCTTGTTGGATCGCTTGCGCTCTTGCGCCATTCGCTTTTAGTTGGCGGCTTTTCACGCGATCGATGATCGCGCGCAGGGCGATCTTGGCGTCCGCTTGAATCGACAAGGCCGTTGGATAATTGCTGCCAAGCTCCTCGGGATCCGTGTCGATCTGTATGATCTTGGCTTTTTCGGGAATAATCTCGTGTCCGAAGCGCATCGTCGTGCCTTCGCTAAAGGTCGCGCCGAGGGCGAGAATCAAATCGGACTCTTGAAAAAACTTGCGCGAGTAGGGCCGGCTGCCGAAGCCGAGGCAGCCGAGCGCGAGGGGATGATTCTCAGGAAACACGCCTTTGGCCGTATAGCTGACAGCGACCGGCAGCGATAACAATTCGGCAAGCTCGCGCACTTCTTCGTGGGCGCCGGCCCAGTCGACGCCGGTGCCGGCGAGCACCACCGGAGTTTTGGCTTGGAGCAGGAGGTCTACGGCTGCTTGTGCGGCACCGGCGTCCATCGCCGGGGCAACGGGCTCGGCGGTTGGCGTGAAGCTCAACGGCTCGGGAAGATTCTCATGCTGCAGATCTTCGGGGACGATGAGAAAAACTGGACCTTGGCGTCCGCGCATGGTCTGGCGGAAGAGCGTGTCTAGCAGCGATCCTAGTTCTTCGACGCGTTCAAGTTTTGCGCTCTGCTTGGTGATCGGCTGAAACAGTCGGACATGCTCCATGCCGTGGAACGACGAATAAGCTCCTTTCGCCGAGGCGGCGGTGTCGATGTCCGAAGAGATGACGAACAAAGGCACGGATTCTTTGTGAGCTTGCGCGACGGCGGTGACAATATTGGTCGCGCCGCCACCCGCGGAAACCAGACAAACGGCTGGCTGCTTGGTGGCGCGCGCGTAACCGAGCGCCATGTTTCCCGCGCCGCCTTCGTGCTGCGCGTTGATAAAGCTCATATGAGGACGTTTGGCTATGGCATCGCCGATGGCAAACGAGGTATGCGCGAGCACTCCGAAGATATGGCGTACATTTTTAGAACTCAGATACCCAACTAACGTATCGGCGACATTGGTTTCAGCCATCGCGAGACCCTCCTATTCAAATCATAGGCCTGCTTAGTTCAGACAGGGAGAAAAAGCAATATGACGAAAATCCCGTTCGTCCCCCTTTGGCAAAGAGACAATTTGTCCCAACAAGAACACCTTCCGCTCTTTGAAAAAAAACTGAGAAGGGCAGATACGGGGGTCTGCCCCTACAACTTCAGGATGTGATGCGGCTTACATCTTGAATCGCGACGTTGGATCGGGGTAAATTTCCAAGCCCGGAAGCGGCCGCGTGCATGTCATGGCGCACACCGAAGCGAAGGCCGAAGTATCGGATGAGCAAAGCGCCGGTCATGGTGAAACCGATGATGAAGATGCTGATGATGCTGGCCGCTTCGCGATTGCTCACGGCGGTCGATGATAACTCGAGAGCCATCAGTGACAGCGTCATGGTATCGCGGGACGCGAGCAAAATGATGCTGCTGGTGGCGCCGGCCGCGCTGACGAAATTCATCACCGCCAGCAGCATCAAAGTCGGCATCAATAGCGGCAGCCAGATGCGAAAATAGGTCCTGATCCAGCCCGCACCGGAGACGCGCGCGGCTTCCTCCATGTCCGCGCCGATCTGGACGAATACGCCTTTCATGATGTTGACGCCGGTGGTCTTGCCTTGAAGCAGGACGACGAGGATTAGTGCCCAGATGGTGCCGAACATAAAATTCAGCAGTGGCGTACCGATGAATACCCACAAAAGACCGAGCCCGGCCAGGATGCCCGGAATGGCGCCGGCGCACCAGATCATCGCGTCCAGCGCGCCCCGGCCCGGCAAGCGGGTACGTACCAAAATGTAAGCGAGAATCGAAAACAAAAGCGGGCTTAGAATCGCCGCGGTGGCGGCAAGAATCAGCGTGGTGCGAAGCGCTTTGACAAACACCGGATCAGTCAACACGAAGCGCCAATGGTCGAGGGTAAATCCCAACACGAAGTAACCGATTCGCTGCATGAAACTTCCCAACACTAAAATGACTAGGGGCCCGACAGTCAGGAAGGTGAGCAGCAAGGCGATCACCGTGAAGGCCACATAGTTCCACCGGCGGAGATCGATGAGGCCAGGTCGAAAACTGCCGGTGATGGTGGTGTAGCGGCGCCGTTCAAGAATCCAGCGCTGCAGCGGAATGATCAACCCGATCATTATCAATGTGATGCTGGCGAGGACCGTGGCTTCTCCATAATTGGGAACCTGGTTTCTGATCAACGCAAAAATCTTCGTTGAGTAGACAAAGAAGCCGAAGGGCAAGCCTAATAGATACTCCGTTTCAAAAGACTGAAAGACCCGCAGGAGTTGCAAAGCAAAAACCATCATCATCGGCGCAATCATCAGGGGCAGCGTGACTTTGAAAAGAGTTCTTAAATTGCCGGCGCCGCCGACCCGGGCGGCTTCTTCCAGCGTCGCATCCATGTTGCGAAAGGCCGGCGTCAAAAGCATCACCTTGATCGAGATGCCGTGGCCCATCAAGTTCGCCCACACGATGCCGGGAATGCTGAAAATGTTGAACGGTCCCTGGTCAAGTTGGAACAATTTCTTCAGAGCGACGTTGATCATGCCGATGTCCGGGTCCAACAGAGTGATCCAAGCGATGGTAGTGGGAAGAGCGGGAACCATATAGGAGACCCAAAACAAAAACTCCAAAGTATGGCTGAATGGAATTTTCGTGCGCGCTAAAACCCAGGCGATCGCTACGCCGATCGGAAAACTACAAGTCACGGTCATCGACCAGATGAGCAGAGAATTACCTAAAGAACGAAGTAAACCGGGGCGCTGAAATGCATTCACCCAATGCTTAACTCCCCAGGTGCGCGGTTCAACGAACCAATCGGATGCGGCGTTGAAGCTATTGATCAACAGCAACAGCACCGGCCAGATGAGAAAGTAGCCAAGCATGAGCAGCACCGCCGCCATGACGAAGTGGCCTTTCGTCAGGCGGGGCGCGGCCACGCTGTGCGGAATACTCAACCGATCGATTGTAGAGGATTGGTCCACGGCTAACTAATTCACTCGTTCCAAATGTTCCAGTGGTTCCAAGAGTTCCAGGCGTTTCGATCGAGGCTGTTTCCCTGCCTTTTTCCGTCTAACGATTGGAACGTTTGAAACTATTGAAACGGTTGGAACAAGTTTTTTATTTCTGCCTCGACTCCCAGATCTTGTAAACCCATTTTTGTGCTTCTTCCTGGCGCGCGCCGAACTTGGGGTCGGCGTCCGGAAAGGCGTACTCTACGCCGGCGGCGCGCCGTTGCTCCGGCACCACCTCGCCGACCGGTATGTCGTTGCGCAGAGACGAGCGATCGAGGTTGGGAATCATCGTGTGCGTCAAGGTCTGGCCTTCCCGGGAGAGGAACCAATTGATAAACAGTTTCGCCGCGTTCGGATGAGGCGCGTTGGCAAACGCCGAGATACAGCAGCCGGAGCCGCCGGCGCGGATCACGCCGAGTTGTTTCGGAAAAAATACCTGCTTGATGGGCAGTCCTTTTTTCGCCAACGCAATCAGCTCTTCGCTTCCCGTCGCAACGGCATAGAAGGGAAATCTCCCCCCTACCAACCAGGTCTCCAAAATCCGGCGGTCGTCCGAGAACGTCACTCCGGCATTGAGTAAATAGGTCCGAATCCATTCCTGCCCGCGATCGGGTTCAAAATAACTATCGATCATCTGCCGGATGCCGGACGGATCGCCCATGCCTTGGCCGGCGATTTTTCCTTTCCAGCGCGGGTCGAAGTAGTCGGTTTGTTTTTTTATGGTTGAAATTTCGGCATCCTTGACTTTCTCGGTATTATACCAACTCTCGTACTGATCCTCTTTGGAGCCGTGATAAATTAACACGTAGCTCGATGCTTTGTCGGCGTACCAATGCCGCCCGCGGTACCAAGCGGACATGTCGACCACTTCGGGATGAATAAGTAGAGGTGTGAGGGGAACCAAAGATCCCGACGGAAGCAGCCTCTGGTTACTTTCGCGGGAGCTGATCAACGCAACATCCACGGTGTACTTGGCGCCCTTGCGCTCGGCCAACAGGCGGTTGACCGTGTCCGTCGCGTTGCCGGTCGATACTTCTATATTGACGCCGAATTTCTTCGTGAACGCGTCCATCACCGGGCGATACTGGCGGGACGGCGCGCCGCCGGAGGCGATTGCAAGCGTGCCGTCTTGCTTGGCCGCGGCGATGAGCTTGGACCATTCCTGTTCGAAATTCGCCGGCGCGGCAGCACCGAATACCGAGCGCACCAATATGACGGATAGAAAAAATAGGACCGATAAAATTGTCGCAACGCTCTCAGATTTGCCGACGATTTGCATGATTACTTCTCCTACAGTCGATCTGTTCCACCTAGATGATGGCAATCGCCTCGTTGGCTATTCTTCCCTATGCGACAAGGTCGAGGACGCGCACCACGCGCTCCCTGATCTCATGCCTGGGGAATCCGCACGCCTTGAGCGGGAACGCGACATTCTCCGCTACCGTCATATGCGGCCATATGGCGTAAGATTGAAAAACCATTCCTACGTTGCGCTTGTTTGGCGGCAGAGTTAGTCGACGTGAGCTGATGACCACCGCTTGATCGCCAAAGAAGATATCTCCAGCATCGAGCGTCTCCAAGCCCGCCACCATGCGCAAAGTTGTCGTCTTGCCGCAGCCGCTGGGGCCCAACAAGGTGAGAATTTCGCCGTCGTAGACATCGAGTGAGAGATCTTTAACCGCTGGGTTCGTTCCGCCAGGATAAGTTTTCCACAGTCCGTTGAGCCGCACGGCGATTTTGGCCCGCGCCGGGCATTGTTGAGCTCTAGCGGTTGCCGGCGATCTTTCCGCGGTTAATGGACCATGTACCACAGCGTTGTTTCTCTTACACGAATCTTGCGCGAGTCTCCATAGGGATATTGTGTGTGTGATTCATGTAGGGGCAGGCCCCTGTGCCTGCCCCTTGCCGTAAGGACAACCACGGGGGGTTGCCCCTACACAAAATGGAAGCAGAATGATGTGTTATAGCGGACAATCAGCGAATCGCTAGAATCCCTTCGCCTCTTCTTTCATGTAGAAGCCAAGCTTCTTCATCGCCGGCCAATCGTCGATGGAGAAAAGAATCGTGTCATCGTCGTTGGTGTTCTCATGATGATGCCAGGTCCAAGCGGGCACGGCGAAAATATCGCCTTGCTGATATTGCAAGCGCTCGCTTTCGATGACCACTTCGCCTTCGCCCTCGAAAGCGAAGTAGAAAGTCGTGCTGTTATGGCGGTGCGGCAGGGTTCTTTGTTTTTTGGCTAGCAACTGCGCTTGCCAGGCGATCGTCGGCAACGTAGGGCCGCCGTCCACCGGACTCGCGAGCATGATCATGATTCCATCATAAAGATCCGTCTCGCCGTTTTCTCTGAGCGCCATCAGCGCCGCGTGCGTATCGGCCCACGGGTAGCGCATCGGCGGCAGCGGAAAAGGTGCTTCGTTGGATATCGGCCGCGCTAGACCGAGTGTACGTTGACCGTAGGCCGCCGGTTTTTTAATTTCCTCGTACGGCTCGTCGTTGGGCATGCGCTCGTTGACGTTTACATTCGGGTTGTAGCCGTTGTCGTAGCCGTCGATCCAGATCGCCGGCGTGGTGTCTTTGTTCCAGTGGTCGTGAAAAGTCCATGCCGGGCTGATGACGACGTCACCGCGCTCCATCGGATAAGCTTCATACTCACAAACGAAGACAGCGTCCTTGGGCGCTTGGCAGACCAGGCGTGTCTCGCTGCGCAGATTGCGGTGCGCCTGGGTGCGTTCTCCGGGCATAAGAATCTGCGCGTTCATCCAGATTGGAAACTTGCGTGCTTCAATGCCGACGACAGAGCGCATGCCGGTCATGCCGTTCGGCCCAACAGTGACAATCTCGCCGGAGCGCATCAAGCCGCGAAAGATGCCGTCCCATTTCCAATGCGCGGCGGTGTTGCCTTGGCGCGGCGCCGCCCGTCCGTCGCGCCTCAGACCGGCGCCGACGAGGTGATGCTCAGCGAGAAATCGTTCAAGGTCTTCGTGGGTGGTGCCTACATCGCTCATATTATCTGACTCCTCAACGCGCTGTTGCGAAACTCATAGACGGTTGGAACGACTGGAACGATTTGAACGTTTGGAACGGTTCCAGTAGTTCCAAGTGGTTCCAATGGTTCCAGTCGTCTTCGGAGAATTGCACTTTGGCTACACTAGTCGTTTAAGTGAAAATACTTTACGCAATTATCCACGAGCATGGCGCGCTTTTCGTTTTCCGGCACGCCCTTGAAGTCCTCTGACAAATGCTTTTGGGAGTTCGGGAACTCGCTCGCCGCATGGGCGAAGTCGCTGCCCCACATAAGTTTGTCATAGCCGATGCAGTCGCGGTGCTTGACACCGACCGGATCGTGCAAGAAGCCCCAATAATTACGATCCTTCAAGTATTCACTCGGTTTGCGCTCCAATTTGTTAAGTCCCCAGTTGTCGTGGATCATGCCGATGTAGCGCCGGTAGTGATCGTCGATTTGCCATAGCCCATACTCCAACCAACCGATCATGGTTTCGGCCCAGTAGAATTGCAGTTTTGGAAAGCGATCCCAGACTCCGGCAAACGCCATTTGCGTCGCCGCGGTCATCGCATCGTTGCTGAAGCGGGTGAAGAATTTGAAAGCGTCTTTCTGATGGACGTCGTGGCCCGGATCCTTTGGGTAGAGAAAATCGGGCTCGCCTCTGCCTGACCCCATATTGCCGTTGTTGTGGTTGGTAAGCGCTATGCCGAGGTCGAGCGCCGCCGCCCAAAACTTGTCGTCTTCGGGCGTTGGATAGCTCTTGCCGCTCGGATAACGATCGAGCTTTATCCCTTTTATGCCGAGCTTGGCGCAGTGCTCGAGTTCTTTCACGGCGTCATTCACGTTCGTCATCGGGATGGTGCCCATGCAGACAATGCGGTCCGGCGCGGGCGCCATATATTCCTCGCCCAAAAATTCGTTGTAAGCACGTATGCAGTCTTTGTAGAACTCGTCGTCTTTGGTCTGTCGCAACACGAACGTGATCTGAGAAAATAAGATTTCGCAGTCGATGCCGTCCTGATCCTGTTCAGCGAGGCGTTGTTGGGGTGTACCAGTCCCTGCACAGGTTTCAAAGGTCGGAACTTGTTTGGCGAGGTCCGCGTGCGGCACGCGGACGCTGCGGGTGATACCGATGGTATTGGGCTTGCCGCCGTCGATCACCACGGCGTCGGAGCCGTTGGGCATCTTCACGCGTTTCGGCGCACGGTCACGCCATTTTGCCTGCACGCGATCCCGCCAGATGTCAGGGTTGAGATCGATGTGGCCGTCGCTGGAAATGCATTTATACTGACGTGGCATGAAACGAGTCCCCTCTGAAGACAGATGACTTCATTCGCATAAAAGTTGGAGTATTGGAGTGCTGGAGTAATGGAGTGATGTGTCTAAACCCCAGCACTCCAGCTCTCCATCACTCCAAGTCTTCCTTACACCGCTACCTTTTTCTGCCGCGCGGGTGTCAATTCCGCGAGCTCGTCGAGGAAGCGTTTCATGTTTTCTTCGTAAAGCTTCATGTGTTCCGTCGACAGCGGCTTGGTGGGCCAGCGCGGGTATTCTTTCACCGCCAGGCCGCGCAGGCGCAGACCTTCCAAAGTGATTCTTCTGCCGTAGGCACGGATCGGCGCGATGCGTTCGCCATGTTCGAGCAGCAAAACCTGGATCTTTTGCGCCCGGTCTAAATCCTTATCCCAGATCGCTTCGATCAATTGCACGCCGGCCTCCGGCACCGTGACGGGCGAGCCTGCTGCGATGCTGCCGGCGACGCCGACGAGCATGCCCGGGAGCATCTGGGTGATCGGAATGAAAATGACGAACTCGCGCGAGAGCACGCGCAGGTAATTCACGGCCTGGTCGATGTTGCCCATGGCGAGCTTTGCGGCAAAAATGTTCGGCATCTCGTCGCGCATTTTTTTCATCATGGCCGGCGGAATCGGATAGCCGGAATATTCGGGATTATTGTAGAGCAGAATCGGCATGCCGACCTCTTTGTCGACGACTTTGTAGTGCTCGATCAATTCCCACTCGTTGCGGTCGCTGTAGTAGTAGGGACCGACGATACCGACGCCATCGGCGCCGATCTGTTTGGCGTGATGGCCGAGCTCGATGCTGGTGTACGGCTCCACCGCGCCGATCTGCACGATGCACGGCACGCGCTTGTTGACGCGGCGGATCACCGTCTCGGCGATCGACTTGCGTTGCTCGATCGTGGTCGCCGGGCCCTGGCCTTGCGATCCGAGAATGAAAAATCCATGGACGCCGGAGTCCAAATACCAGTCGGTCAATTTTTCCATCATCGGCAGATCCGGTTCGCCCTTGCCGTCGAACACCGCCGGGATCGGCATGAGCAATCCTTTTACCGTTTTCTTTAATTCAGCTACTGTTGCCATGAGTTCCTCCTTATTAGTTTGGAAAATTTGAATTGATTGGATTTATCACAAAATGCTCGATCCTTCCGTTGCTCAAGCTTCCTCTTCGCGGAACAGCCCCAGGCTTTCGAGCACCGGTCGATCGGTGACCGAAAAAATAATCGCCGGCTCCTTGTTCGAAGTGTTCTTGAAGTGATGCCAATTCCACGACGGCACGAAGAAGCAGTCATGGGTGTCCCAGGCCAAGTCTTTTGTCGCGCCCTTTGATTTTCCCACCGACGTGACGCCCTGTCCCTGAACGACATGATAGATGGTGCTGCTCGTGTGGCGGTGAGATTTCGTTGACTCACCCGGCGGTATCATTTGAATCCAGCAACCGATGGTCGGCATCGTTGGACCGCCGGTGACCGGGTGGGCGTATTCCAGCAAAACGCTGTCGTGCGGATCGACTGCGCCCGCCGCGGCGACTTCGTTCAGCGCTTTCAACGTATGCCGCCATTTATAGGTGTATGGCAGCGCCGCGTTGCTTGTGCGGGTCATTCGCGGGCGGATCGCGCCATACTGCTGTTTGCAGTAGCCGTCGCGCTTGACGATCGGTTGCGCCGGACCTTCTGCGTAATTTTCATGAAACCCGGCGTCGAGATGACGAGTTAGATGGGCATCGAGCACATCCAGCCAGACAATGTTATTTTTTCCCGGGTTGAAATGGTCGTGCCAGGTCCAATTCGGCGTCAGGACTAAATCGCCGGGTTCCATCAGCATCTCTTCGCCTTCGACATTGGTATAGCCAGTGCCGTCGCCTTCGACGACAAAACGGAGCGCCGCCGCCGTGTGGCGGTGGCATTCGGCGCGCTCGCCCGGTTTGACCAGTTGGATCGACATCTGCAGCGTGCGCGACGTCGCTTTCCTATGGGTCAGCGACGGATTAACAAGCTGGACCGTGCGGCGATTCGCGGCGTCATCGACGCCGCCGAGTTTCACCACCTCGCCGGATTCCATCAGGCATGAATAGATCACTGACCACGGCCAGACGTGGGCAACAAGATCCGGATTTTGCTCACGCGTCTGCCAATGTCCACCGAGGGAATAGTCCGCCAGGCGCGCGTGGAGCGCCAGTAGTTCGGGGCTTTCAGGCGCGGTATGATTGTCGCTCATGGAATTCTCTCCTATCCTGATCAATGATCGTTGACTGGGCGAATGTAGAATCATCCCGCGTTGAGGTCAAGGGAGAGGAAAGCGCTGGAATGATGGAGTAATGGAGTGGATGGAGTAGTGAATAAAGACGCTTGTGTTTTTGTGTAGACCGCCAATAGGATGACGGGATCATTCACAGGAGTATGAAAGGAGGCTCAAATGTCGTCTGGAACATGGCGTGGAACTGTCGGTGTAGTGAAACCAACTTACGGCTCGGGCTCGTTGGTGGAATTCATTCGACTTTTACCCGAAGGCGTCGGGTGCATTCCCATGTACGCCGGGATCAAGGAACATTCCGAGCGTGGATATCTCGGCGCTTTAGAAACCTATAACGCTAAGGTCGCCGAGCTTGCCGAAATCGGCGTCGATCTGATTCATCCCGAAGGCGGCCCGCCGTTTATGGTCCGCGGCCACAAGGCAGAGCAGGAAATCGTCGGCGGCTGGGAAGAGAAATATAAAATTCCTATTTTCACCTCCGGGATGTCACAAGCCGAAGCGCTGCGCGCCTTGGGCATCAAGAAATTCGTCGGCTGTACCTACTTCAGAGACAATAAACTCAACGGACTATTTGCACGCTACTTTAGCGATGCGGGGTTTGACGTGTTGGGGATGGAAGGAATGGATACCACGCCGTACGAAGCAAACAAGATCTCACCGGAGACGATCTACCAACACCTCAAATCGTCATTCACCAAGCATGCGTCGGCGCAGGGAATTTACCTACTAGGCTCAGGCGCGTGGCAAGTGAAAGATATCGTCGCCGTGGAAAACGATCTGGGTGTTCCCGTTGTTCATCCCGTCGCCGCGCGCGTTTGGTACGTGCAAAAGAAGTTGCGGGTGAAAAATCCGATAAACGGTGCGAGCCGGTTGTTGGAGCAGGTACCGTAGGAGATGAATAAACCCGTAGCGCGCTGCAGGGTATCGGAACTCAGCGATAAGATTTGTCTTAAAGTCGTCACCCCCGAATGTTTTTATCGGGGGTCCAGTTCCGAACCCGCCTGGATTTCTGCTTAAAGCATGCGGGAATGACGGACTTCGGATAGGCAATTTACTTAAAGCAGCAAACTGCGGGGACCCAGGAGATTGAATGTAAAGTGGAGGTCTTGAGTTTGTGGGATGGGTTGAGGCGCGAGCGAGCGGCGATACCTATCAACTTCTGCCGCGACCCGCATTGAAGAATGATGGGTATCGCTTCGCTCCACCCATCCTACGGATCAGGATTTTTCCTAATCCAACTGGCTCCACTCGGTGAATTCTTCGAGGCCGAGTTTCTCCAGCGTATCTTTGAACGGCCTCCCGGTTCTCTCGTGTCTGCCGGACAAGCGATAGTATTCCCAAATCATTTCCGGCAACCACTTCGCAATTGTAAAACCTTTGTACTTGCCGTCGGGAATCGGTTCTAAGAATCGCGGGCCGACATCCTGCCAGTCGAAATCGGCGATCCAGCCGCGCTGGGTGCCGAAGAGGCTTTGGAGAACCATGCTGCGGTGGCCGGCGTCGAGTGCCTCGTCCATGGTAAAATTCCAACCGGTGATCGCGTTGAAGGCATCGACGATGCTGTTGAGGCCGTCAGCCTTTTGATTCATTTGAGCGAACCAGCAACCGCCGAAGATACCGGTGAATTGCCGATATTGCTCCGAGAGTACATGCGACCAAGCCCAGCCATCGGGATTGTCGGCACTGAGTGGGCCCCAGTTTTCACGATGGCGCAGATCCGGCGGCGGCTTTGTCGAACCCCCGCCTTGGGGTTTCATGCCGCCGCTGGCGACCAGTTCGCGCAACATTTGTCCGAGCATGGGACGCCACTCGTGCATCGCCGGAGTGCCGCCTTTGGTATGCACCGCCCACTTGGGCGCGTCGCCGCCGATCGCTTCCGCAAGTTGCTTCGGCCCTTCGGCGAGCAAATTTCCCCAGCCACCCTTCGCGCCGCGCCGCCATGTCGAGCAGTTTTTCCGCAGCATCCACGTCGCCCCATTCGAGTTTCAACCCGTTCGTCTTCTCCGGACCGAGCAGGCCTTTTTCCCAGGCTTCGAAGGCCACACCGGCGCCGCAAGAAAAATGGCTGCACTCGATGCCGAGATCGTTAATGCGCTCGGCAAGGTAGAGCGCCGAGTTGCCTTTGATGCCAAGATTGAAAAAGGTGTCGAGCCACTCACCGCCGGCGTTGAAATGAAGCAGCGTGCCTTTGTGCCGCCCTTCGCCGATGGTCGCATCCCAGGGACATAGTCGAGCGCACTGAAAGCAGGGACGAAGGACGACATCGTTTTGGTCGAAGCCTTTGATGTGAGCGGGCGAGAGCTCCGTGCTGCGCCAGTTTAAATTATTGAGCGCGCCCCAAGCTTCGCCGTGACCATACTTGGTCTTTTTCTTTTTTACGTCGTGTTGTTCGAGTAGTTTGCGCCAGCGCCAACCGGCGTCGACCAGCTTCGCCTTGTCGCGATAGCTTGGTCGCTTCGTGCCGTGAACGACGATCGCCTTGAGTTTTTTCGAGCCCAAGACTGCACCACCGCTGTGAGCGGCGAAGTGATTGTAGTCGTTGGCCAGCATCGCGGCGCGATTCAAGTTCTCGCCGGCGGGGCCGATGCAGAGCACCTTTGCATCTTGATGGCCGACCGTGTCGCGCAAGCGATCTTCAGTCGCGCGCGTGCCCAAGCCCCAGAATTGCGCCGCGTCGCGCAGCTCGGCTTCGCCTTCATCGATGTAGAGATAAACCGGCTTCACCGCTGCGCCATTGAGAATAATTCCGTCGTATCCGGCGGCCTTGAGATACGTGCCCCAATAGCCGCTGGTCGCGCCCCGTCCCAGAGTATTGCCCGTGAGCGGGCTTAAATAGACCGCAGTCATCTTCGTGCCGCCGGGAGTAAAACCGTTGCCTGTCAGCGGGCCGGTCATCATGACGACAATATTTTCCGGACCGAGTGGCGTTGCATCGAGCGGCAGCTCGTTTAGCAAGATGTACAGAGCGAGCGCTTGACCGCCGATGAATTTTTTCAAGATGGGTTCTTCAGGAAGATTTTCTTCACGCAAAGCGCCGGTGGTTAAGTCGACGCGCAGAATCTTGCCCATATAACCGCCGGGAAGTGGGGTTGTTCGGTGGGTTGGGAAAAGACTCATGGTGGCAAACCTTTCTATCTTTTGAATGTCATTTCGAGGCGAAGCCGAGAAATCTGAAGCGCGAGATCTCTCACTTCGTTCGAGATGACAAGCAACAAGGTTGATGATCGGTCGGTCGATAATGCCGCACCTGCGAGCTCGCGTGTTGCGATCATTGCGCTTGATCTAACGTCCGCCGAAAATCGCGCGCATCTCTTCGCCGGCGGGGCCGTACTCTTTAGCCAGGCGTGGATCACTGGCGTATAGCTTTACGTTGCGCAGTGAAAACACTTGCGGGTCGATGTCACGGTGACTGGGGATCCGGCCCTGATCCCGTAGCATCCGTTGCCCCTCAGGCGAAAGTATGAAGCTCATAAGTAGTTTTCCCGCGCTCGGGTGCGGCGCGGCCTTTACTAAGGCGATGGGATGTACGTATGTGATCACCGGCTCGTCGAAGACATACTGAACCGGTGCGCCTTGGCCTTTGATGCGCGCCGCGATGTGCGCGTACGTATTGCTGACGGCATGAAACTCGCCCGCGGCGAGGAGCTGGGCTGTAATATTATGACCGTCGCGCATGCCCGGCTGCTGTGCGGCGAGTGCCTTTATGTAATTGCGCGCTTTTTCTTTGCCCCATCGTCGCTGCAGATTCACGTACCACTCCGGATCTTGGAGATTGACGCCGATCCGGCCCTTCCATCGGGGCGCGAGGAGATCTTCATATTTCTTGGGGGCGTCGTTCGGGCGCACGAGTTGGGTATTGTAGGCCATCGAGTTGAGCAGTGAATGAACGTTGATCCAGTGACCTTCGGGGTCCTTGAAACCAGGGTCGTACGCCGATGCTTCCGGGGGAACAAACCTTTGGGTGAGGCCCGAGTCTTTCATGAGTTGCAATTGAAATCCCGCCGCAGTGACGACGTCCACCGCGAACCGTCCGGCTTTGGCCTCGGTGGCCGCGCGCTGCAAGACTCGCCCGCTCGTGCCGTGGTAGAACGACGGCTTGATGGGCGGATATTTTTTCTTGAATGCGTCAACTAAGGTTACGATTTGCTCGTTGTTGAGCGAACTGTAGAGCACCACCTCGCCCTCGGCCTTGGCCGACTCTTCGAGCGTGGCAGCGCACGCGCTCGCGACAGATGAGACCAATAGGACGTATAGGACAAATAGTCGTCGCATCATCCTGGTGCACGCGCGCTCAAACATGACCGACGAAGAGATCATCCATCGGCAACATCGTTTTCATCAGACCTTGTTCGATTTGGTAGCGATTGAGAGCGGCCAAAGAGCGCTTCTCGTTTTGGCCCATGACGTAAGCGTAAGGATCTTCGCCCAGCACGTCGCGTTCCTTGGCGTAGCCGGCGATTTCGTCGGCGGGCATGTACGGCGCGGCAGTGTCGCGGGCTTCCATAAAGGCGCGAGTCAATTTCGCTGGAAAGTCCGGATACCGTTGGGCTACTTCGCGGCGGATCGACAGGACATGCATGATCGGGTTGATGCCGGTTTGTTTGGTGTAGCGAATGATTTCATCATTGTCCTGGAAGAGCGGTTTTACCCCGGGGTAGGCGGCCATCATCTTCGGTGTTTCACCGCCGCCGAATAGTCCCAAGTAGCCCGAGTCGCCCGGAACGATGGCGCCGTGCAGTGCGCCTTCACTCAACATTTTGGAGAGTTGTACTTTTTCTTCTCCGAAAGGAGGAGGTGGCTCGATGCGCTCCACTTTTACCGGCAGCTCGTGACCGATGAAGACTTCTCTGCCGGAGACAAACCACTGCATGTCGGTCGTCTTGATATTGTGCGCATCGAGCAGATAACCGCGCGCCCAAACGACGGCGGTGGCGCCGTAGCGAAAGCAGCCGAATTTTTTGCCTTTCAGCTCTGACGGGTGCTCTAACTTTCCTTCACAATGATAGATATTTCTCTGGCGCGGGCCGCGCTCGAAGAAGACCGGAATTGCGAGCAGCTCTTGGCCTTTCTCAATGGCGCGGAGCAAGCTCGCCGCCGAGCACTCGCC
>VBKY01000039.1:56270-70643 GCA_005879255.1 Deltaproteobacteria bacterium
CGATGTCGAGTCCATAGCCTTCGACGCCGACCTTGCCATCGATCAGCGCGCGGCAGCGCGGGTGATCGGGTAGGCCGAGAGTAATGTGAGGTTTGGTTGACATGATGAGTCCTTTCTCATTAACGGCCGTTCAAGGTTCAATGTTCAGGGTGTTCGTTCCAACAGTTCCAATTGTTCCAGATGTTCCAATCGTTTCCGGAACCGCTGGAACGTTTGAAACCATTGGAACGATTGGAACGATAACCGTTATCGTATTCCGCGCCTCAGATGTACCCCTTTTCGCGAAAGTATTTCTTCGCTCCCGGATGTAGCGGAATATTTAGTTGGCCCGCTTCACCGCCGCAGCAGAACTCGTGCATGGTCATGGGGCGCTTATCGAAATGATCGACGGGAATTTGCTCGTGGCAGAGATCGACGGATTTAGCCATATTGTAGGCAATGTTGGACGGAAGGTCAGCGTGGCAGAAAAAAGTCCAGCCGCTGAAATCGACGGTTTTGATGTCTTCATCCAGCTTGGGATAGTGCTCGCACGTCAGCATGGCGCTAGGAAAGCCAATTTTTTGCATGTGGCGCTCGGCGGTTTCATCGATCGGCAAGAAACGCATTCCTGCATCGAGAGCCGTTTGTCCCCAGCTTTTCACGCCTTCGTCGAAGACGGCATCGGCCTTGCCGGATACGATATGATCCTTGCGATCATTGCTGCTCGGCGAAGAAACTTCCATCACTTTGCCGCGCCAGCTTTCGATGTCACGAAAACTCATACCATACGCTTTGAGCACTTCCTCAATGGCATAGGCGGTGGTTTGCAGCTTTACCCGGCGGCGCGTTGAGATGCGCAAAGGATATTTTTGCGCCTTGATGTCCTCAAGAGATTTTATACCGGTCTCTTTGCGCACGGCGAAGATCAGCCGGTCCCAGGTCGGAAAGACGCCGATGGCGCGGAGCGGAATCTTTTGCTTGTAGAAGCCGCGACCGAGGTAGGCCATCGCCGCAAGCCCCACGGGATTGCCGAAACCGAAATCGTATTTCTTTTTGTCGACCAGAATCGCCGGCCCGGTGCCGCCCAGTTCGGAGTCGCGCCAGCCCATCGCCACGTCGAGCTGCGACTGCGGCGGCAGCTCGACATTGTTGAAAAAAGTAAACGCGACGACGTTGGCGATATCAACGCGCTTGGAAGTCGCTCCGATGGATAGTTTGATGGGCTGTTTCATGCGGTGTCTTTCTTACGAGAGAGATTGAGTCGAGGATCGAGGATCGAAGATAGAAGATTGCGATCCTCCATCCTCTATTATCGATGCTCTCCGATAATCCGGTTTACGCCGTTTGCCTTTGGCGCCGGCCGCCCGGGCGGGCGAAGTGCAGTTCCAGGTAGTTGCCTTCGGAATCGAACATGTAGATGGTATTGCCGCTGTCGCGTTCCACAGTGCGATGGAATTTGCCGAGCTCTTTGACCGTCTTCAGGGCTTCATCGTAATCTTGCCAGTTCATGCTGAATGCCTGATGAAAAATACCGTCTTGGTCGATCGCGTCGCGGTTGATCGCTCTTGGCCTCTCGAAAAGCACGACATCGTCGTTGCCGCAGCGAAAACGATCGAGCTCTTGCGCTACGCCGTGAACCGGGAAAGCATCGGGATTTTTTGGATTGCCGCCGACGCGACCCAAATATTCCATTCCCAATACTTCGGTGTAAAATTTCTTGGCGCGATCCAAGTTATCCACCGGTATGCCCATATGATAGACCTTTTGTAGTTTCATCGCCAAACCCCTTTCTCGATCAATTTGCGGGAGTGATTCTCATCCTAAGTTGTTAGGCTGTCAAGTCATCTGTGGGGTCATTGAGGCGGAAATGTCGATCCTTAGAGTGTGACGGAACTCAAGTCGAGATGCTTCGCTGGCGCTCAGCATGACAGCAAAACATCATCCTTTACCTCTTTTTGATTGTCGATTGATTCCGCCTGATTCTTCGGTCTATGATCTGCCATCAGATGGCTCAAACTTTTTTCAAAGTATTGGCGCCACAGGAAGCTTTTCGACGCTTGCTCGCCGTCGAGCCGGTCGGTACGGAGCGGATTCCGTCGGTCGAGGGGCGCGCGCGTGTGTTGGCAAACGATCTACATTCCGCGGTGGACCTGCCGCATTTCCATCGCGCAGCGATGGATGGCTACGCGGTAAAAGCCAAAGATACTTTCGGCGCGAGTCAGAGTCTGCCGGCTTACTTAAAGCTCGCCGGTGTCGTGGAGATGGGCAAGGAGGCGAAGCAGCCACTGGCGACCGGCGAGGCGATGCGGATTTCAACCGGCGGCATGATGCCGCCGGACAGCGACGCGGTTGTCATGGTCGAATATACCGAAGAAGTGGCGGGACCGCTGGTGGAAATTCATCGTGGCGTGTCGCCGTGGCAAAACGTCATTCAAATCGGCGATGATATCAAAGAAGGCGAATTGGTTTTTCCCCGCGGCCGGCGCCTGCGCGCCCATGATCTCGGCGCGCTCACCGGCGTCGGCATTTCTTCGATCCCTGTCTATAAACGACCGCAAGTGGCGTTGATTTCGACCGGCGATGAAATCGTTGACGCCGATACGGCACCGCAGCCAGGACAAGTAAGGAATATCAACCAACATTCTCTCGCCGGCCTGATCGAAGAATGCGGCGGCAAGCTAAAGGACTGGGGCGTGATCCGCGACGATCGCAACGAGCTCACCAAAGCGATTGGCGAAGCTTTAGCGTGGGGTGACTTGGTGCTTCTCTCAGGCGGCAGCTCGATGGGCGCAAAAGATATCGCCCTGGAGACTATCTTGTCATTTCCCGATTCGGAATTCGTTTTCCACGGTATTTCCATCGCGCCGGGCAAGCCGACGATTTTTGCAAAGGCGTGCGGCAAACCGATTCTTGGCCTGCCCGGATATCCGGTTTCGGCGCTGGTGATTTTCGATCTTTTCGCTGCGCCGATGATTCGTCGCTTGGGCGGTGAGAGCGCGGAAACCGTGAGCCGCTTGGCAAAGACGGTTAAGGCAACATTGAAGACCAACATCGCCTCGCAGATCGGCCGTGAAGACTATGTTCGAGTGACGTTGGAACGCGAATCGAATCGCTACGTTGCGACGCCATTGCCGAGCAAATCCGGCGCGATTTTCACTCTGGTCAAGGCCGACGGCATGGTACGCATTGATATGAATCAAGATGGCTTGGAGCAGGACGAAGAAGTGGAGGTTATTCTTTTCTAGTCAACATGAGACATCTACGAGTCCATATTATTTCTGTCGCCGCGATTGTTTTCTTTTTCACAAACGATGGGATCTTGGCGGCGGACAAGCTGCGGCTCGCTTATGTCAGTCCAAGCGTAACGCTATCTTTGCCTTGGGTGGCCAAAGAAACCGGCATCCTCGCCAAGTATGATTTGGCCGCCGAGGTCGTGCTCATTACCGGCAGTCCGAGATTGGTCCAGTCACTCATCGCGGGTGACGTCGATGTGGTTTTTGCCGGTGTCACCGCATTGATCCGCGCGCGCTCGCGTGGAGCCGAAGTCGCTATCCTCGGCGCGTCGGCCAATCTTTCCAGCCAAAAACTTATGGTCAGCCGCAGTTCGAAGATTCGCCGTCTGGAAGACGTGAAGGGCGCAATCATCGGCGTTTCTCAATACGGTTCAGAAGCCGACACCTTCGCGCGCAATGCGTTGGCAAAGGCCGGCTTGAAGCCTGACAAGGATGTTACAATTCTGCAGCTGGGAGGCCATCCGCAGGTGGCCGCTGCGATGGCGGCGGGAAAACTGGAAGCGGGCGTCTTGGGCGGTCTGGCGGCCCTCACCGCCGAAAAATCCGGCGGGCGCCTCATCACCAGCGCCGTTGAACTGAAGATTCTTTCTCCTTCCGGCACTTTCGCGACGACGCGCGGTTTGATTCAGCGCAAACGCAGTGTTGTCGAGCGGCTCATGCGCTCGTTCGTCGAGGCGATTCATTTTCTCAAGACCAACCGGAGCGGCGCGATTGCGGCGATGCAAAAGTACATGGGCGGCTTGAGCGCGGAAGAGGCGACGTATCTTTACCAGGAACAGGTCGATCTCTTGGAAGCCTTGCCCGCGCCCAACGATAAAGCGATCCAGGCGGTGCTCGAACGAGAGAGCGATCCGAAGGTGAAGAATTCCGCGCCCGCCGATTTCGTCGACGCGAGTTTTTTTAAAGAGATCGAAAAGAGCGGTATGATCGAACAGCTGTATCGCAAATAGTGAAGGAGCATACACCCTTTGACTGGGCTCAGGACGAACGGCTATATGTTGGAACGGAAATGAGCGCCAACACTCGTGGCGATCGATTGAACCGGTAGCGTAGCGTCTGCATGATAAAGATAAATGTGAGTCATTATCAACTGTCCGACATGAAAGGAGATAACCATGGCACGCATTCGACACATCGCATTACTCACGAAGGACACCGAAAAACTAGCCGAGTTTTACAGAGCCTCCTTCGGTCTTAACGAGGTCGCCCGCAGCGGTGAAGGTAGCGAACATGGGCGAGCGATTTATTTATCTGACGGCCACATCAATCTCGCGATTCTGCCGGCGCGCAATCGTCGCGAAGGAATCTACCATTTCGGTATGGAAGTGGAAGATGTGAAGGGAGCCACGCAGACCGCGCTAGCGGCCGGGGCTACCGGCGGAACCGCCGAGCTTCCCAGAGACGGACGTTTTGCCGAAACGTTTGTCTTGGATCCGGTGGGCACCCGTGTCGATCTTTCACTGGGTTGGAAAGTGTAAGCAGCTTTTTTCTGCCTCATGATCGGATATTAAAATTAAATGACGTGACCAATCGATCATTTCAGTTGGGTCAGCAGTAAAAATGGCATGAGACGTTCATGCCCCCGAATCCGCGGGCGCATGAAATTACGCCCTATCGCAGCTCCTTGGAGCGGATGAAACGCCGTGCGACTCCCGTGGTTGCCCAGCCGGAAAGACCCAGCAGAAGGTCAATTGATGACTCAGTCTCGCACCGTGAAATTTTATCCGCACGCAAAATTCACACTTCCGATTATCTTTAGCTCGCTGATCGTGGTTTTTTTGCTTCCCGCCTATGGCCAGACCCAGACTGGTCTCAAGAAAATCCGCTTGGCGTTGCCAACAAAAACCGTGTCGTTCCTGGCCTTCTACGTCGCCCATCACAAGGGATTCTACAAGGACGAGGGTGTCGAGCTGGAGCCGATCATCATGCAGCCGGCGCTCGCGATCACGGCGGTTCTTACCGGCGACATCGACTACAATGGCGCGGTCACCGGCGTGATCGGCGCGGCCGTCAGAGACCGGCCGATGAAGGCCGTGCTCTTTACCGTCGCGCGTCCGCTGCAATATTTGATGAGCAAAAAAGAGATCAAGGAGCCGCGCGAGCTCAAAGGCAAGAAAATCGCCGGCAGCTCTCCCGGTGGAACGGTGACTTTTCTCACCGTCCTGGTTTTGAAGCGTCTGGGCCTCGATCCGGAGCGCGATGTATCTCTCAAGCCGATGGGGGGCACGGGGCGAGCCGTTTAGCAGCTTTAGAGTCCGGTGTCGTCGATGCGGTTATCCTGGAGAGTCCGGATAATATCGCCGCGCAGCAGAGAGGGTTTCATGAATTGATCTTCTTCGGCGATTTAATCGAGTTTCCCCAAAACGGTTTCGGCACCTCGGAGAAAAAGATCCGCGAAAATCCTGACGAGATACTCAAGATGGTCCGTGCCACGTTGCGCGGACTGATGTTCATTTGGGATAAGAAGAACCACGACCAGGTCCTGGAAATCATCATGAAAGAAATGCGACCGATCAACGCCGCGATGGCCAAAGAATCGCTCGGACAGGTGATGCGGGTGATCACCAAAGACGGTTCCGTGAAGCTCGAGTCCATTCAGGTGCTGATCGATCTGGTACGCGAGAACACCAAGGTGACGCGACCGGTGCCGGTCGGTCAGGTCACCGACTTCTCGTTTTTGGAAAAAGCGCAACGAGAGCTGGGCTTGAGGTAGCGAAGAGGGTGTTGCTCACGCACACGACTTGCAATCGCTATCCGGTTCACGATTGGGTGATTCATTCCTGTCTTTGTCCCGATCAGGATCACATTTCTCTTTTATTGTTTTTTCCGCTTGCGCCGAATTGCCAACCGAAGGCTAATGAGCTAAGAGGATCACGGAAAATTCTCGACACGAAAGGGAAAAACTTCATGGCCGTAGCGATGATTGTGTCGGCGGCGTGGCTGCTTTTCGCGGCACCGCTGGCCTACGTGCACGCGCAGGATGCTCCCTATAGAGGGAAGACGGTTCGCGTCATCGTCGGTTTTCCGAGCGGCGGCGGCTCGGATGCCGAAGGCCGAGTGCTCGCGCGGCACCTCGGGAAGTATGTTCCCGGTAACCCGACCTTGATCGTGCAGAATATGCCGGGCGCCGGCGGCCTGACCGCGTCCAATTGGTTCGAAGAGCTCGCCAAGCCGGACGGATTGACGCTTTATTACTGCGTCGGTAGCACAGCGGTGACGCAGCAGGTTTTCGGTATGGAAGGCGTCAAGTACAATCTTCGCGGCTGGGAGATGTTAGGCAGCGTTGACCGGGCGGCTTCGGTGGTGCTGCTCCGGCCCGATAAACTGGAGCGACTGACGAGCAAAGACAAGCCGCCCCTCGGCATCGGCGCGCGCACTGGCGACGATGCCTGGAGCACGATGTTTCTTTGGGGCGCCGAGTATCTCGGCTGGAACGTGCGCTGGATTCTAGGCTACCAGGGCGGCGGTGAGCTTCGGCTCGCTTTCGAGCGCGGCGAGACTGATCTCTACGCCACTGCCAACCTGGTAACACTGCGTGAGCTCATCGGCAGCGGATTCCGTCCGCTCACGCAACAAGGTAAGCTCACCGCTGCCGGTTCGTTTCAAAGAAGACCCGAATTCAAAGACGTTCCCACCTTCGATGAGCTCCTCGGCAAACGCCGTCCCGCCGGTGATGCATGGGCGGCGTACGTCACCTGGGCGGGGTCGGACGCCGTCGGGCGGCCTCTCTTCGCGCCTCGCAGCACGCCCCGTCCGCTGGTGCAAAGCTTGCGCGATGCGTTTGGAAAACTGGAAGGCGACAAGGACTTTGTGACCGAACTAAGAAAAGTCGGCGGCGACGATGCCGATCTGCTCTTGGCGAAGGATGCCGAGCCGGTCTTGCGGCAAGTGCTTACGGTTTCGCCGGGAGTCCAAGAATTCGTCAAAGCGATAACCAAGAAGCATCTTCAACGATGATAAAGATCATTCATGGCTAGAAACTATCGCTACATTTCCGCAGACAGTCACTTCGAATCGCCGCCCGAGCAGTGGACCCATCGAGTTGCGCGGCAATATCGCGACCGCGCGCCGCGGCGGATCAAGCTCGCCAACGGGCGCGATGCCTTGCTACTGGAGGGCCGCCAGTTGATCTATGGCGGCACCAGCCTCTACGGCGGACGCGCGCCGGAAATTTTCGATCCAACTATTTTGGATTATGACAATACGCCGGGCTGCGGCTCCGCCGAACAGAGACTACGCGAGCAGGACCAGGACGGCATCGACGCCGAGGTTTTGTTTGCCTTGGATGTGCGCAACGCGGCGATCCGCGATAAGGCGGCACTCATCGCGGTCGTTCAAGGCTTCAACGACTATTGCGCGGAGGAGTATTGCGCCGTGGATCGAGACCGCCTGATCGGCATCGCGGTGCTGCCCAATGTCGGCGCTGAGGAAGACGTTGCGGAGATGGAACGTTGCAAGGGCATGGGATTGAAAGGAGTCTGGCTCAGCACTTTTCCGAGCGGTCAGAGCTATCCCACTCCTGAGGACGATCGCTTCTGGGCCGCCGCCCTCGATCTGGAAATGCCAATGATCGTCCATACCTCGTTTCCGACCAAAGTCGGATCGCGCGAGACGCGATTGTTCAAATACCCGCGCGAGCCGCAGGGCGAAGCGCGTCCGCCGACAGATTTCGTGCAACGTTTCGCCCGCCAGGGGCCGCACCACTCGGGATCGGTCGAGGCCAGTCAATTAATCGTGTCCGGCGTGTTCGACCGTTTTCCGAAACTGCAAATCTACTGGGCCGAGAACAATGTTGGCTGGCTGCCTTATTTTTACGAGCAGATCGATCATGAATACATGATCAATCGTTTCTGGGCCGAGCGCCAGCTCGGACTGCCGAGGCTAAAGCGCCTGCCCAGCGAATACTTGAAGGAACACGCCCATTGGGGATTCTTTGAAGACCGGATCGGCGTAAAGCTCCGCCACGAAGTCGGCGTTGACCGGATGATGTGGTCGACGGATTTTCCGCACGTGGTGACCCGCTGGCCCAATTCTCTAAAGACTTTGGCGTCGCAGATGGCGGGAGTCCCGCAGGAAGAGCGCTGGAAAATGGTCGCGGGCAATGCGATCCAGTTCTTCCGCCTCGATCATCAACCCGATCATAAAGACTCTAATGACTGAGCCGCTTAACCGCTCAGCAACACTGAATCGCTTCATTTAAAACCAGTGAGCCCACGAGGAGTACGCATTTATGATTTCACCTTCCGTACGTTCTGAGCTTGCGCCGACGGGTAAGCTGAGGATTGGGATTAATTATGGAAACCCCGTGCTCGCGACAAGAGATCCGAGCAGCGGAGAGCTCCGTGGCGTTGCCGTTGATCTGGCGCATGAACTCGGGACGCGAAGCGGCCTACCGGTTGAGCTGGTCGCTTTCGAATCGGCGGGAAAGATGTTCGAGGCGGTGAAAACTGGGGAGTGGGATATTGCGTTTCTCGCGATCGACCCAGGGCGCGCGGCGGAAATCAGTTTCACCGCTCCTTACGTCGAGATCGAAGGCACGTATCTGGTACCTTCCGGCTCGGCGCTTTCTACGATCGCGGATGTTGATCGCAAGGGTGTGCGCATCGGTGTGTCATCCAAGAGTGCTTACGATCTGTTTTTAACCCGCAGCGTGCACCATGCCGAACTGATACGCGCGCGGGATCCGAATGCGGCGTTCGAATTGATCCTTGCGGGCAAAGTGGATGTTGTCGCTGGCGTAAGGCAACACCTCGTTGCGAATGTCGTGAAGCTTCCCGGATCGCGCGTGCTCGACGGTCGCTTCATGGCAATACAACAAGCCCTGGGTATTCCGAAGGGGCGCGAAGCGGGCGCGAGTTACCTGCGGGAATTCATCGAGGACGTGAAAGCTTCCGGTTTCGTCGCACGAGCTATCGACAAAGCCGGCATTCGCGGTGTGTCAGTGGCACCGAGGGCGGGAGGTCAATCGTAAGAAAGCCAGCAATTATTTTTCAACTTCGAGACTGTTCACGACACTCTTCACGCCGGTCACTTCCCAGGCAATCTTGATTGCTTGTTGGCGCGCGTCCAAAGACTTCACGGTTCCACTGAGGTAGACTGCGCCGCCGTTGGAGACGACTTTGACGCCTGCTAGATCAACTTTCTTGTCGGCGAGCAGTCGATCGCGGACGGATTTCGACAACGCTTCGTCTTGAGCCGTTTCGACAGCGGGAGTTTCCACAGTAGTGGATTCGCCTTTCATGGTCTGACAGCCAATAACAAAAGGCAGAATCGATAGTGCGACAGCGAGCATTAATGGTGCGGCGATTTTCATCGTTTACTCCTAAACCCAGCGCCGAAATCCAGACTGTTTTCACTCGAACATGACCCGACGAGGGTGCCAATGGTGTGAGCGGTGCGCCTCCAGGTAGTCTTCGCGCGTGAATAACTTTATCAGTACGACTCCGGCGACGAAGCCGCCGACATGTGCCTAGAAGGCCACGCCTCCCACCTCATCGGCGCTGGTTAGGAGACCGCTGACAAACTGGATGAGGAACCAGTAGCCGAGCATCACCCACGCGGGCAGGGCGACCGAGGTAATGAAAATAACGATCGGCACGAGCGCATAGACGCGAACGTTGGGAAACAGGACTAAATAGGCGCCCATAACGCCGCTGATGGCTCCCGACGCGCCGACCATCGGAACTACGGAGCTGGGGTTGGTCACGACCTGTCCCATCGCCGCCGCCAGCCCACATAACAGGTAAAAGACGATGAAACGCAGGTGTCCCATCGAATCTTCGATGTTGTTGCCGAAGAGCCATAGGAACCACATGTTACCCAACAAATGCATCCAAGAACCATGTAGGAACATGGAGGTAAACAGATGGAAGACCTGGCGGCCCGGATCGGTGAGGCAGGCGAGCCTGTCGCCCATGGGGAACCGAGTGCCGACCGGGAGTGAGAGCGTCAATTCGCCCGGAATAAGACCGAGCTCGCAGACGGACCTGGCCACCGATAAGGTCGAGCCCGCGCCTTGTACGAAAATCCAAACCAACACGTTCAGAATGATGATTGCCGCCGTAACTATGGCCGGGCGCTGGGTCTCATTCTCATCGCGATAAGGAAACATGGGAGTTCCTCGTCATTCGATTACAATAGTTGACCAATCGATTCGCGTTACGCGCGCCTTGCATTTTCTGCGCCTGCGGGGCATACGAGTCATCAGCGTAACCATGTCAAGCTTTACGGGTCAATAGCGAATCAAAAACATTTTGGCTGTGACTTGGCGTGGGCAGACAAAAAGTATGGGGAGAAGCAACGATGATCCGCCGACGCGAAATTTGCTGTGCGCTCGCGCTAATAATTTGTCACTCATCGATCGCGCTTGGTCAGGAGAAAAAGCTCGAGAAGATTCGCGTCGGCGGCGGCTCGGCCTCGGCGGCGCAAATGTCAATTTGGCTGGCCAAAGAAGGAAACTATTATGAGAAGCACGGGTTGAACGTCGAGGTGATCAGCATTCCCGGCAGCTCGCTGGCCATCCAGGCGATGCTCTCAGGAGAGCTACCGATCATTCAGGCCGGAGGCGCGGGACCGATCCAAGCCGCGCTCTCGGGCACGGATACCGTGATCATTGCCACCATCGCGAAGAAGTTTAATTGGTGGATATTTGCCCTGCCTTACGTCAACCGAATAGAGGATTTGAAAGGCAAGATTTTCGGCACGACGCGCTTCGGAACGCAGTCGGACCTTGCTTCACGCATCGCGCTGCGCCGTGCCGGCATCGATCCGGAGCGCGATATCACGATGGTCCAGACAGGCGGGCCGTCGGAAACTATCAGCGCGATGGTCGCGGGCAAAGTCCACGCCGCGGCGGTTACTCTGCCCGCGACGATGCAGGCGAGGAAGGCCAAATTGAAGGATCTGGTGGACCTCTCAAAGCTCGATATCGAGTATCACGTCAATGGCGTGGTGACGACCCGCAGATACCTCCAGTCGAACGAAGATACGGCGCGACGTTTTCTCAGGGCCTACATAGAGGGCGCGGTGCGCGGCATGAAGGACAAACCGTTTGCCATGAAGACCATGGGAAAGTACTTCCGCACGGATGATCGTGAGCTGCTCGAAGAGACCTACGAGATGATTATTAAGACCGGTTTCAGCGTTCCACCATATCCGGCGGGCATCGGAAGTTTGCTGCAGGATTTGGAGAAGACATCGCCAAAGGCCAAGGGAGCGAAACCGGAAGACTTCGCCGACAGCCGGCTGGTGAAAGAGTTGGACCAGAGCGGCTTTATCAAGTCACTCGTCGCGGGTCGGTGAATTTTCGTTCAGGGTTCAACGCCTGTCCTGAACGAAGTGAAGGATCTTTCTCTCACCTTTTTGATAGATCCTTCGAAGCTCAGGATGCGCGAGACGCGCACATTGAACCTGGAACATTGAACTAAAAATGCGAATCGCCGTCGATATAGGTGGAACGTTTACCGACCTGGTCGCCGTCGACGACCAGGGAAGAATCTATCGCAGTAAATCGCTAACAACGCCGGACGATCTCGCGCGCGGTATCGACGATTGCCTGAAGAGCGCGAACGTCGATGTCACCGGAGCGAGTTTCTTCGTGCATGGCTCAACCATTACAATCAATGCCGTGCTCGAGCGCAAAGGCGCGCGCACGGGGCTCATTACAACTAAAGGCTTTCGTGACGTGTACGAGATCGGCCGCGGTAATCGGCCGGAAGGCTACAATCTTTTCTTTAAACGTCCTGTTCCATTGGTGCCTCGTGATCTGCGCCTGGAGGTGGATGAACGGCTCTATGCCACCGGCGACGTGCTGACGCCGCTTGATAAAAACTCGGCGATGACGACGATTGGCGCGCTCAAAGCGGCTGGAGTAGAGAGCGTCGCGGTGTGCTTGCTGCACGCATACGCCAACGCCGAGCATGAGCGGCGTTTGGGCGAGCTCTTGCGCAAGCAGCTTCCCGAAGCCTACGCGTCGCTTTCTCACGAGATTCTCCGAGAATTCAGAGAATATGAACGGACCTCCACGACAGTGCTCAACTCCTACGTCGGGCCAATCGTCCGCGGCTATTTGCTATCGTTGGAGAAGATGCTCGCCGACTCCGGTTTTCGTGGAACCTTTCGCGTCATGCAATCGAACGGTGGAGTCATGTCGGCGGAGACCGCGAAAAAAATGCCGGTGTCGATGATGGAGTCTGGACCGGTGGCAGGCGTCATTGCGGCGTCACGTCTCGGCGAGTCACTCGATTGCCGGCATATTATCTCTTTCGACATGGGCGGCACCACCGCCAAGTCGAGTTTAATCAAAGATTTTCATCCTGAAATCACAAGCAGCTATTACGTTGGGGGCTATGTTTCCGGCCATCCGATGATGTTGCCCGTTGTCGATATCGTCGAAGTCGGCAACGGCGGTGGCAGCATTGCCTGGATTGATGCCGCCGGCGGTTTGAAAGTCGGGCCGCAAAGCGCCGGCGCCGCGCCGGGTCCCGCGTGTTACGGCAAAGGCGGCACGGAGCCGACGGTGACAGACGCCAATCTGATCACCGGACGCATCGATCCGGAATATTTTCTCGGCAGCGGCATTCGCTTGCAGCGCGACAAGGCGGTGCATGCGATCAACGACAACATTGCCAAGCCGCTCCGCCTGTCTCTGGCAGAGGCCGCTCTCGGAATTCTGACGATCGCCAATTTCAACATGTCGCTGTCGGTGCGCGCGGTATCGGTCGAAAAAGGTTACGACCCGCGCGATTGCGTTTTGGTGCCGAGCGGTGGCGGCGGCGCGCTCCACGCGATTGCGATCGCCAGGGAATTGTCCGTGCCGCGCGTGATCATTCCGCCGATGCCGGCACACTTTTCCGCGTTCGGTATGCTGGTGGCGGATCTCAAGCATGACTATGTGCAAACCTTCGTGCGGGAACTGGTTGACACGACCGGCGCGGAGATTGCCGATGCTTTTGCCACGTTAGAAAAATCGGCAACGGATACGCTTACCGAGGAAGGAGCGAAGACGGAACAGATTAGCCTGCGACGATTCCTCGACATGCGTTACCGCGGACAGGAATACACTCTGCCGGTCCCGATTACGGAAGATCTCCGCACGCTCACCGATTTCAGCGCAGTTCGCTCGCGTTTCGATCAGCTTCATCAAGAGCACTACGGCCACTCGGCGCCAAAGGAGCCGGTGATGATGGTCAACCTGCGTCTCTCGGCGCTGGGCAGATTCGACAACGACTTGCCTTTGGCGCCCGCATGGCGCGATGAAGATCGCGGTTCACGCGGCCGGCGACCGGTGATTTTCGAGAACAAGCCGGTGGATTGTCCGATTTATTTGCGTAGCGGTTTCAAATCCGGCGATCAGCTCGATGGACCGGCAGTGATCGAGGAAGTCGGCGCGACAATTTTGGTTTATCCGGGGGACAAAATGCAGGTGAATGAGTTTGGTCATCTGGTGATCGAGTTGGTGAGTTGATTTTCCGCAGTGCGGTTTCTTGATAAGGACACGGCCCCGTGCCTGCCCGAATTAGGGCAACCACAGGGGGGTTGCCCCTACAACGAATTCGAACCCCATTTTGAAAACGAAGACGATGTCTGACGAAACCCATAGTCATAGCGCGCTCCGCTTCGAGCAAATTCCCTCGGACGTCGTTGACGCCGCCAAGCTGCACATTCTCGATTCGCTAGGCTGCCTGCTCGCGGGGTCGCGGCTTGAACCAGGACGGCTCGCTTATGATTTTGCTGTCGCGACCAGTGGCACTGCTACCCATTCAACTACAACGCTGCTTGGAACCAACCGCCGAGTGTCTTATGTCGACGCTGTTCAGGCGATGTCTGTCGCCGCGCACTGCGGCGAGATGGACGACATCCAGACGGGCGCGGGAACCTGCATCGGCGCCATGATCATTCCAGCATTGGCTGCTCTAGCCGAGCAGTCCGCTGGAAGTGGCCGCAGGTTCATCGAAGCGGCAATCGTCGGTTATGAGACCGTCGCTAGGATTGGACTCAGCGTCGACGCGCCGAAGCTTTTCGCCCGCGGCTGGTGGCCAAGTACGATTTGCGGCGCCTTCGGCGTCGCCGCTGCCGGCGCAAAATTTTTGAGCTGGTCAGA
>VBKY01000232.1 GCA_005879255.1 Deltaproteobacteria bacterium
CATTTTGTCGAAAAGAATCCGGATAAAGGTAAAGCCGCCGTAAGTAAAGCGCTCAAGCTCAATGATCAGGATGCGCTCCAATCGGCGTACGAAGCCTACGCCAAATTGCTGGTTAACCGTCGCTTAGTGGTGCCTGAGAGTACTGTGACCGGAATCATTGAGATTGCTCGCGAGCAAGGCACAAACGTACGTCGGAAGGCCGCTGAAATGATCGACAATCGTTTCGCCGAAGATTTAGACAAAAGCGGCTTCCTCAAGGAGATTTGGGGAGGAGAGATTTCTCGTTAATTACTCAAGGAGGAATTCGATGATATCCGGCGTCTTAAGCCTGCTTTCGCTCGCGTTGTTTTTCTTTCTACCGCAAAGCGTAATTGCCCAAGCTTATCCAAAGCAGGCGATCAATCTGATCATTCCCCTCGCGCCAGGCGACTCCACGGACGTCGCCGGCCGCACCACCGGGCCTGTTAACGGCCACGACCGGCACTTTGAAGAGCTTGGATATCCTTCGCCGATGCCGTTTAAGGGCGCCGGCCCGGCTGTGGCGGCGGCGCTTGGAGGACATATAGAAGGAGCCGCCGCCGCTCAAGGCGTCGTCGCCGAACACCTGAAAGCCGGAACCATGAGAGGAATTTTTTAGCAGATCACCTCTGAATCGTCGGAAACTAGTCCCCGTTCATTAGTTACAAATTTAATAACTTGGCCGCATTGTCTCCCAAAATCTTATCTTTCTGTTTAGCACTGAGATCCGTTCTTTCTCGTATGCCCGACACCGTGTGAGGAAACTCGGAGTCGAAGTGCGGATAGTCTGTGGCCATTAAGATATGATCCTCGCCGACTTCTTTGAGCGACTGAGTCATATCGCCTTCGTCAGCTTCACAGGTAACGTAACAGTTGCGCTTGACGTATTCCGACGGCGGCATTTTCAATTGCCCGGAGATCTGCGGAAAATCTTTTGCCCATTCCCAATCGTCATCCATACGATGCATCCAATAGAGCGGCCATTCGGCGCTGCACTCGAAGAATGCGACTTTGAGCTTG
>VBKY01000233.1 GCA_005879255.1 Deltaproteobacteria bacterium
GCGAAACTCCATATCATGGCCGGCGATTTGTCGCGCCGCGATCTCACCGTTGCGCCAGTTGACTTTGGGATCGTAGATATAAGGATGACGGTGCGCCGCCCGGCCCTGCGGGTCACCGGGATCGAGCTGATGAATCCATTTGGTGTTATGGTTTCTGCCCTCGCCGGCTTTTTGCGGTGTGAACCGCGCGTAGGGCTCGGGCAAATTATAGACTTCATCCATGAAGTAACCTTCACGTAAATGAGAATCCAGATCGATAATCATAAATCACCTCCAAGGTACAAGTTTTGGCCGTCAGTAATTTTTTTTTATCTGCCGAGCGCCTTGATGAATGAGCGGTCCACCATGTCTTCCACGGTTACTTTCTTTTTGATCCTGCCGGTCTGAAATTCTTCTTCGATCACGGCAGGAATCACTTTTTCAGCGATTTGGCCGTTGAGCGGAAACGAATCGCGATATTCGTCATAACCCGCCGGTGCATACGCCGGGTCCAACTTGACGTATTTTCCCATGATTTTCACGGCATCGGACTTGTTGTCGAGCGTATATCTTACGCCTTTTTGGTAAGCACGAATAAATTTCGTTACCTGATCTCTTTCCTTGCCGAGGTACGACTCTCGAGCGGCGAACGTCTCATAAGGCCACTCAGGAAAAATTTCTTTGAGGTCGAGGAGCTTGTTATAGCCTTGGGTTTTCGCGATCTCTGTCACCGGGAACCACACGACGGAAGCATCGACGGCCTTCGCCGACAGCGCGGCGAAGCGTGCCGGCGTGCTGCCGATCTGGAGAATCGTGACATCTTTCGGGTCGACGCCAAAATGGCGCAGCGTCGCGCGAGTTAAAAAATCCGTCAGCGAGCCGAAGCGGCTGATCGCGAAGCGCTTGCCTTTGGCCTGTTTCATCGACTTGAAATCCGGCTGCGAATACAGTTGGAACGGCATGATATTGCAGACGCCCCAAAAATTTTTCACATCGACTCCGGCGGCGCGCCCGCCGATGGTTTCGACGAAAGCGCTCCCCATGATCTGGATGTCGCCGCCGATCAGCGCCTGCAGATTGGTGGCGCCGGCATTGAACAGGACCAACAATACGTCGAGCCCCTCATCCTTGAAAAAACCCTTGGCTTCCGTGGCATAAATAGGGAGAAAGGCGACGTTCACGGACGACAGGCCAACAATAATTTTCGCCGGGCTTTGCCGCGGCAGAGCGCCGACCAGACCCAGCGTCAAGAGAACCAGGAATCCAATGCGTTTTATCATTGTGCCCTCTCGCCTTGGTTCAGTCGTAGTGGCGGGTTTCAAACCCGCCCTGCCAAACGAAATTCAAACACAGTTCACTAGATCACCGACTGTTCGGGAAGAATCGTTTTCAACACTCTGAGATAGTTCCCGCCGAGAATCAGTGCGATTTCTTCATCCTTGTAACCGTGGTGCTGCAAGCCATTTATCAGATTGGGCAAATCTTCGATCTCTTCGAAGCCTTTGACCAGCTCAGGCTTGTGCAGCGGGTGATGGCGGTCCTTGAGCGTGCGCGGTCCATCGTACTTAACGAAGTCCATGCCGAGCGCGACGTGCTCGATGCCCGCTAGGTTGATCATGTAGTCCATATGCTTGAGCAGATCTTCGATGGTGGCCTCTTTCTTGGCGACACGCTCGGGTAACGCGAGAATACCGACGAGTCCACCCTGGTCGGCGATGGCTTTAATCTGATCGTCGGCGAGATTGCGCACGTTGTCGAGCATGCCGCAAGCATTGGCGTGGCTGACTAGCAGCGGCGCAGTGGCGGCATCCAACGCTTGGAAAAATCCTTCGCGATTCATATGCGAAAGATCAACGACCATGCCTAATCGATTCGCCTCTTTGATAACCTCGACGCCAAAATTCGTCAGGCCCCCACCGGTGCGATTCTCCCACACACCGTCGCCGAGCTCATTACGAAAATTCCAAACCGGTTGCAAAGATCGCAAACCCAGGCGGTAGAAGTTTCTTAGATTATGGATACTGCCGCGTAGCGGCATGCAGCCTTCGAAATGGAGCACAAATTTGACTGCCCCCGGCTCCGCCCTGTCCGGCAGGTCGCCGCGGGTCTTGACCATCTGGATCATCCCTTCCGAGCGTGGCGCCTCTTCGAGAAACTGATCGATTTGATCCAGCGCGGTTTCCAGGTAGCGTCCGGTGTTTTGCGAATGAGAATAGGAGTCGCCGCTGATCGCGTAGACGGTCAGGTTGATGCCATCGCGAATCAAGCGCGGCGCGATAGCATCACGAATAGGCGACTTTTCACCGACAGAGGTGCGATAGATCTGCTCGTACACATCCCGATGCCCCTCGACGACGATGTTTTTCAGCAACAGTTCCTTTGCATCCATTAGTCTGCCGGACCCTTTCTTGAAGGTGAAATGGTATTGCGGTACTAATACCCACTAAATCCGTTTCAAGCAAGACAGATTTTCTTGGTTCCCCGGTGAATTTCCGCCACTATCTGTGCGTCCTGCCAATCGCGTTGGCGTCATTATTTGGCGCATGCAAGTCCGCGCCCCAAAGCGGCGGCGAGAGTCACTTTCGCGTCAATCTCGGCACCGAGCCACCTAGCCTGGACTGGTCGCTGGCGACCGATCATGTCTCATTCAACGTGATTGCTAATATGATGGTAGGACTGACCGAATTCGACAAGGATCTAAAACCCGCGCCGGTAATTGCCAAATCTTGGGATTTTCTCGAAGGTGGAAAGAAGATCATCTTCCATCTGCGCGATGACGTGCAATGGATCGACGGCAAAAAGGTGCGCGCCCAGGACTTCGAATACTCGTGGAAGCGCCTACTCAATCCCAAAACCGCATCGCAATACGCGTACATTCTATTCGACCTCGTTAACGCGCAAGAGTACGCCGAAGGAAAAATCAAAGACTCTTCAGCCGTCGGCGTTCAGGCGCAAGACGATTCAACGCTGGTGGTGAGCTTGCGCCACCCGGCATCCTATTTTCTCGCCATCACGACTTTTGAAGTCACCTACCCGCAGCGTCAGGACGTGATCGAAAAATTCGACACGCGCTGGACCGAACCCGGAAACATCGTGACCAACGGCCCTTTTCGCTTGGCATCTTGGAAACACGAGAACGAAATCGAGCTCCGCGCAAATGCCAATTATTTCCGTGGCAAGCCATCGATCGAAAAAATCACGATGTATATGATCAATGAAAAAACCACGGCAGTGACGCTGTTTGAACAGGGCAACCTGGACTTCATGGACGATCACAGCATCCCGCCGCTGGACAAGCCGCGCTTAGCAAAAATGCCCGGGTATAAACTCGTGCCCCAACTGCGTGGCGAGTATTATAGCTTCGCCGTCGATCGCAAACCGTTCGACAATCCGAAACTGAGAAAAGCGTTCGCTCTGGCGATCGACCGAGAGGTTTTTCCAAAAATACTGCAGGGCGGCGAAACGCCGGCAACGTCGTGGATTCCTCCCGGCATGCTGGCGCACAATCCCGAGATCGGGCTCAAATTCAATCCTGCCGAAGCGCGTCGCCTATTGAGCGAAGCTGGCTATCCGGACGGCAAGGGTCTGCCGAGCATCGTTCTCGGCTACAACACCGACGAAGAGAAAAAGCTCGTCGCCGAAGCGATCCAAAGCATGTGGCAAAAACACTTGGGCGTTGTCGTTCGACTTGAAAACCAGGAGTGGAAGGTTTTTTTAAAGAAACTTCAAAACGATCCCTTCCCCGTTTTCCGCGCCGGCTGGGGCGCCGATTATCCCGACCCGGATAACTTCATGAAGCTTTTCACTTCCAATAGCGGTAACAATCACGGCCGCTGGAAAAATCCCCGCTACGATCAACTGCTCGAACTCGCCGCGCGCGAGCTCGATGCGAAGAAACGCAGCCGAATTTATGACGACGCGCAAAAGCTGCTCACCGAAACCGACGTCGCCATCGTGCCTTTATATTGGAAAGCCGAAAGCACCTTGCTCAGTCCTAAATTTGCCGGATTGGAATACAACTCAATGGCGCGCATGGACCTTCGCAACGTAAAGCCCGTTGCAAAGTAACGGATTGGCAACTCTCCGGTTTCTTCGAAAAGTTGCCCGTCTGTTTCCACTCCGATTTGCCAACGGCAACGAAATCACATAAGAAAAATGGAACAACCAACTAGAGGAAGGCGCGTCATGGAACTCACTGAAGATGATGTCTTGCATATTCTAAAACTGATCGATGAGTCGAAATTCGATTACTTTCAACTCGAAGTCGGCGAGCTAAAAATCACGGTAAGCAAAGGCGAGCCGATTCCTGTGACTTCAACAACGCAAAACATCAGCCTCGCGCCGGCTTCCGCCGCGTCCTCAGCAAAACCAGCGTCCTCGCCGGCTGCCGCCCCAGCGGCCCAGGCAGCCAAGCCCGTGGCGATTCCCGAAGGTATGCGGCCGATCACCGCGCCATTGCTAGGAACGTTCTACGTGGCTCCCGAGCCCGGTGCCCCGCCGTTTGTTAAAGTCGGCCAACAGATTACGGAAGATACCACCGTCGGCTTGATCGAAGTCATGAAAGTCTTCAGTAGCGTGCGCGCCACGGTCGCCGGCACTATCGTGGAAGTCGTCGCGCAAAACGGCCAGTTTGTCGAGTTCGGCCAGACGCTTTTCATCGTCAAACCGTAAACCTCGCCGCAACCGTCTAACGTCCCTGTTTCGTGTGACCTTAAGAATTCAAAGCACCCTCGCAGTCATTCCGCGAACACTGAAATTTGGTAGGGGCGGGTTTCAAACCCGCTCTACTTGAGGATTCCGAAATCCACAATGTCCATAACAACCGAGATGTTGGCCTTTTTTCCGGAGAATTCATGAGCGTCACGCGAGTATTGGTCGCCAACCGAGGTGAGATCGCCGTTCGCATTATTAGGGCGTGCCAGCGTTTGGGCATTGAGACTGTCGCCGCGGTTTCTGATGCGGATCGCGAAAGCATGGCGGCGAAGATCGCCAATCGCGTCGTTTGCATCGGCCCCGCGCGTTCCAGTGACAGCTACTTGAAGGTCGAGAACTTGATCGCCGCCGCTCAAGGTACTGGCTCTGACGCCCTTCATCCCGGCTACGGATTTCTCTCGGAACGGCCGGCGCTCGCGCAAGCGTGCGTCGACAACAAAATCACTTTTATCGGCCCCAGCGCAGAGAACATCACGATGATGGGCGACAAGCTCGAAGCTCGAAAGATCGCCCGCGCCGCGGGCGTGCCGCTGGTTCCCGGTTCGGATCAGGCGCGGAACCCTCACGAAGCAGCGCAGCTGGCGCAACAAATTGGCTACCCGCTGCTGCTCAAAGCGTCGGCCGGCGGCGGTGGCCGGGGTATCAAGCTCGTTTCGAATGCCCATGAAATGGAGAACACGTTTCGCACGGCGGCGGCCGAGGCGCGCGCCGCGTTCGGCAACGACACGCTTTACATGGAACGATATGTCGGGAATGCCCGCCACATCGAGGTACAGATCCTCGGCGACCAACATGGCAACGTGATCCATCTCGGCGAGCGCGACTGCTCGCTGCAACGGCGCCACCAAAAGATCGTCGAAGAAGCGCCCGCCTACGCGGTGTCTCCACAAGTCCGCGCCGAGATTTGTCATGCCGCCGCAACGCTGGCGCGCAGCATCGGCTACCGCAGCGCCGGCACGATCGAGTTTATTTATGACAACGATACGGCGGATTTTTATTTTCTCGAGATGAACACGCGCATTCAGGTCGAACATCCGGTGACCGAGATGATCACCGGCGTGGATCTGGTCGCTCAACAGCTCCTGATCGCGCGCGGCGAGCCGTTGCCGTTTAAGCAATCGGATATCAAATTTACCGGGCACGCTATCGAATGCCGCATCACCGCGGAGTCACCGCAACATGGTTTTCGCCCTTGCCCTGGACTGATCTCGACATGGCAAGCGCCGCAAGGTCCAGGAATCAGGCTCGATACCCACTGCTATTCCGGTTATTTCGTGCCGCCTTATTACGATTCCTTGCTGGCCAAATTGATCGTTCACGCAAGCACGAGAGATCAGGCCGCCAATGAAACCAAGCGCGCCTTGCATGAATTTCATGTCAGCGGCATCGACACGCTCATCCCGTTTTTAGAAGCTGTGGTTGGCGATAGCGATTACCGTCTCGGCAGGGTCAACACGCGTTGGCTCGAAAAGAAGCTGGAAGAGTACTCCGCCGCACCAACGCCTTGATGTTGCATTTGGCCAGGAATACTTTGCAACCTCTGCGTTCTCTGCGGTTAAATATTCCGAAAGGTCGATCATGAGCGAAGTGAAATTTGTTGACACGACTCTGCGCGACGGCCAGGCGAGTCTATGGGCCGAGAACATGCGCACCGGCATGATGCTGGTCGTGGCCGATCGTATCGACAACGCCGGCTTTCAAGCGATCGAGCTGATCGCTTCCAGCCACATCAAGAAGTGCGTCAGGGAACTCCGCGAGGATCCCTTCGAGCGCATGCGCCTGGTCGCAAAGAAAATTACCAGGACCCCGCTCCGGGCCATCGGCTCCGAGCGCCTCAGCGCCTTTGAGCTCACTCCCGACGCGGTAAATGATCTATGGTTCGAACGCATGGTCGCCAACGGCATCAAACAACTGCGGATTTCGAATCCATCCAATGATCCGGCCGGTTGGAAAAAATCGGTCACCCGAGCCAAGCGCAACGGTCTCTTCACGGTTCTCAATCTAATCTTCTCTGTGTCGCCGAAGCATACCGATGAATACTACGCCCGCAAAGCCCGCGAGGCCGCAGCGCTCAAGCCGGATTTCATTTGTCTTAAGGATCCGGGCGGCTTGCTCACGCCGGAACGCACTGTCGCCCTAATCAAAGTGATGCAACGCGAGGCCCCGACATTTCCGCTGGAGCTTCACGTCCATTGCACCACCGGTCTCGGCCCCCTGTGCGCGCTCGAAGCGATCAAACTAGGCGTCGAGCTCATCGACACCTCGGTGCCGCCGCTGGCAAACGCATCGTCCAATCCTTCCGTGTTCAATGTCGCGCAAAACTCCCGCGCCTTGGGCTACTCAGCGGTCATCGACGAGCAAGCGCTCAAATCGGTCGATAAAGACCTGACGTTTTTCGCAAAACGCGAGAACATGCCGATGGGCGCGCCGGTGGAATACGACTACAGCCAGTATGTCCACCAAGTTCCCGGCGGCATGATCTCTAATTTACACTTCCAGCTTAAGAACCTGGGGTTGCTGCATCGTTTGCCCGAAGTGCTGGAAGAATGCGTGCGAGTCCGCAAAGACTTAGGCTATCCGATCATGGTTACGCCGTTATCGCAGTTCGTTGGCAGCCAAGCAGCGATCAACGTGATCAAGGGCGAGCGCTATGGTGAGGTGACGGATCAAGTGATCCAGTACGCTGCCGGATTTTGGGGCAAAGAGGCGGCTTCTGAAGTCGAGCGAGACGTGAAAACGAAAATACTCGACCGACCGCGGGCCAAGGAGTTCGCCAAATGGCACCCGCCTCAGCCGACCATACAAGAGTTGCGCGAGAAATTAGGCGGCCCAAGTCTCAGCGATGATGAATTGTTGATGCGCTACGTCGTCGGCAACGATGATGTCGCTGCCATGCGCGCGGCCGGCGCGCCGAAGCAGTACAGCGACACGCGGAACCCGCTGCTCACTTTGTTGCGAGAGTTGACCCAACGGAAAGACTGTAGTCAGATCTACGTGCGCAAAGACGGATTTTACTTAGCACTGGAAAAACGCGGCAAATCAGTAACCTAATTTGGTTTCATCCGAATTGCCGGCGGCAAGTTATCAAGGCAAGCAACGACCTTGATCTTCAGCAGAACGAAGCATCTCGTGTGTCATCCTGAGCATCGCGAAGGATCTGGTCTTCGAATTTCACGCTTACGAGTGCTTGGCTCGACAGGTTCAGCATGACAATCAAAGTGCTCCACGATCAATTTTCTACAGTTCGATGATTCCCCTACTGCTGAAACGTCTGCTCCACGGCATCATTGTTCTTTGGATCGTCGCCACGCTGACATTTCTGCTCTTGCGAGTCGCGCCCGGCGGTCCTTTCGACAGCGATAGAAAGCTGCCGCCGGAAGTCATCGCCAATCTCGAAGCCAAATACCATCTTGATGAGCCGGTCTGGCAGCAGTACTTCCGCTACCTAGTGGGAATCGCCCAGGGCGACTTTGGCCCTTCGTACAAATATCTCGATCGCGGGGTCACCGAGATCATCGCCGACACTCTGCCGACATCGGCTTTGCTCGGCGGGCTGGCCGTTCTTTTCGCCCTATTGATCTCGTTCCCGACGGGTTTGCTTGCGGCCTATTACCGTAACTCCGTCATCGACCGGTTTTGTATGTTGCTGGCGACGCTTGGCATCTCGCTGCCGAATTTTATTCTGGGTGCATTACTCATTTGGGCCATCGCGCTCAAGCTCGGCTGGCTTTACGCCGCGCGCTGGGATCAGTGGAGTAGCGCGATCCTGCCGATGATGACTCTCGGGGCCGCGCCGGCGGCTTATCTTGCCGCTTTACTACGCTCCACTCTGATCGATACTCTCGGTGAAGATTTCGTCCGCACGGCGCGCGCCAAGGGACTCAGAGAGTCGACTGTGGTGGTGAAACACGCTCTATGCCATTCCTTGATTCCGGTTCTGACCGTCATGGGACCTCTCGTAGCGGCGCTCCTCACCGGATCATTCGTCGTGGAGTTTGTCTTCGCAATTCCCGGCATGGGACGGTTTTTCATCACTGCAGTCACGGATCGCGACTATCCCCTGATTATGGGCGTGACGCTGGTTTACACGGCAATCCTGGTCGCGGCTAATTTTCTCGTCGACGTTTTATATAGCTATGTCGATCCGCGAATCAGAACTCACTGATCTTGTCGTCGCATGAACGCTGATCCGAATACCCAGCCAAGCTACGTAAGCCCATTGCTTGGGGCCAGTACGACGTTTGTCGCGATCGTATTGCTCTCAGCGTTTCTCGCGCCGTGGATTTCCCCCTACGGAGTCGGCGGGCTTGAAGAGAGAATTTTATTGGAATCGCCCAGCTGGGCTCACTGGATGGGCACCGACGGTCTTGGACGTGATTTACTGACGCGCGTGCTCTATGGAGCGCGCGTGTCCATGACGGTCGGTCTGGGAACCGCTCTGATCGCATTGGTGATCGGAACGGCCTACGGCCTCATCGCAGGGTTCAAGGGAGGCAACTGGGATCATTTTATGATGCGCGTCGTCGATATTTTTTACGGACTGCCCGACATGCTGATATTCATCCTGCTTTCACTCGTATTCGGTAGAAACATCGGCGGTCTCTTGGTCGCTCTAGGGCTGGTTACCTGGGTGCGCTTCGCCCGAGTCGCGCGCGGACAAGTGCTTCAGGCAAAAGAATTTCTGTTCGTCGAAAGCGCCACAGCTCTTGGCGCCTCGCGCCGCAGAGTCCTCCTGCTTCACATCCTACCGAATATTGTCGGCCCGATCATCGTAACGCTTACATTTAGCATACCGTCCGCCATCTTGGCGGAATCCACGCTTAGTTTCATCGGCATCGGCATCAACGATCCCTATAGTTCGTGGGGCACCAGCTGGGGTACGCTGGCGCAAGACGGCTACCGCGCCATGCGCAGTTATCCGCACGTGATCGCCTTTCCAGCCGCAGCGATATTTTTCACCATTCTGTCGTTTAATACCCTGGGTAATGGATTGCGCGATATTTTAGATCCTAAACAACGGTAAGGGTGTCAAATTCAATCCCCGCAGCGCGAACGAATCGTCCCCTAATGTTTGACTTAGCAGGGTAATCTCGTTATTTAGTAATGCTTTGATTCCGCTAGCGAGCCGTTAGCTCAGGCGGTAGAGCATCTGCCTTTTAAGCAGAGGGTCGCCGGTTCGAATCCGGCACGGCTCACCAATACGTCCCCGTCGTCTAGCTCGGCCCAGGACACCGGCCTTTCACGCCGATAACACGGGTTCAAATCCCGTCGGGGACGCCAAACCATTTAATCTTTTTGGTCACAACCGAGAGATCACCGCGTAGATGCGAACGATCATACTTGCCAATGACTAAGCCGCAGGGATGCTTAAAAGCACACCAAAATAAGGGCTGGCTAGTAAATCGGCAGGAATGAAACCATTGCCTCTAATGATTTTCCGCCGTGTCGAATCATCACGCGCGTTCTCTGAACGAGATAATCCCGTCGTATATAACCGAGAGCAACGGCCGAATCTGTATGCGGTGAGAAGCTACAGCTAGTAATGGTGCCAATCTCGAGCTCGCCATTGTAGACCTTAGCGCCTGCCTGAACGGTGTGCTTGCTTTGCAGAACGAAACCGCAGAGACGCCGATTTAAATTGACCCATCGGTCCTGGCCCGTTTCCAACAGAGAATTTTCCTCGGTAATGTCAACCCCGTAGAGGGGAATGCCCGTCTCAATGCGCAACATCTCCTGTGCTTCCGTGCCGACCCAAGAAAGAGACCATCGCTTTCCCACTTCCTCAACGCGCGAAACGACATCCGACAATACGGCCACTGGTATAATCAGATCATAACCTCGCTCAGCACCGTAGGTCACTACGATCAGAGTCACATTGCTGCCGGCAATCGTGACCTGCATATGGGCCAAATCCAGCGAAGAAAGGTCGTTCGTTGGCGCGGCCTCCGCGATGAGCCGTTCGGCACGGGGACCTTGCACTGATAGCAACGCAAAATCGGCAAAGAGATCTTCGATTTCAACTTCGCCACCAGCGAGATGGTGTTGCAGGTGCCGCAGTATGTTTTCTTTGCGCGGCTCGGGAATGTCAACGAGAAGGAAATCCGCGGCGCAAAAGATTCTCGCGTCGGCGAGAACCCTACCGTCAAGGTCCAAAAAAGTCCCATGCAAGCCTCGGCCAGCAGTCAATGCGCTGACGTCGTTGGAGAGTGTGCCATTTATGAAAGCAGTCCGGTCATGTCCGGTGAAGCGCAAGAGATTACGCTGGCAGAGGTCGAGCATCCCTACATGGTTTCGGACCGCATCGTATTCCGCAGCCGGATCCCCAAAGTGAGCCGGCAATAACCAATGNATGGGACTCAATGTAATTGCGAAGGAAACCGCCGACAATGGTATGTCGACGGCGGAGTTCACCTACCGATAATGTTATTTGTCGTTCTTACTCTTGCGCCTTGTCCCGTGGGTACGTTTGTGTGACTGAACATCTTTTCAATGAGCCTTGTTTATTGCGTACGGCGTAAAGCTTACGGACCCACTTCGATGAGCGGTGGCTCAGCGCAGACCGTATCTGCCCTGTTATGGTTTCAGCACCACTTTTAGACAGTCATTCTGCTTATTGAGAAACGCATCGAATCCTTTCGGCGCATCTTCAAGCGGTAGCCGGTGTGTGATGACGAAGCTCGGATCAATCTCGCCGTTCCGAATCCGTTCGAGCAGTGGGCCGAAGTAATGCTGTACGTGTGTTTGCCCGGTTTTGACCGTCAGTGCTTTGTTCATCAGAGCGCCGAGCGGAATTTTGTCGTCGAATCCGCCATAGACGCCGGGTATCGAGACGGTACCTCCCTTGCGGCAAGCTATGATCGCTTGGCGTAAAACATGCGGCCGATCCGATTCCAACATCATAGCTTGCTTTACCCGGTCATAAGCGCCAATCGCGCCCGGTAGGTGAGCTTCCATTCATCAGTGTCTCGAATACCTCGCACTCCTCGTAGTTGATGATCTCCGCTCCAGTCTTTTCCTGAGCGATTCTTAATCGATAAGGGAATCGATCAATGCCGATGACGCGCTCCGCTCCTAACAGATACGCGCTTTTCATCGCGAACTGTCCGACAGGTCCGCAACCCCACACTGCAATGGTGTCGCCCGGTTGAATGTTGCAATTCTCCGCTGCCATATAGCCGGTCGGGAAAATGTCCGAAAGAAACAAAACCTGCTCGTCCGCCAAACCGTCCGGAATCCTTACTGTACCGACATCGGCAAACGGAACGCGGGCATATTCGGCCTGCCCGCCGGCGAAACCACCGAGCATATGCGTATATCCGTAGATGCCGGCGGGCGAATGCCCGAAAATTTTCTGCGCAATCCACGCGTTCGGGTTCGAGTTCTCGCAGAGTGAAAACAATTCGCGTTGACAGAAGAAGCAGTTACCACATGAAATCGGAAAGGCGGCTACCACTCGGTCACCGTTTTTCACATTTTTAACCTCACTTCCAATCTCGACCACTTCGCCCATAAACTCATGACCAAGGATGTCGCCTTTCTCCATGGTCGGAACCAAACCATTATATAGGTGCAAATCGGAGCCGCAGATTGCGGTCGAGGTGATTTTTACTATTGCATCGCGGCTGTTGAGAATCTTGGGATCAGGAACATCCACCACTTGCACATCGCGTTTGCCGTACCAGCAGTTAGCCTTCATCACAGTTCTCCTCTTGAATGGGACGAGATCCCTTAAGCCGAAGTCGACGTTGCTTGGCGTCTTATTGTCCGATCGTATTTCAACGATGTGCTGCTCGCGCGGCCAGCAGGCTGACCTTCGGTCGTGATGATTTCGCCAGCTTCGATGACTTGTTTTAGGTGGTGCAAGTCTTCGTGCACCAGTTGTTCGGGGGCGCGACCGAATAGTTTGGCAAAGCTCGCTCCCAATGCGCCGCCCGGCGGGCTGTACTGAATCTGCACTTTGAGAAACGTGCCGCGTCCTCCAGGCGCTCCCTCGAATCGAACGGAGCCGGAATTCTCCACGTCCGCGCCCTCGAGAGAGCGCCAGGCGATGTGCTCGTTTTCTTGCTCCTCAACTATTTCTGCGTCCCATTCGATCCGCTTTCCGGCAGGACCGATGGCCACCCAATGCGATCGCCTGTCGCCGATAGTCTTAACCGACTCCAAGTTGCTCATAAACCGGGGCAAATTTTCGAAGTTGCGCCAGAACCGATACACTTGTTCGGGTGAACAGTTGATCTGAATCGACTTTCTTACCCTGACGACCTGAGTCTCTGCCGGCATGCCATCGATTCGGCTAAGTTCTTGAGCGCAGCAAACATCTAAGGCTGTAACACCCGCGACAGCCGCCGCGGCAACAGCGATATTGGCCGGCTTGGCGGTAGCTGAATCTAGAACCAAACCCAAGCCGGCAATGTCTAGAACATCGCCGCCGACCCGCGCCCAAAGCCACCTCGTCGGCCGGCTCTGGCTTAGTATGCCGACTCCGGACGCAATCTCGCGCAAACCCATCAGCCGTATTAATAATCCCTGGTGCTTAATGCCGAGAAATCTCTCGAGAGCTCGCGGCGCGAGGACTTCGGTGAGGCCGAGACCGATACTGAACCAACCGAGGCTGCACGCGAGCTGCTGTTCATTGCCGTTTATGAGGGCACTTGGTTTTACTTGGTTCCAATATCTTTTCGCCGCCGACTGGGCAGTTTGACCGTTCCATTCGCCACGCCTTTCAAGAGGCTCCGAGAATTGCGCATCGCCGTTCTGTCCGCGTCGTTGTCCCGTCAGCTGCTCTCGTGACGTTTCCATACTTTCTCCTCCGTGAGTGTTATATTTCTAAATTTATCCATCTCGACTTAGATGCTCTCTTAGATGTCTTCGGAACTCTTTGAGGTAGTGCAAGAAATAGGCCCACGATTTTCTTCTTGCAGATATTTCATTTCTCGGCACTTGTAGTAGCAGCCGCTTGGCGCTTGGATCGAGTAATGAAAGCCGAGAATCGAGTAATACCGGACCCAACTGCAAGGCTACACCAGATAGAATGAGCGACTGAAAAGAGTAAGGCCGCCGCCAAGAAGACTTAAGAACAGGCATCGTGGCAGTACGCCGAAGAGATCGGATCTTTGACGATTAAAAATACAGAAATCGCAGTAGAAACACCTGTGGGACAATGAGCGTTCTTATCCTGTCCCGATTTTGCGTTAATAAGTTGCAAGAACTCGTACGAGGAATCCGGCCATCAGTCGATTGATCCATCCATTCTCGACCAGACCGCGAAGCGCTACGATGCAACCAACGCGGATTACACACCGTGAAAGAAGTCTCGATCTAAATCTGTAGCTTGTCGATCTTCCGCGCGAGAAGCGCCCTAGATATGAGAAGTTTTTAGTATGCAGACTCTCGCTTTTAGGACGAGCGGTGTTCGGGTGGTGCTTGAATCGTTTGTAAATTAGTTGCTGCCGGCATGGCATGTTACTTGCGCGATAGAATTTAGATTGCAAGGAGGGTTGAATGAAAACTATCATCGTCTTGCTGCTTTCAACGGTCCTGATCGTCGGTTGTTCGAAGAATCGGTCTGAGGACACACAAGTTTCTCAAACCGCCGTAGAGCCGGACAACTCCGGCCGCAATGTGCGAGACCGTAATGATCAGACAAAGACTGCCGGGGATCAGTCTGAGAACGAAGCAGATCGAACGATTAGTCAAAATATAAGACAAGCCGTTACCGCGGATGATTCTCTTTCCACTAACGCCAAGAATGTGAAGATTATCACGAATCATGGGACCGTCACGCTGCGGGGACCGGTCAAGAGCGAGAAAGAGAAAGCTGAGATCGAAGCGAAAGCGAAAC
>VBKY01000631.1 GCA_005879255.1 Deltaproteobacteria bacterium
AGAACGGTGCATTGCTTGCAGTGCAGGAGATGTTTGCTAGAGCGCGCGCGGCGGAGAAATCCATATCCTTGTATCAAGACGCCCTGCTGCCGCAAGCCCAGCAGTCTTTCGAGGCAACAGTCGCTGCTTACCAAACCGGTCAAGTCAACTTTGTGACGATGCTGGACGCACAGAGAACTATCCGCGAGGCAAGACTCGGTTATTACAAAGCGCTGGTCGAGCATGAACAAAGCATAGTGGACATAGAAAAAGCCGTAGGAGTGACCCTCCCGCGGCCGGTGAAGAACTGAACAACGAAGGGAGATGCAAATGGCAACACCAAACACTTTCAAAATCATTGGCGTGATCGTACTCAGCGGCGCGATATTCGCCGCCGGCTATTTCTGGGGACAAAGCAAAGTCCATCAACAGATGGGCACCGGGCAACAGTCGGGCGGCGATATGGCAGGAAAGAAGGGCATGAGCGACATGCCTGGAATGACGGGTATGAACATGGCGCCTGGCACGGCGATGGTGAGCCCCCAGATGCAACAGCTCATGGGAGTGCGGACCGCCCTAGTCGAAGCGAAAACGCTGAACAAAACTGTTCGCGCCGTCGGCACTGTCACCTACGACGAGAGCAGAGTGAGACAAGTGTATAGCAAAGTGGACGGCTGGGTCGACAAGCTTTACGTCAACTCGACGGGGGCGTTCGTTGGCAAAGGACAGCCTCTGTTTACGATTTACAGTCCCGATCTTGTCGCTACGCAGAGCGAGTATTTGATGGCGAAAAAGAATTACGAAAGCCTGGCGACAAGCTCCATTCCAGAGGTGAAAACCGGCGCTTCTTCGTTAGTGGCGGCAAGTGAAACCAGGCTTGCGCTTTGGGACATTTCCGAACAGCAACTGCGCGATCTCCAACAAAAAGGCGAGGCGCAAAAGACCCTGACCATCTATTCTCCTTACAGCGGCTTTGTCATCAAGAAGGATATCAATGAAGGAATGAAGGTGATGGGCGAAAAAGAGCTTTACACGATCGCCGATCTTTCGAACATATGGGTCAATGTGGACGTTTACGAGAGCGATATTCCGTTCATCAAGATCGGCCAGCGAGCCGATATCTCACTTTCCTATTCTCCCGGAGAATCGTTCAAAGGGCGCGTGTCTTACATCTATCCGTATTTGGATGAAAAGACGCGCACCGTGAAGGTGCGTTTGGAGCACCCGAATCCCGGCTACAAGCTCAAACCGGAAATGTACGTCAACGCGGAGATTAAGATTCCAGGCGAAACACATCTGAGCGTGCCGGAGGAAGCCGTATTGGACTCGGGAACGAGAAAAATCGTTTTCATCGATAAGGGCGACGGCCATTACGAAGCTAAAGAAGTAAAGGTCGGCACAAAGATGGAAGGCTTTTATCAAGTACTGTCAGGCCTTAAGGAAGGCGAAAAGATCGCCGCGAGCTCGGCGTTTTTGTTGGATTCGGAGAGCCGTTTGAGCGAGGCCATGGGCGCGATGGCCGGCATGGCGGGCATGGAAGGCATGAAGATGGACACGCCCACTAAAGCCGGTCCGACGGAAAAGAAAGTGGGAGATTTGACCCTCACCCTCTCGACTCAACCCGAGAAGACCAAGCCAGGTGAGAATATTTTGCGGCTTAAGGTTATCGACAAGAGCGGCAAACCCGTGACCGACGCTCAAATATCGTTCCAGTATACGATGGCGATGCCGGGCATGGTGCTTTCAAAAGCGGAAGGCAAACACTCAAAAGACGGCATCTACGAGACCAAAGCGAATCTCGCAATGGCGGGCACATGGGACGTGACGGTCACTGCCCGGAGGCCGGGTCAGAAGGAAATTCAAGAGAAGTTCAAGCTGACGGCTGCAGATGGCAAATAGCATATGGCGGATGGCTTATAGCCCGCCATAAAGCGAGCGTTGCACGAGCGAGCCATAGGCCCCAGGCTATATACCAAGAAACGAGAACGAACATGGCGTTTCGCTTTGAAGGACTAGAAATCTTCCACGTTGCTGTAGATTTTTCAGTCAGCGTTCATGAAATGGTCAAGAAATTTCCCGCGGAAGAGAGGTTCGACCTTACGTCCCAGTCCCGCAGGGCTGCCAATTCGGTAGTTCTGAATATCGCCGAGGGTTCAGGAAGAGGAACGAAACGGGACTTCTCTCGCTTTCTTGATTTAGCTCTTGGTTCGACCTTTGAAACGGTTGCATGTTTTTTTCTTGCCAAAAGACAAGGGTATATTTCCAACGACGAGCTAGAGCAGATCAAGCGGGACGGCGAGTTGTTAAGCAAGAGAATCAACGCGTTCAAAGCGACGTTGAAGTGATAGCGATTGGCGCACCATGCACTTTAGAGCGGGCGTATGCGAGCTTTCTTAAGCCCATAAGCCATAAAGCGAGCACCGCGAGCGAGCCATACGCCATACAGCAAAGCGGGCTAATTTATGATCGAAAAAATTATCGAAGGAAGCGCGAGAAACAAATTTCTCGTCTTTCTCATGGTTATTTTTCTCAGCGCCTGGGGATTGTGGGCACTAAAGAACACGCCTCTGGATGCCATACCCGATCTCTCCGACGTGCAGGTGATCGTCTATACGCCCTGGATGGGGAGAAATCCGACCATCATCGAAGATCAGGTAACTTATCCGATCGTGACCACTATGATTTCCGCTCCCAGAGTAAAATCTGTGCGCGGCTTTTCCGACTTCGGCTACTCTTACATTTACATTATTTTTGAAGACGGCACAGATATCTACTGGGCCAGAAGCCGCGTTCTCGAATATTTGAATCAGACGAGCGGTCGCCTGCCCCGTGGCGTTACTCCGACATTAGGACCGGATGCCAGCGGCGTCGGCTGGGTCTTTCAGTACGCGCTGATCGATGAATCGAGGAAATATGATCTCGCT